>JBKJHN010000099.1:0-17363 GCA_046599015.1 Ramlibacter sp.
CCCCTTGCGCAGCACAAACGCCTTGGCCGGCGTCAGGTTCATCAGCGCCTTGATGGCCGAGGAGGCGCCGGCACGGGCGCGCATTTCCAGCCAGTGGCCAAGCAGGATGAACACCAGCAGCACCGCAACTGCTTCGAAGAACTGCTCGCTCTCGAAGAAGAATGTGGCACCGACGCTGAACAGGTAACCGGTGCCAACGCTCAGGACAACCAGCGTGGCCATGTTCAGGGTGCCGGACTTCAGTGCGTGCCAGGCGGCGACGAAGAACGGCCAGCTCGGGTACAGGATGGCGGCGCTGGCCAAGCCGAACAGCCAGACGTTGAGGGCTACGCCGAACGGGGGTTCAGGCGCGGTGAAGAGGCCACCCATCGGCGAGTAGATGAAGATCGGCACGGTGAACACGAAACAGATCCAGAAGCGGTTGCGCATGTCCCGCACCATGGCCGGTAGGTCCATGTTGCCGCCGTGACCCATCTCCTGGGCCATGTCTGACGACATCGGCGACGATGTGCCGCCGTGGGCAGCGTGGCCCTTGTGGTCGGCCGCGACCGGGGCAGGCGGGGCAGCCTTGTCTTCAGCCGTTGCCGGCGAAAGCCACGACTTCAGTTTCTGAAACAGGGATGTGGCCGCCACCGGCGCGGCCGAATCTGGAGAAGTCGCCCGCTTGGATGCGTTGGCGGCATCGGGAGTGGGCGCAGCCATGCCCGGCATCTTCATGCCCGCAGGCATGGCATCTGCGCCAGGCTTTGGCGTCACGGCTGGGGTTGCAGGGTCGGCTGCCGGGGCCACCGGCGGCGGCTGAGTTGTAGCGACCGGAGTGGCTTGGGATGGGCCGGGCCCAAGCGGTGCAGCCTCGGCGGCATGTTTTGCGGGACCGGTAGCGGCCGCAGGCGCAGCGGGCGCGAGTGGCTCATGCGCACGCAAGCGCACGGCAGACTTGATGTCGGCAACTTCCAGTCGCGTCTCGTCATACCGCACGGTGGCGGTCGCGGCGGAAAAATTCACCGTCACGCTTTCGACGCCCGGCACGTCACCGATCCGCTTCTCCACTTCGTCTACGCTCAACATCGACAGCATGGCGTGAACTTCGATAACGCTGGTCTTCATCGTGTTTCCTTCGTCGGCTTCATGTCCAGTGGTTCTTGCCGGTGCCCATGAAGCCGGCCGAGCGCTTGAACAGGATCAATTCCGCATTGGCATCTTGTGTTTGACGGAGGGCTCGTCATCGCCCGGTGCGTCATCGTCCTGCACCATCTCGCAGACGGCCGACGGCATCGACATGCCCTCACGCCAAACCCAGGCCACGGGCAGAAAGCGACCTGCATGCTTTGCAATTTCTGCTGTAGGTTGAAAGCTCACCGCCAAACCAGCCTCCACCTGCATCAGCTGATCGGGAAGCGCCTGGAACTCGCCGGTGTTCTCGTCGTGCATGTGCGGCATGCAGATGCCCAGCCCATGTGCGGCCAGTCTTCGCAGCATCTCCTGCACTTCGGACAAGTGCACGGCTGCCTGGGCAGTTCTCAACGCGGGTGGCAACCCAGGCGCGTTGCGTTGTGAAGCGTTCGCTGTCGTCATGGTGATCTCCTGTAGAGAGGTTGCTGGCCCATTCAAAGTGGCTGGGTCAGGTGCCACATGCGTTTGACTTCGAGGCGCAGGCAGCAGCCCTAAGCTTTGTCGGATGCGGCTTTGTCCGGTTGGGCATCGCCGGCGGGCGCGGCAGCCGGCGCGCCTGCTGGCGCATCGGGCGTTGTCGATGGCGCTGCCTTGTCCGGCGGTGCCGCATCAGCAGAACCCTCGGCCGTAGGTGCGCCCGATGCACTCGTCGATGCTGGCGACTTGGGGGGTTCGGACGGTGCGGCGGGTGGTGCATGTCCAGCGTGTCCCTCGTCCGGTGCGGTATCAGCGGGCGTGGCCGCGTCATGGCCGCGTTGGCGCACGGCCGACTTGATATCGGTCGCTTCGAGCTGTGTCTCGTCATAGCGCACGGTGGCGTTGCCGGCAGCAAAGTTCACGGTCACGCTTTGGACGCCGGGCACCTCGCCGATCCGCTTTTCGACTTCGTCGACGCTGAATACGGACAGCATGTCGTGCACTTCAATGGCGCTGGTTTTCATGGTGGTTCCTTTGTCTTTGTGAGTGGAGGTCAGCGCGCCAGGCGCTGCGACTGGGTGCAGTCGGGCTGCACCAGCTTGTTCTTCTTGCCCGCGTAATGCAGTCGGGACAGGATGTCGCGAATCAGGTTCAAGCGCGCCAGCCGCTTGTTGTTGGTCCGCACGATGTCGGGGTAGTACTTGAAAAGCTTGATTCCCGAGTTGACGAGCATTTCCTCGAACTTCGGCGCCGCATGCATGAACACTTCATGCTCTTGCTTGGAGCAAAACCCCATGACGTGCTCGACACCTGCCCGGTTGTACCAACTGCGGTTGAACAGGACGAATTCCTCGGCGACTGGAAGCTGCGCAACATAGCGCTGGAAGTGCCAGCCACTGACCTCTCGATCGGATCGCTTTCCCAGCGCAACGACACGCGTTTCGCGAGGGCTCAGATATTCGACAGTGCGCTTGATACTTCCGTCCTTGCCAGCAGCGTCGCGACCTTCAACCAGCACCAGGATCTCGTCGTCGCAACCGATGAAGTGGCGCTGCAGCTGCACCAGTACGACCTGAAGCACGTGGAGTTGCCCCTGGTAGTCCTCCAAAGAGATTGACTGCTTTCCCGGTGGTGGCGCTGCAGAGCGCTCTCCCATGCACCTTGCCGTCGCTGTCGCTTTCGCTTTCATGATGGCGCTTGTTCCTGCAGTCCGACGTGGCTGACGCCGTCGTCACGCATGCCGAGGCCGAGTGCTCGCGCATGCCGGGTGCACAGGTGTGTCAGCCATGAGGAATCCCTTTGGTGTTTGTGGCGGAGAAAGAGTTGCTGGAGCCAAGGACAGCTGCTGCTTCCTTTGGCACCGTCCCCGTGTAGCCGCCTCTGGCACCCAGGTGCAGCGGCGAACTAGAAGGGGCACAAGGCCAGACTGCGGAACGGGAGTTCCCGACCGCGGCAGGACCTGTCTAGAGGATCAATCGCGAGAAGCGAACCCGGATGGGCGGTCCTGGCGGAGGCCGCCGGAGAACGGCGTCGCGGACGAGAGGAGAGGCAGTTGTCGTCACGACTGGCCACGCGCCCACAATCCAAGGTGCATGACCAGGGTCGGTCAAATCAAAGGTGGATAGCTGCTTGACCGGGGAATTCGAACCGTCGTCGCAAACCTTCAGGCAGGGCGCCTTGGATGCGTCCGAACTATCACCATGGCTTGCGATTGCACCATCGGTGCCGATGAACATCTCATTCGCTTCGCGAGAACCATGGTGACGGCCCTCACGATCCTGCAGCAGACATGCATTGGCGACGCCTGAGGCCAACCCGAACAACCACACCAGCAGCACCACGAATTTGGCGCCACGTAGAGTGCGGGCATTGAAGAGCTTCATGACGTCAATTGTTCGGACAGATTCAGAATAGGTGTAGAAATGCACTCGACTCATATCATTCAGAGGGCCATTTCCCAATGCGAAATCCATGGTGCGCGGTTTGTAGTCACATGTCTGTACGTTGCCGCACAAAAGAATCGGTCAGCCGGCCGCACACTACGGATCGACCAACGAATTTCCCGATACCTCCCTGCGAGCTTGAATGGAAGAGCCAAGGAAAAGGGTTCTAAGCATGGAACGAACTGTCTTGAGTCCGGGTGGGCCCTGCGTGCTGAGCCTCAACGGGGGTTCATCGAGCATCAAGTTCGCGCTGTATCACGTCGGTGGAACGCTGCAGCGCTCGCTTGGTGGAATGATCGACCGCATCGGTCAGGGCTACGCCCAGCTGAGCTTCGAGCGACTGCCCGAGCGCCGAACCGGCAGCATCGACGTCCCGGCGAAGGACCATGGGTCGGCAGTTGCGTCGCTGATGATCAGGTTGACGTAGTTGCGACTGTGCAGGCAATGGTCGGCGATCGACAGCAGGCAGTTCGCATCAGGTGCCAGATAGATGCGCACCACGTCGGCCTTCTTGTTCGCCACAACGTTGTTGAAGCCGGAGTCCTAATGCGAAAAGCCGTCGTGGTCTTGCTGCCAGACATGAGAGGTCAGCAGGTAGTTGAGCGATGCGATCGGCTTTCGCCATGGGATCTGGCGGCATACCTTCAGCCACCTGGCGTGCTGGTCGAACATCGAATCGATGATGTGGATGAAGGCCTCGTAGCACGAGAACAAGCCGTGGCGCCCAGTGAGCAGATCGCCTTCGAGCCTCGATACCAACGTTTTTTTGGGTGGAATCGGTGAGCGTTCCGCGATAGTGCGTTCACGCATCTGTCAAGGGATGAGCTTCCTCGGCATCGAGATCGATGCGTCTGGCAACGCTGAAGATGCGGGCGTCATCTCGACGGCTGCAAGTCAAGTCACGGTACGCGTGATACCGATTCACCGGGTGGCTCCTCTCCCCGATGATCGCGGTGTTGGCTATGAGTCTCAGTTCCGCCTCGGCAACATTCAATGCCCTTCGACTGCGCAAACAGCGGGTCAGTGGGGATTCGCGGTCCCCTCGGCCGCGGGCCGACAAGCAGTAGCGCAGCTGCCTCCCGGCCCAGGTTCGAACGCATCCATCGCGCTATAGACCGGCGCAAAGCCGCCTCCCGGCGTTCGAAAATTAGTGGTCTGCCCCTGGTACAGCCTCGCGGCCACCCACTGCACGCAACCCTCGTAGGTATACGCGCGCAGATCGAACTTCATGGCTTGCGCCGCGCCTTCGTCATTCAGCTTGCGCTCACCGGGTGAGACGAATTCCTGGGCGACGTAATCACCCGCGAGAATCTCTTGCCAGACCCGCCGCGTGAGTTTGTCGCCGCGATAGGTTGCACGGCTGCCAAAGCCCGCGACCGGCTTGAAGAACAAGTTGCGCCGCTTGTCCCACAGCCGTTGCGCGTCTACGGGCACGACCACTTCGGTGTGGGGCACGTGCTCAAGTAACACTTGCCGGACGGCTTCAGGCACTCCGAGTGCTTTCATTATGGATGCGTCGCTGAAGAGGGCTAGGTTGCGCTTGTCCGCATACAGCGCATGAGCTTGCGGATGCGGCGTAAGCACTACGCCGCCTTGCAGGTAGGCTTCCCGCAGCCCGGCGCTCCCCGCATCCACGAGGTAAAAGTCGGTCAAGCGGTTGTAGACCAGGTCGATAGCAAGCTCGCCGTGCCAAAGCACACCATCGCGCCACTCCAGCTGGGTCGGGCCGGCAATCACAGCGCGCAGGCCGTGCCTCTCGAAAAGACGCTGGAAGAGCAGGAACTCAGGGTAGAGATACTGCTCCGCGGGCAGGGTGTCGACGATGGCAATGCTTGCAAGCGGGCGTGTTCGCCCGGCGAGCGCCCACTCGGTGATGAACATGTCCACAATGCGTATCTCGAACGCCTCCACGTCGGAGAGTGCCGGTGTCATCGCATCCATCTCCGCGCAGCACGCGCGCTGCGCCCGCGCCAACACCGCGTTGAGCATGGCTCCGCCGGCGTTGGTGTTGATTTCGATAAGACCGAGGCGCCCGTGCCCGGCGTGGAAGTCGTATCCGAAGAAAACGCCTTTTGGGCCCGCCGCGCCCAGCCGGGCAATGGCCGGGGCAGCGCCAAGCACCTGTTCTCGATACGCGGGGAGCGCCACAACGAACTCGACCGCCCGTATTACCTCGGTCATTCGGTCGAGCTGCGACGCCGCAACGAACACCGGCCTCGAAGCAAACATGAATGGACAGCGCTCGCGCACAAGCTCGGACAATCGCACCGCCGCGAGTTCCGCGTCGAGTGCTTCCGCCAACGCATCTTGGTCGAGGGTGAAACAGAAGCAGCCGTTGTTAAGCGCTTCCGGATAGGGTGATCGTTGCATCTCGGCATGGTACGTCGGACGCACTCTCCATGTGGAAGCACTTGTGCTTGAGCTTGCCGCAGAGCTACTTGCATTCGCCCGCGCCGGTCAGCACGGCGTATTTCCCTACGCCACTAAGTTCGGCAGCGTACCGACCGGCATTACACGCCGGCGCACGGTGTCCTCAGGACTCTCACGTTTCCACTGATATAGGTCAATTCGTGGGCCCGATCCAAACGTAGCATGAGTTGACCCCAAGCGCATCTTCATAAAGCTTCTCTCAAGAACCACAGGATTTCACATGAAAACAGTTCAGCTTCTCTCCTTGGCATTCGCCATTTCCTCCATTGGCACATCAGCTTGGGCGGCCCAGCCCGATCAGCATCCGGGCCACCATCCGGCGGGTGCGGCCTCCGCGGCCCCGTCCAAATCCATGCCGGGGAAGGCAGGCGCCGATATGGCAAAGATGGACACCCAAACCAAAGCCATGCGGCAAATGCATGACAAGGTGATGGCTGCAAAGACGCCAGAGGAGCGCAATGCCTTAATGGTTGAGCACATGAAGACGATGCAGGACGGCATGGCCATGATGAATGGGGGGGCACCCGGGGCAATGGGTTCCAAGAAAGGCGGCATGAAGGGGGACATGACGATGCACCATCAAATGATGGAAAAGCGCATGGAGATGATGGCCGCCTCGATACAGATGATGATGGACCGCTTGCCTGCCGTGCCGGAGAAGTAGCCGCAGAACGCCCGGGTGACCGGCCCTCGATTCCCCTGGAGAACCATATGAACCACGCCACTTCAACACACGATGCCGCACCTCCTGAATTCTGGGGGTCGCGCTACTCCCTGGGACTGCTTGTCCTGGGCGGTATCGCCACGTACTTTCTGCTGAGCGAGCACCGGGCCCACTTCATCGGCGCACTGCCGTTCCTGCTGCTGCTGGCCTGTCCGCTGATGCATGTGTTCATGCACAACGGACACGGCGGGCATGGCGGGCATGGCGGGGGCCATGCAGGCCACGACGGCGCTGACCAGGATGCCAAACCTCCAGCGGAACAGCCGACACCCAAGACCGGAGACCGGCCATGACTCAAGATGCCCCCGCTTATGGCCTGTGGTCGCTGGTCATCCTGAACTCGGCGATCTTCCTGATGTTCGCGTTCAGCTTCTTCAAGCCGCAGACCGCCCGCGACTGGCGAACCTTCAGCGCCTTCGCCGCCTTCATCGTCGCGCTCTTTGTCGAGATGTATGGCTTCCCGCTGAGCATCTATCTGCTGTCGGGCTGGCTGCAGACCAAATATCCTGGCCTCGACCTGCTGTCCCACAACTCCGGGCACTTGTGGTCGACGCTGCTCGGTGAAAAGGGCGATCCTCACTTCGGTCCGCTGCACATCGCGAGCTATGCCTTTCTAGGCTTCGGCTTTTACTTGTTGTCGAGCGCATGGAATGTCCTGTATCACGCGCAGCGTCGCAACGCTCTGGCGACGACCGGCGCCTACGCGCGCATACGCCATCCGCAATACGTGGCTTTCGTCCTCATCCTGCTGGGCTTTCTGCTGCAGTGGCCGACGCTGCTGACCCTGGCGATGTTCCCGATTCTCTTGATCATGTACGGAAGGCTGGCGGTCAATGAAGAGGCGCAGATGCGAAAGCAATTCGGCTCTGAATTCGACGCTTACGCTGCGCGCACGCCACGCTTCCTGCCGTCGTTCAGAAAACAAGAGGCAACAGTATGAAGACGAGCACTGTCGAAGTGGCGGAAATGGTTTCCAACCTGAGCGCGGCAGGGGTCAGTCGGCAGCTCTAGACACTGCCGGGCGTTCATCACGCGGAAGTGAACTATGTCGCCGGCAGTGCTACGGTGCATTACGACGAATCACAAGTCACTCTGGATGCCATCCGTCAACGCGTGAAGGACTGTGGCTACCACTGCCGCGGCGAGATGGTTCCGGCCCATGTCTGTGATACGGCCGACCACAAGGCGAGCGCGCCCGGCGACTCGGGTCATGCAGCAGGACATGCGGGACATGCGGGACATGCGGGACATGATGGCCACGCAACATCTGGCAAGTCGCTGGCGCACGACAAGGCAGAGATGGTGCACGACATGGGCCATGCCCCCGGCATGTCCATGCAGGACATGGCGCGTGACATGCGCAACCGCTTTCTGGTGGCGCTGTTGTTCGCCATTCCTGTCTTTCTGTACTCCCCGATGGGTGAAATGATCGGGGATTTCCCCGCGCCCTTTGGCATGGACCGGAAGCTCTTCCTGTTCTTCGCTGCCACCGGCGCCATCGCGTATCCGGGCTGGCCGTTCCTGGTCGCGGCTTGGCGACCGGCACGCAACCGGGTTGCCAACATGGCGACCCTGGTCGTCCTTTCGGTGGGGACCGGCTACGTGTTCAGCGTGGGCGCGACCTTCTTCTACGAGGGCGAGGTGTTCTACGAGGCCTCGGCGGTGCTTCTGGTGTTCATCCTGCTGGGCCATTGGCTGGAGATGCGCGCACGTGCAGGCGCCTCGGAGGCAATCCGCGCCTTGATGGATCTCGCCCCTCCCATGGCCACCGTGGTTCGATCCGGCGCCGAGATCGAAGTGCCGACAGCGCAAGTGCTGGCCGGCGAAACAGTCGTCGTCAAGCCAGGCGGCAAGATTCCCGTCGACGGGCAGATCACCGCAGGAAGCTCGCAAGTCGATGAGTCGATGCTGACCGGCGAATCGATGCCGGTGAAGAAGGTTGCTGGCGATTCGGTCATCGGCGCCACGATCAACAAGAGCGGTAGTTTCCGTTACAAGGCCACCAAGGTGGGGGCCGACACCGCCCTCGCCCAGATCGTCAAGTTGGTTCAGGAGGCGCAGAACTCCAAAGCGCCGGGACAGTTGCTGGCCGACCGCGCATCGCAATGGCTGGTGCTTGCGGCGGCTCGGCTCGAAGGAGGCGGACGCACGGCCGTGCACGTGGCACGGGCGGGAAAACTGATCGGCCTGATTGCCATCGCCGACGCAGTGCGGCCGACCTCAAAGGCGACGATCGCAAAGCTGCAGGAGCGGGGCGTCAAGGTGGCGATGATGACCGGTGACAACCAGGCCACCGCCGATCGCATCGGCAAGGAGCTTGGCATCGACATCGTGCTGGCCGAAGTCCTTCCCGGCCAGAAGGCCGCCAGGATCAAGGAGCTGCAGGACCAGGGGAACAAGGTTGGAATGGTCGACGACGGCATCAACGATGCGCCGGCGCTGACCCAGGCTGATGTCGGGTTTGCGATCGGTGCCGGTACCGACGTGGCCATGGAAAGTGCCCAGGTGGTGCTGATGAAGAATGACCCTTACGACGTGGTAGGGGCCATCGAGTTGTCGCGCGCGCCACGCTGCGCAAGATGCATCAGAACCTCTGGTGGGCTGTCGGCTACAACGTGATCGCCTTTCCTGTCGCTGCGGGCGTGTTCTATCCATTCACGCTCGCGCCGGAAATCGCGGCGTTGTCGATGTCCGGCAGCTCGGCGCTGGTGGCGATCAACGCGTTGATGCTCAAGCGGACGAAACTCGCAGGCATCAAGGCGGCGACCTCGTCCAAAGCGCGCGCCGAGGCCGCGCGAGCGGCAACCAGAGCTCTGGCATGAAGACAAAGGAACGCAAGAAGCTGGCGGCAGTCGGACTTTCCGCACCCGGAATGCCGATCGGCTCGCCAGGCATGGATACGGCTGCGTACCGGGGCAAGAAGGACCCGTACAGCGTGATGCTGATCGCCAAGGGCGGCAACGCAAGCGTCTACCAGAAGTACGAGGGCAATCAGGTCTGAAGGAGCTGCGGCGCGGTAGAAGACCAGAGCAGCAGCAGGGCAAGACCACTATTTCCAAGCCAAAGCGCTCCTCGAACATAACGGATTGGTAATCAAAGGGTCAGCATGAAGTTGCCACTTATTTCCTACAGTAAGACCGTGATGCAAGCAGTGTGGCCTCGACCAATCTTGAAGAAGTTTAACCATGTCAGTTCGCAATGCAGTTGATGCCCCGGCCGGTACGTCCCGCATCGTCAGTGTAGATGCGCGCATTAAAATCGGAGGTAGAGTCGATGCGCATCCTGGTCATTAACGCCGGAAGCTCCAGCGTCAAGTTCAGCGTTTTCGACATGGATGCGCAGATGACATGTTTCAAGCATGAGATCGAGATAGGGACGCAAGGATTTGAAGCCGCGCTTGTGCAGATTCCTGCCGCTTTGGCGGCTGCGGGCGAGACGCGCATCGATGCCATAGGGCACCGCGTTGCCCATGGCGGCGAGCGCTTTCGCGATGCGACGCTCATCGACGACGGCGTGATGGCTGCGATCGAAGACCTTTCTCCCTTGGCGCCGCTGCACAACCCGCCCGCGCTGCGCGGCATTCGGATTGCACGCACTCACTGGCCCGCCGCGCCGCAAATCGCGGTGTTCGACACCGCCTTTCACGGCAGCATTCCGCCGTGCGCGCATACCTATGCGGTACCGCAAGCGTGGCGAAAAGCGGGGCTGCGCCGCTACGGCTTTCATGGCACGTCTCACAAATACGTCATGGAGCGCGTGGCACAGGAACTCAAGGCTTCAGCGCGCGATCTGCGCATCATCAGCTGCCATCTCGGCAATGGCGCCAGCGCCTGTGCGATTGGCCAGGCGGGCGCGTGGGCCGCCGTCGAAACCGTCAATCTGGTCGGACCGCGCGGAACCATCAGCCAGGTGCGTGTACTCGGTCCCTGTCGCCAGGTCAATCAGATCGAAGTGTCGGCGCCGGAGACATTCGCCCTGGGCATCGAGGCGCCGGTGCGCATTTCCGGCGATACGGCGGGTACACCGGCCCTCGTGCTGGAAGGACCTGCTGGACGCCTGCAGACCAATGGGTTGATCGTCGCTCAGCGGCATATTCACATGCACACCGAGGACGCACGCCGCTACGGCCTAGCAGATCGGGATCTGGTGGAAGTGGAGATCATTTCTCCCCGCCGCACTACCGTGTTCCGGGATGTGGCTGTCCGGATCGACCCGCTGTTTGAAATGGAGATGCACATCGATACCGACGAAGCCAATGCGGCCGCGATCTCCCATGGCGGTGATGGCGAGCTCGTGCTCACCTCGTGCCACGCGACGTTCACAGCTTGCAAACCGGGGCACAACATTTCTGTAACGACTGAAGGATAAGCAATGGGCACTGCAACCAAACACCCTGTAGCGAAGCGCGCGAGGGCTGCCAGGGCGCCAGCCCGGGTATCGCCGGTGACTGCGATGAGGGCTTCGCCTCTCGTGCCCGTCTCAATCGTCGAGCAAAAAACGCCAGCAGCGTTCAATCCCGCTGCGGCCTGGAGCGACGCATGGGGTTACTACGTCGACTCCGTGCAGCGCAGCGTGCTCATTCTCGACGTGTTTCGAGAGCGCGGCGACAACATGCTGGCGAACGAACGTGCCGGTCAGCCGCCCTTGCTCGACTTCGAGCATGAGCTGGTGCTCGATGCGCGGCAGTTCGACAATCCGGCCAACTACGCGCTGCTGCACATCACGCGCTGTGGCCGCACGCACGCAAGCGATTTCGAACGGCAAGACCTGCGGCCGGTGCTGGTTGTCGATCCGCGTGCCGGCCACGGCCCCGGCATCGGCGGCTTCAAGCACGACTCGGAAGTGGGTGTCGCCCTGCACCTGGCGCACCCGACCTATTTTGCGAGCTTCTTCCCCGAACCCTGTCCCGGCCAGACGCTGACCAACGTGATCCATGCGTTGCGCGCCTTCGTCGAGGAAATCGCGCGCCGCCACGGCGGCCTGGCGCCGGTGCTGTACGGCAATTGCCAGGGCGGCTGGGCTGTGGCGCTGCTGGCTGCCGCCTGCGAGGGCCTTGACGGCCCCGCCGTGCTCAACGGCTCGCCGCTGTCGTACTGGGCCGGCGCCGAAGGCGTCAACCCGATGCGCCTGGCGGGAGGCTTGCTGGGCGGCGCCTGGCTCACCCACTTCATCGCGGATCTGGGCGGCGGGCGGCTCGACGGCGCCTGGCTGGTGCAGAACTTCGAGGGCCTGAACCCAGCCAACAGCTGGTGGCAGAAGAACTACAACCTGTATTCGCAAGTCGATACCGAACGCGAACGCTTCCTCGAATTCGAACGCTGGTGGTCGAGTTACTACTTCCTGAGTCGTGAAGAGATCCTCGCCACAGTCGAGAACCTGTTCATCGGCAACCGGCTTGAGCAAGGACAGATTCAGCTCAGCATGTGCGATGCGGAATGCTGCTGTGTCGTGGATCTGAAGCGCATCCGACATCCGATGGTGATCTTCGCTTCCAGCGGCGACAACATCACGCCGCCGCACCAGGCGCTGGCCTGGTTGCCGGCAATCTACCCTGACACCGCCGCACTGAAAGCAGCCGGCCAGCGCATCGTCTACCTGCTCAACCCGCATGTCGGGCACCTGGGCATCTTCGTCTCGGCCAGCGTTGCACAACGCGAGCACCGCGCCATCCTGGAGAACATCGAGGGCTTCAAGGATCTGGCGCCAGGACTCTATGAGATGAAGATCGGCGAGCCTGTCGAGAATGCTGGTGCGCGTGACGCGACGAAGCCGGTTCGCGGCGATACGTCGCGCGCGCGGCACAAGGTCCGGTTCGAGGAGCGACGCATCGAGGACTTGCAGTTCAACTACCCGCGCGAAGCATTCGAAAAAGTGGCCACTGTCTCGCAAAGCAATGAGTCGGCGTATCGCAGGTGGGTCAGCCCATGGATCAAATGGAGCGCCAACCCGATGTCTGCGTTCATGCAGAAGTGGGGCCACCCGATGCGATTGCAGCGCTACCTGTTCTCGTCGCAGATCACGCCTGCGATGGTCCTCGTGACGCTTGCCGCCGCGTGGATCCGGACGAACCGGCAAGCCGCGACCGAAGACAACCCGTGGCGGCTGCGTGAAGAGGCCGCAGGCAAATCGATTGCCGAGTCGCTCGAGCAGTGGCGCGTTCTGCGTGACCATGCCCAGGAGCGAATGTTCATGCTTCTGTATGGTCGATCATGAGCGGGGGGATGACGTCGCCGGGCACCTCGACGTCGATGAACCATCGCCTCTCCGGAAGATTTTGCACGGAACCCATTGTGATTGCGTACTGCTCGCTGCTGCCATCGGTCTCCCGCCCGGGGCCGTTTCTTTCGAATACTGCGTCAATGTGCTCCAGCGTCGATGGTCGATGACCTGCAAGCATGGCGAAGTAAAAGACACGAGCATCCTGACCCATGCAGGCGATCGTTGGAAAGACAGAGGCGAGATGAATCCCGTCGTGGCAATTCTTGTCAAGAATGCCTGACGAATCGCCACTACTTGGAGCGGCGGGCTACGGCTCGTCCGCGCGGTCAGGGATTGCCAAGCATCAGAAGCAACGTTGATCCTGGTCAAGCATTCCCCGCTTCGCACAAACGATCCGGCCCAAAGGACGCCTCATAACGAATTTGTAATGATGTGGTCACGGTGCTGTGCGGCTTTGATTTCTAGATTGGGCGCCGTGGTGCAAAGGTTGCACCCGGCCGATTCCTCGCACGAAGGGGACGCGGCGGCAGTCGCAAGATGTTAAGGAGTTAATCATGTTGGTACGCGAGCTCGCCTGGCAGCCATGGGCCTGTCCACCGCCTATGCGGGGGACAATGGAGTGACGCCCGCACCGGTGGCGTCCATGACCCAGGATTGTGTCAAGCCGGCCGCCCGCCATGACCATCCTGAATTTCGGTAACGATCAACGATACAAAACTGGTATCCAACTGCGAGGCCCACATTGAAGATCCTGGTGATTGAAGACGAACCGAAGGCTGCTGAGTACCTGCGTCAGGGTCTCAGCGAAAGCGGGTATACCGTTGAACTGGCGTTTAACGGCACGGACGGCTTGCACGCCGCGACTACCGGCGATCATAATCTGGTGATACTGGACGTGATGCTTCCTGGAATCGACGGATTCGCGGTGCTCTCGGCCCTTCGAACGGTCAAGCAGATTCCCGTGTTGATGTTGACGGCACGGGGCAAAACGGATGACAAGGTGCGCGGCTTCGATCTGGGCGCCGACGACTACCTGGTCAAGCCCTTTCAGTTTCCGGAACTGCTGGCCCGCGTGCGAATGCTGCTCAAGCGCGGCCATACGGCCGCGGCAGACCCGATCTTCCGGGTTGGGGACATGGAAATCGACTCGATTCGGCATCGCGCAACGCGCGGCGGCCAGCGTATCGACCTCACCGCAAAAGAGTTCGCGCTGCTTACCTTGCTGGCACAAAAAAGTGGCGAAGTGCTCTCACGCACCCAAATTGCCTCGATGGTGTGGGATATCCATTTCGATTCTGACAGCAATGTGATCGAGGTGGCAATTCGCCGGCTGCGCGCCAAGATCGACGATCCATTTCCAGAAAAATTGATCCATACCGTTCGTGGAGTCGGGTACGTGCTGGAACGCAGAGGCCCGTGATGTTGAGTGTCTCCGGCCGCAAGCGCTCCCAAGCATCACTGGCCCTGCGCCTTGCGCTGACCAGCGCCCTGTTCGGACTGATTGTGGCTTGTGGGGCTATCGTTGCGGGTTATTGGGCCCTGTCCCAGCAGTTGGATGCACGCGCCGCCGCGGAGATGCAGGGACGGCGCGAACTCCTTCTGCACATACTGGAAGATGTACCGTCATTGCAGGTAATAGCAGATCCAGGTCACCGCTTTACCGACCTGTTCTTTGGCCACGACGATCTCCATCTGGAGCTGGTGGAGGCTCGCACGGGACGGGTGGCGGCAAGCATTCCCGATGCGGCGACAGAAACTACCGGAGCGTTGCGCGACGCCGCGGTTCCGCCCGGCGAGTACTACACATGGGCAACCGCCAAGGGCGAGCGATTCAGTGGTGTCAATGGCACAGCCGCGCTCGCTAACGGCGAGCAGGTGCTGTTCTACCTGACGGCGGACCGACGGCGCGACGCGGCGCTCCTCGGCGACTTTGTGAAGGCTACGCTTGTAGCCGTTCCTTCTCTCATGCTGCTGGTTGCCATAGGCGCAGGACTGATCGCCCGAACGGGGTTGGCGCCGCTGCGCCGGTTCAACCAGATGGCCGCTTCGATCGGCACAAAGTCACTCGACCAGCGCGTTTCGCTGGCCGGGCTGCCGGGGGAACTGGCCGACATGGCGGTGGAGTTCAACAAGATGCTAGAACGCATCGACGACGGATACAGGCGGCTGCAGGACTTCTCAGGCGACTTGGCGCATGAATTGCGCACGCCTCTTGCCACGCTGCTAGGCCGCACGCAAGTGGCCCTTTCACAGACCCGAAGCGTGGCGGAATTGCGCGACGTGCTGGAGGGCAATGTCGAGGAGCTCGAACGGTTGTCAAGACTCACCAGCGATATGCTGTTCATTGCAAGCGCTGAGCACGATTCAGCGCCCGTCGGGAAGGAGACCGTGGATCTTATTAGGGAGACGCAACGGGTCGCTGATTTCCTCGCGCTTATCGCCGAGGAAAGGGGGGTACGACTTCAAGTGAGCGGCGGCGCGCCCACGATTTCGGCTGATCACCTGTTAATCCAGCGTGCAATCACCAATCTCGTATCCAACGCCATCCGGCATGCCATCGCAGGCTCCGCCGTCGTCATGGAGATCGCATCAAACGGGGACACCGCTACCGTGAAGGTGACGAATCAGGGTGAAGGAATTGGGCCAGCCGATCAGGAGCGCATTTTCGACCGCTTCTATCGTGTGGACGCGGGGCGGGCTCGACTCAAGGGGGGAACCGGGCTGGGTTTGGCGATCGTCAAGTCCATTGCCGCAACGCATGAAGGCAATGTTTCGGTTGTGAGCGCCTTCGGGCAAACGAGCTTCACCCTGACATTGCCGCTAATGAAAGTCAGCTGAAAGTGATTCAGGAGCTGCAGCACCCGGCCTTGCGCCTGCTCTGCACGGATGGACATGCCACTGTCCCGAACGAGCAATAGACGCAACAGTCGCCAAGTTTGGGGCGCAGCACGGCTTGGCACTGCTTGCACTCGTAGAACCACTGGCACGCATCCGTGGGCATTCTTTCCGCCTCGGCATGTCCACAGTGAGGACAGGTCAGCGTGGATTCGAGTAGCACCGCGCTCACGGCTTGCCACCCAAGACTGTCGAGGGGAAGCCAGCTTCCTTGGTAGCGTGCGTGATGGCAGCGAGGTTAACCCTTGCATCATCAAAGACCACCGTCGTCTGACGCCTGTCCAGATCCGATTTGACGGTGACGACTCCCGCCAAGCGGGTCAGCGCCTTTTTCACTGTGATCGGACAGGTCGCGCAGTTCATCGCCGGAATCGACAGGGTGACGGTCTGCTGGGCAGACCAGGCCGGTAGAGCAAGGGCGGCAAAGGCGAATGAGCTCAGGACGTTTTTCATGGCTAGATCTTTCTTCAGTAGAACCAGGAAGCGATCAGGGGAAAGCCCAGCGCGAGGACCAGAAGCGCGACCACCACGCCGAAGAGAACCTTGTATGCACGCTTGACGTTTGGGGCCGCACACGCCTTGCCAGACTCGCACGCAGCGGCTGGCCGCCAGATTTGACGCCAGGCGAAGTACAGGGCAACCAGTGCCGCGGCAACAAAGATCGGTCGATACGGCTCCAACGCCGTCAAGTGACTGATCCAGGTGCCCGATACGCCGACCATGATGAGAGCCAGCGGCCCAAGACAGCATGCCGATGCAAAGATGGCTGCGCACCCTCCGGCCAGCAGTGCTTTCCCGCCAGTGATTGGTGTTGGGCTGGGTGCCGAGTGTTCCACGGAGTAAGCTTAGCCCCGTACCCAAGTACGGAGTCAAGTGCGATGTCGAATCCAGATCAAATTCTGACCATTGGCGGCTTGGCCAGGGCGGCAGCCGTCAATGTCGAGACCATCCGCTTCTATCAGCGCAAGGGCCTGATGCCAGAGCCTGATCGGCCGGCTGGAGGCATACGCCGCTACGGTGAAGAAGAGCTGTCGCGGGTGGATTTCATCAAGACTGCCCAGCGCCTGGGCTTCAGCCTGGATGAGATCGCCGATCTCCTCAAGCTGGAGGATGGATCGAGCTGCGCGCAGGCGCGGCAGAAGGCCAAAGCCAAACTTGCCGACGTCCGAGCCAAGCTGGCGGACCTGCACCGAATGGAAGGTGCTCTCGCGGGCTTGATCAAACTGTGCGGGGCAGCGAAAGGCAAAGTTCGTTGCCCGTTGATTGCCGCATTGAAGAGGACGCCGGCGATTCGGGCACCCGTTTGAGCGCTCAGGCTCCAGCTGTGAAGTTCCGCGGTCGCGAGTAGTCCGGCACGGCACCTGAGTGTTTGTCGTACGCTAGACGCGAACATGCCGAGGCGCAGGAAGGCAAGCGCGCCAATCGGCGGCGCCCCTTGAGCCAAACCAGCGATAACAGATTTGTAAGCTGCGCGTCATGCCCTCGTCGGCGCAGCCTGTCTACAGTTCACTCGTCGCCACAGTGCGACAACCACTAGACAAGACCGCTCATTCCGAGCGTCC
>JBKJHN010000245.1:0-9961 GCA_046599015.1 Ramlibacter sp.
GCGCCTCAAGGGCGTGCTGAAAGCGCTGAAAGACAAGCCCAATGGCATTTTGTTCATTGACGAGATCCACACCCTGATCGGGGCTGGCGCGGCCTCGGGCGGTACGCTGGACGCGTCGAATCTGCTCAAACCCGCACTCAGCTCGGGTCAGCTCAAATGTATTGGTGCCACCACCTTCACCGAGTACCGGGGCATCTTTGAAAAAGATGCGGCCCTGTCACGCCGATTCCAGAAAATCGATGTGGTCGAGCCGACGGTGCAGGAGACTGTCGACATCCTCAAGGGTCTCAAATCGCGTTTCGAAGAGCACCACAGTGTCAAGTACGCCGTGGCAGCGCTGCAGGCTGCGGCCGAGCTCAGCGCCAAATACATCAACGACCGCCATTTGCCCGACAAGGCCATCGACGTGATTGACGAGGCCGGCGCTGCCCAGCGCATCTTGCCGGCGTCCAAGCGCAAGAAAATCATCACCAAGGCCGAGGTCGAAGAGATTGTGGCCAAGTTTGCCCGCATTCCGCCGGCCAATGTGTCCAACGACGACCGCGGCAAGCTGCAAACGCTCGAACGTGACTTGAAGAGCGTCGTGTTCGGCCAGGACAAGGCCCTGGAGGTGCTGGCGGGTGCCGTCAAGATGGCGCGTTCCGGCCTGGGCCGGGGCGACAAGCCAATCGGCTCGTTCCTGTTCTCCGGCCCCACCGGCGTCGGCAAGACCGAAGCGGCCAAACAGCTCGCCTACATCATGGGTATCGAGCTGATGCGTTTCGACATGTCCGAGTACATGGAACGGCACGCGGTCAGCCGGCTCATCGGCGCGCCCCCGGGCTACGTCGGGTTCGACCAGGGCGGCCTGTTGACCGAAGCCGTGACGAAAAAGCCGCACGCTGTGTTGCTGCTCGATGAAATCGAGAAGGCGCACCCGGACATCTTCAACGTGCTGCTGCAGGTGATGGACCATGGCACGCTGACGGACAACAACGGGCGCAAGGCCGACTTCCGCAACATCATCATCATCATGACGACCAACGCGGGCGCCGAGACGATGAACAAGGCGGTGATGGGTTTCACGCAGGTGAAGGAACCGGGCGACGAGATGGCGGACATCAAGCGCCTGTTCACGCCCGAGTTCCGCAACCGCCTGGACGCCACCGTGAGCTTCAAGGCGCTGGACGAGACGGTCATCCTTCGGGTGGTCGACAAGTTCCTGCTGGTGCTGGAGCAGCAACTGGCCGAGAAGAAGGTCGAGGTCACCTTCACCGACCAGCTGCGCAAGCACCTGGCCAAGAAGGGTTTCGATCCGTTGATGGGCGCTCGGCCGATGCAGCGATTGATCCAGGACACGATTCGCCGCGCCTTGGCCGACGAGTTGCTGTTCGGCCGTCTCACCGAGGGCGGTCGCCTGACCGTGGATGTCGAGCTCAAGACCGACGAGAAGGGCGCGGAAACGTCCGAGGTGCTGCTGGACATTCAGCCCTTGTCGAAGAAGGAGGGCAGGGCCAAGCCCGAACCGGAAGAGGTCGCCAGCGACGGACAGTAAACTGAGACTCCCTCCCCTTCTGGGGGAGGGTTGGGGTGGGGGCGCTCGGCGCCGAACTGCTGCTTCGGCTTCTGTAGTCTCTACGCCAGCAACTTCAAGATGATCCGCCAGTGCTTCGCCTCCACCGGCGTAATCGAGAGCCGGTTCCCCTTGCGCAGCACCACCAGGTCCTCCAGCCTCTCGGTTGACCGCAGCTCGGGCAGTCCCAGCGTCCGCGTCTTGCGAAGCACCTGCACGTCCACCAGCTGCCAGCGCGGCTCCTGCGGCTTGGACGCCGGGTCGTAGTAGGGGGAGCTCTTGTCGAACTGAGTCGGATCCGGATAAGGCGTGGACGCTACGCGCGCGATGCCGACAATGCCCGGCTCGGCGCAACTGGAGTGATAGAACAGCACGCCGTCATCCACGCTCATCTGGTCACGCATGAAGTTGCGCGCCTGGTAGTTGCGCACGCCCGTCCAGGGCACTGTCGCGTTTGGCGCTGCCAGCGCATCGTCTACTGAAACCTCAGCGGGTTCCGATTTCATCAGCCAGTACTTCATTGCTCTGGAATTATCGCTGCTCAAGGAAGCTGCAGCCCGCCAGCCCCGACATGGAGGACACGTGGACGCGAGGCCCTCGTCTCTTAAAATCCGGTCATGACCCAACCCTTCAAAGTCGCCGTCATGGGTGCCGGCGCCGTTGGCTGCTATTACGGTGGCATGCTCGCGCGTGCCGGACATGACGTGGTCCTGATAGCGCGGCCTGCGCACGTCGACGCGATCGTGCGCGAGGGATTGCGAATCGAGACCCGCGCCTTCGACGAGCGCGTCCGCCTGGCCTCCAGCAGCGATCCCGGGGCGGTCAGAGGAGCTCAACTCATTCTTTTCTCCGTCAAGTCCACCGACACCGAATCGGCGGGCGCGCAGATAAAGGAGTATTTGTCGCCAGACGCCCTGGTGCTGTGCCTGCAGAACGGCGTGGACAACGCGCAGCGCCTTCGCGCTGTGCTGCCCGGGCACAACGTTGCCGCCGCGGTGGTCTACGTCGCCACCGAGATGGCCGGCCTGGGGCACGTGCGGCATCATGGCCGCGGCGAGCTGGTGATCGAGCCGTCGGCCAGCAGCGAAGCCGTGGCGCATGCACTGGCGGCCGCGGGCGTGCCCACGGAGGTCTCGGACAATGTGCGCGGTGCGCTCTGGCTCAAGCTGATCATCAACTGCGCGTACAACGCGATCTCCGCCATCGCCCAACGGCCGTACGGCGAGACGGTGCAAGGCGACGGCGTCAAGGGCGTGATGCGCGACGTGGTGAATGAGTGCCTCGCCGTGGCCAGGGCCGAGGGCGTCAGTGTGCCGGAAGGTGTGGATGCCGCCGTGCGCAAGATCGCCCAGACCATGCCGGGGCAGTCTTCATCCACTGCGCAGGACCTGGCGCGCGGCAAGCGCAGCGAGATCGATTACCTCAATGGCCTGATCGTGCGGCGAGGCGAGGCGCTCGGCGTTGCGACTCCGGCCAATCGGGTGTTGTGGTCGCTGGTCAAGTTGCTCGAAGGCAAGCAGCGTTGACGCGCTGTCGATGATGAGCAAGAACGGCGCCGTGCCCGCGCGGCACGGATGGCTCACTGCGAATCTGATTGCGCAGCTGGCATTCGGCTTATTGGGCATGACGATCATCCTGCCCTCCATGCAGGATTGGACCACCACTTTCGGCGCCAGCCAGGCTCGGGTACAGCTCACGTTCAGCGGATTCGTGGCGACCTATGGGATCTTGCAACTGGTCTATGGTCCGCTCTCAGACCGCATTGGGCGCAAGCCGGTACTCATGGCCGGCCTGGTGCTTTCCTGCCTCGGCTTCGTGTTGGCGGCTTTCGCTCCCACCCTGGAAATGCTCACGCTCGCACGGGTGCTGCAAGGGGCCGGCAGCGCGGCGGGCATGGTGGTCGGACGCGCGATGGTCCAGGACCTCTTCGTCGGCGCGGAGCGGACCCGCATGATGGCATTCGTCGGGATGGCGATGGGCTTTTGCCCGCCTTTCGCCACGCTCGTCGGCGGGCAGATCCATGTCCGTCTCGGCTGGCGTGCCAACTTCATTTTGATGGCCGTGCTCGGTGCGGTCCTGCTGCTGGCTGCGTGGCGCGGCTTGCCCGTGAAGACACCTCAGACCAAGCCGCGGACCAATGCATGGCACGACCTGATCTCAGGCTACGCGCGCCTGGCCCGCGAGCCCGCCTTCTTGTGGTTCGTCACCATCCTCGCGGCGACCACCGCTACCTTCTACACGTTCCTGGGCGGTGCGCCGATCGTCCTGGCCCGCTACGGAGTGCCGCCGGAGCGGATCGGGTGGTACATCATGTGCATTCCGGCCGCCTACGTTTTCGGCAACTGGCTGACGAGCCGGCTGATTCACCGGTTAGGCGATCGTCCGATCATGGTGGCGGGACAGGCGATCACGCTCGGCGGCTTGTTGTTGCTGCTGGCGCTGGGCTTGGCCGGCCCCCGCACACCGCTGGCGCTGGCCTTGCCCCTGGTGTTTCTCGGCATCGGCCATGGCCTGCTGCAGCCTCCAACCTTGGCCGGAACAGTGGGGCTGATCCCCGCGTTGGCCGGCTCCGCAGCAGCCGTTGGCGGATTGATGCAGCAGCTCACCGGCGCGCTCGGCGGTTTCGCCGTGGGCTTGCTCGATCACGATGGCCCGGTGAACCTGGCGCTGCTGATGCTCGGCTGGGCCTTGTGCGGCCTGGCGGCTCAGATCGTGTTGTTCCGGTTTGTATTGCGTCGTTGAACCATCGGGGCTCAGGCCTCGGGCTTGGGCATCGTTTGGACCCCGGCCATCATGTCGTGGGGCGACAGCCATCGCAAGACGGCCAATCGTAAACTGCCGGCTTGCGCGAGGCATGGCCGAAGGCATGGAAGGCGAGGGGTCGCGTTTCGTCGGGCGCGCGGGTCATGACCATGGTGAGCGCGAGGTTCTGAAAGTGGCAATGGGCAATCCCCGCGGGACGCCCCGGACGTAGGACAACAACTACCCAGACTGCCGAGCCTGTCTGCTTTACATCTACCCGAGCAACTTTCATACTGGTACGAATAAATGAGTGGGAACCGGGATGAAGTGTGATCAGTGTGTTTGAGAACAAGCCACGCGTTTCCGAGGCGCCACCTCGGCCGACGCTTGCCGTCAGCGGCGAGGGCGATCAGCTCGCGCTGACTGGCGCTCTCGGCATCGGCACACTCGCGCAAGCAGAAAGTTTTCTGAACAAATGGTCCAAACGAGGGCCATCGCGCACGCTGGACATTGCCAGGCTTGATAGCCTCGATACGCCCGGTGCGCTGCTGCTGTGCGGGCTGCGCGACAAAGGCATAACGCTCATCGGGGTCGGCGCCGAACACCGGGCGCTGCTCGATCTCATCTACGGTCTCGATCTGAAGCCGCCGCCCAAGGTCGCTTTCGTCCCCGAGTGGCGCCAGGCCGTCATCCAACTCGGCAAAGGCGCACACGATACCCTGCACGATGCGGTCGATCTCGTCACCTTTGTCGGCCGTGCCGCGAGCTGGACCCTCAACTCGCTCATTCACCCCCGTTGCCTGCGCCCGGCTTCGATCGCCCGGCATATCTCGGAAACAGGCATTCACGCGTTGCCCATCATCGGCCTGATGGCCCTCATGATGGCGGTTGTCATCGGCTACCAGGGTGTCGCCCAGCTGCGTCCCTACGGCGGCGAGGATTTCACCATCAATCTGGTCGCGGTATCGGTATTGCGCGAAATGGCCGTGTTGATAACGGCCATCATGGTCGCCGGCCGATCGGGCTCCGCTTTCACCGCCGAGATCGGCGTCATGAAGACCAGGGAAGAGATCGACGCGCTCGAGGTGATGGGGATCGAGCCCATGCAGGTGCTCGTCGTGCCACGGGTGATTGCCCTTGTCATCACGCTGCCGCTGCTCACGTTCTTTGCCGACATCATGGGACTGATCGGCGGCGCGGCAATATCCCAGTTCCTGCTCAATGTGTCGCTGACGCAATACCTGGCACGCTTGCCGCAGGTCGTTGACGGCAGCGATCTCTTCGTCGGCCTGTTCAAGGCGCCGGTCTTTGCGTTCTTCATCGCCATCGTCAGCTGTATGCACGGGCTGCGGGTGAGCGGGTCGGCAGAGAGTGTGGGCCGGGAAACCACGCGCGCCGTCGTGAAATCGATATTCCTCGTCCTCGCGCTCGATGCGCTTTTCTCGGTCCTCTTCGAAAGGCTTGGCCTATGACGGCCCGGTCCGAAGCGAATGCCGGGCCTATCCTCTCCGCGCGGGGTATCGTCAACCGGTTCGGCAAGCAGGTGGTGCATGACAACCTCAGCCTCGACATCGCGCGCGGCGAGATCATCGGAATCGCCGGTGGGTCGGGGTCCGGCAAATCAGTCCTGCTCAAGACGCTCGTCGGGTTGCACCAGCCGGATGCCGGGGAGGTGCTCGTCAACGGCAAGGCCGTTCGGACCATCGGCGCCGCGGAAAAGGCCACTCTCATCGGTGTGCTGTTTCAGCAAGGTGCATTGTTCTCCTCGCTGTCGGTGGCGCAGAACATCATGCTGCCGATGCGCGAGCATACGGCGCTGTCGGGCCAGGAGCGGGAGCAGATCGCGGCGATGAAGCTGGCGCTTGCCGGTTTGCCTGCAGACAGCGGCATCAAGTTTCCTTCCGCGCTTTCCGGCGGCATGGTCAAGCGCGCTGCGTTTGCGCGGGCGCTTGCACTCGATCCGAAGATTCTCTTTCTCGACGAACCTACCTCCGATCTCGATCCGATCGCCGCAAGCGGCATCGACACGTTGATCCGAACGCTCAATGAAACCCTCGGAATTACCGTCGTCATCGTCACGCACGATCTGACCACCCTGTTTACCGTCTGTGGCCGCATCGCGGTGCTGGTCGACAGGAAGGTAACGGTCGACACGGCGGACCGGATGACCAAGTCGGACCATCCCTGGATCCACGATTTCTTTCACGGACCCCGGGCAGAAGGCGCCATGAAGGCAAGAAAGGCAAGCCATGGAAACTGACAGACGCTATTTTCTCGAGGGGTTGTTCATCATCGTCTTCTGCCTTGCCGCGGCGGCTTTTGCCGTTTGGCTGGGCAGCACAGGACACCGGGACGACGTCATCTACCGGATCCATTTTCCGGACTCGGTCAGTGGGCTGACCGTCGGCGATACAGTGAAATTCCGGGGCATCGACGTCGGTACGGTCAAGTCGATGGACATCGATCCGGACAATTCGCGCCTGGTGCAGGTCGACGTGCGGTTACGCAAGGATGCGCCGATCAAGACCGACACGCGCGCGAGCCTGGCACTGAAAGGCATCACGGGGGTCGTCTTCATCGAGCTGAATGGCGGCGACCCGAAGGCGAAGACCCTCCTGGCAGCCACGCCGGCGGGTGCAGTTCCCGAAATACCTTCGGAGAGGACCGGCCTGAAAGCCATGCTCGATGACCTGCCGAAGGTGGTCCAGAAATTCTCGGCCATCGAGAACCAGGTGAAGAACGTTGTGACGACCGTTGGCGCAGTGGCAGACAAGGTCAAGGAAAACCCCTCCTTGTTGCTCAGACGCCCCGAAAAGTCGGGCGCAGGGGCGGCTACTGCACCAGCACCTGCACCTGCACCTCAAACAAAAAACCGCTCAACGCCTGCGGCACCTTAGCGGCCTAGATTAAAACGGATCCTTCATGAAGGACGTCTGCGCGTCGCGTCCCGGCAGGTGCAATATTGACTTAGCCGGCGAGCTCTCGGCCAGCAGCTTCCCCTTCTTCCACACCTTCAAGCGATTGGCGCGCAGCCGGATCGCCTCGCTCGTGTCCCGCGCCTGCAACAGCACAAAGCTCGCATCGCAGCCCGGCTCGATGCCGTAGCCTTTCAGATGCATCACCTTGGCCGCATTCACGGTCACCGCGTCGAAGCAGGCGCGAGTTGCCTGCTGGCTGGTCATCTGCGCCACATGCAGCCCCATGTGCGCCACCTCGAGCATGTCGGCGCTGCCCATGCCGTACCAGGGATCCATCACGCAGTCGTGGCCGAAGGCGACGTTCACACCGGCGGCCATCAGCTCGGGCACGCGGGTCATCCCGCGGCGCTTCGGGTAGGTGTCGTGCCGGCCTTGCAAGGTGATGTTGATCAGCGGGTTGGCCACGATGCTGACTTGGCTTTCCGCGATCAGCGGAATCAGCTTGCTCACGTAGTAGTTGTCCATGCTGTGCATGGAGGTGCAATGCGAGCCGGTCACGCGCCCCTGCAGGCCGAGCCGCTGTGCCTCGAAGGCCAGCGTTTCGATGTGGCGCGACATCGGATCGTCGGTCTCGTCGCAATGCATGTCCACCAGCTTACCGCGTTCGGCCGCGATCTCGCAAAGCAGCCTCACGCTGGCCGCACCTTCACTCATGGTGCGCTCGAAATGCGGGATGCCGCCGACGATGTCCACGCCCAGGTCCAGCGCACGGTTGAGGTTGTCGATGCCGCCGCGCGTGCGCAGCACCCCATCCTGCGGGAATGCGACCAGCTGCAGATCGATGTAGGGCGCGACCCGGCGTTTGACCTCCAGCAGCGCGTGCACCGGCAGCAAGCTGGGATCGCTGGTATCCACATGACTGCGGATCGCCAGCAGCCCCTTGGCCACGGCCCAGTCGCAGTAGGCGAGGGCGCGTTCGATGACGGCCTCGGCCTTGAGCGTGGGCTTGAGCTCGCCCCAGAGTGCGATGCCCTCAAGCAGCGTGCCGCTTTCGTTCACACGCGGCAGGCCATAGCTGAGCGTCGAGTCCATGTGGAAATGCGGATCGCAGAAGGTTGGCGCCAGCAGATAGCCCGCGGCGTCGACCGTTTCCGCGGCGGGGGCGTGCATGCCTTCGGACACTTCCGAGATCACGCCGGCCCGCACTCCGACAGACATATTGCGCCTGCCGTCGGGCAGCGTCGCATTTCGAACCAGCAAATCGAGCATCATTTATCACCTTCCGCCGCGTTTTTGCTGCGGCCTCGTATATTCATGGAACAAATTGTGGACCAGACCCTATCGGCGTACCCGGAGATAGATGCAGCGTGAGATCCAAAAAATTCCAGGAGTAAGGAAGATGCCCGAAGGCACGCGTAAGACCGTCAAGGCCGACAACCCGATGCAGAGATGCTATTCCTACGTCCTGGAGTGCAGACCTGGAGAGAACTTCGACCCGGTCTTCAAGCCGGCACTCAGTCCAAAGGAAATGCTCCAGCTTGGCATCTTCGGCGGGCGCTACCTGAATAGCGCCGTCGACGAGTACCCCGCATCGTGGTTCACGCGAGCCAAGCTCTCTGCGGTTCACGACAAGAAGGTCAATCTGTTCAAGGTGGACTCGGGACTTCCTCTGGAAGTCTGGAGGACGAAGGGATGGATCCACGCTCAAGACCCCCGCGGCTGGTTCGAATGGTACTGCCGCTACTACCAGGGCCGCCGATCGCCGGATGACCGGCGCCAGATCAAACGCTGGTGCGCTTACGTGCGGCACTCCGCGCAAGTCAAGAACGACGGGCAGGGCGACATGAAGCGGCGGGTGGTGCAACGCCAATCCCTGCTGCACTGGTCCTACGATCCATTCCCTGACTTTCCCAGCCATCCTGAGTACAAGAGCGTGTACGACAAGATCCGAGACATTGTCACCACGACGCACTCTGGTTCAGGTCCGTGAAGTTCCTGGGATAGCCGCGCGCTTGTCCCATAGTCCTCATCAGAGGTCGAAAGCGCGCTGGACGAACCACCAGCCCGCAATCAGCGCCACCAACACCGATCCGGTCAGCAACACCCCGCTGCGGTAAAAACGTGTCTTCCGCAGCGAGAAGGCCAGCGGCACGAACGCCACCACGATGGCCATCTGGCCGAGCTCTACGCCCACGTTGAATCCCACCAGTGCGAGCACCAGCGCGCCTTGCGGCAAACCCAGGTCCGCCAGCACCGAGGCGAAGCCAAAACCGTGGATCAGGCCGAACACGAAGGCCATGACCCAGCGGCGACGCTCGATCGTGCCCCGCAAGTTGTTCAGCGCCGCAACGACCACGGAAAGAGCGATGGTCGATTCGACCAGCCGTGAAGGCAGGCTGATCACCTGCAGTGCCGCCAGGCTCAACGTGATCGAGTGCGCCAGGGTGAAGGCGGTCACCACCTTCAGCACTTCGAGCAACGCGCCCCGCAGGCTGTCCGCCGGCTCCCAACGGTTCTCGCGGCGCATCAGTACCGCAGGCAGGAGCAGCGACAGCAGGAACAGGATGTGATCGAAGCCGATCCAGATGTGCCAGATGCCTTCCACCACGTACTGACGCAAGGTTTCCCAGGGACTCGGCGCCTTCAGCTGCAGCTCCTGCTGCGCACTGTCCGTCGAAAACACCAGCGCCTGCGCCCCGGTCGTTCCCGGGGCCACCCACTGCACCAGGCCGCGATGAGTGGGGTCGAC
>JBKJHN010000089.1:0-6008 GCA_046599015.1 Ramlibacter sp.
GGAGCCGTCGGGGTTGGCGCGTAGCACGATATTGCCGAACTGCTCGGGCGAGGCCAGTTGCCCATTGACGACAACGGTCGCCGCAATGCCCTGCCCGGCGACGTTGGGCAGGTCACCGATCGAGCCTGACGACACCTGGGCGTTTTGCGCTCGGATGGCGCTGTTGACGTCGGTGGCCGACAGGCTGTAGCCGACCAGTTTCTCCGGATCGATCCATATCCGCATGGCCTGTTCGGTGCCGAACAGCTGGGCCTGGCCGACCCCGGGTATCCGCTGGATCTCCGGCAACACGTTGCGCGACGCGTAGTCGCCGAGCATCACGGGGGTGAACGCCGGATCATTGGATGACAGGATCGTGAACAGCAGGAAGTTCGAGCGCGCCTTGTCCACCCGCACGCCCTGCTGCGTCACTGCCTGAGGCAGGCGCGGGCTGGCACGCGAGAGGCGGTTCTGCACATCGACCTGCGCCAGGTCGGGATTGGTGCCGGGCTGAAAGCTCAAGGTGATCTGGCCGCCGCCATTGGCCTGGCTGACCGACTCGATGTACATCAGCCCGGGCGAGCCGTTCATCTCCTGCTCGATCACGCTGATCACGCTCTGTTCGAGCGTGCGGGCCGAGGCGCCCGGATAAGTGGCCGAGATCACGATGGATGGCGGCGCGACCGGCGGGTACTGCGCGACCGGCAGCTGCGTGATCGACACCGCGCCCAGGACGATCACGAACAGCGCGATGACCCACGCGAAGACGGGACGGTCGATGAAGAACTTGGCCATCTGCCGACTCTCAGGACTTGGGAGCCGATGCTGCCGGAGCCTGCGCTGCCGGCGGGCCCGCATTCCACGGCACGGCTTTGACCGGGGAGTTGGGCCGCAGCTTCTGAAAGCCATCGACCATCACCTGCTCGCCCGATTTCAGGCCCTCCAGAATCACCCATTGCCCGCCCTGCGCGCCGCCGACCTTGACCGGCCGCGGCGCCACCTTGCCATCGGGCGCGACGACCGTCACCGTATCGCCCTGGGTAGATCGCGTCACGGCTTGCTGCGGCAACAACACAGCGTTGCCGGCCTTGGCCTGCTCCAGCCGCACGCGCACATACAGGCCCGGCAGCAGGCTGCCCTCAGGATTAGGGACCTCGGCGCGCAACGTGATCTGGCCGCTGGTCGGATCCACCGACAGGTCGGAAAACAGCAGCCGGCCCGGCTGCGGATACTCGGTGCCATCTTCAAGCACGACGCGCACCGCCGCGCCTTCGGCGCCGACCGCGCGCTTCAATTTTCCCTGTTCGAAGGCCCGACGCAAATTGAGTGCTTCGCTGGCCGGCTGGGTGAAATTGACATACATCGGGTTGATCTGCTGGATCACGGCCAGCGGCGTCGCTTCGCCCTGCCCCACCAGCGCGCCTTCGGTCACCAGCGCGCGGCCGATGCGGCCGGAGATCGGCGCCACCACCGATGCATAGTTCAAATTGATCTGTGCTGTTTGCACCGCGGCACGGCCCGACGCCACCTCGGCTTCGGCCTGCTTCTGCGCAGCCACGGCATTGGCGTACTCCTGTTTGCTGATCGCATTGGCTTCGACCAATGGCTTGTAGCGTTCGGCGAGCGCACTGGTCTGGCCGAGGTTGGCCTGGCCGCGCGCCAGCGTCGCCTGGGCGCTCGCCAGCGCCGCCTGGTACGGAGATGCGTCGATGCGGAACAAGGGCTGGCCGGCACGCACGTCGGACCCTTCGCGGAACAGCCGCTCCTGCACGATACCTGCGGCGCGAGCACGGACTTGCGCCATGCGCGATGCTTCAAGCCGCCCCGGCAATTCGTCGAACAGGCCGACTTCGCCGAGTGTCACCGTCACCACACCGACTTCGGGGGGCGGGGGGGCCGCGGCGGGTGCTGCCGCGTTGCCGCTGCCACTTTGTCCGCAGGCCGCAAACAGCGCCGACAGCAGCAGCGCGGCGAGCGCGCGCAGGGAAAACAAAGGCGGGGACGAACTGGAAACAGCGGGCATAGGCATACCTTTGCGGGACTGCGCCTCAAGCGGCGCGCGGGGAGCGAGGCGTCAGTATAAGAAGATGGTCAACGACCCGCAGACGCGCCGGGTTTTCGAACGCACGCGCGCACGCCATTGGCGCAAAGCCCGGCCAGATGCTCGGCGGCCCGAAGTGACCCGCTCAGCGCGGCGGCGACAGTGCAACCTCCAACGCTTCGCCCTCGATGGTTCGAGCCGCACCGAACCCGGCCACCTGGCGTGCGCTGCTCGCCTCGATCGCCACGAACCTGAAGTCACCGAGCTGCGTCATCGGCTCGGCTTCGGGAAAGCGTGCGAGATACGCCGCCCGGCAAGCCTGCCAGCGCTCGCTGTCTGGCTCCGGGATGCTCGCCGACCCGTCGAAAGTCACTCGTGGCAAATCATGGACCGGTTCGCTCGTGACCTCGGAGTGCATGACCATCAACGAGACCCTGGTACGCGCTTCGAGGTTGCGCGTATGGGCGGCCAATCCGCTGACATGAATCACGAAACATCGCAGCTGCGGCTCGACTGCGAAGGGCACCATGGAGACGAGCGCGGCGCCTTCCTCCGTGATGGTGCCGAGCGATGCAACTCGCTGCCCGTGCAGCAACGCGCGCAATTTCTGGGTGAGTGCGGGGACGCGGGTCATCGTGCGTAATTGTCGGCGGGGCCGCCGGCGGCAAACGGCACGATGATCTTCATGGGGCTGCCTCTTCCTTCGCGGTGAATCAATGCGTGGCTCGTCAGACGAAACAGTTCTCGATCGAACCGATGCCCTCGGCTTCGTAGTCGATCTGTTCGGAGATGGCCGCGCCCGGCAGCGACACATCGTCACGCGGCCCGGTCACGCACTCCGGAACCTTGGTGAACACGATCGACCAGGACTGCGGGTTGGCATCGTTGTCCTTGAAAACCGACGCGGACAATTCCTTGGCATGCGCGTGATAGTTGCGGCCCACGCACCATAAATTGCGGCGCGGCAAGGGAATCGGCGCCTCGAGCCTGACCGAAGAAAGGGCGATGCCCGCTGCTTCCAGGCTCGGCAATGCACGGCCTGCAGCCACCGCCTCGATCAGCGCCTGTGCGCCCCGCCGGGCGGCCTCGGGCGCAAGCTGAAACGGCGTGATCTGCTGGCCATTGCCCGATACCTGACCGACCTGACGCCGGCCACCCTGAACGAATGTTGCGATGCGCAATCGATGCTCCTCGCCAGGGCCGAAGCCCTGGTTGAGTTCAAACCCACTGGGACGAATCGGTTGATGATAGCTTTTGCGAGGTTTCCGGTGTGCGCCGATCTATTTGCTGCTGACCGTTTCCAGCGGCACCCACTTGCCGTCCTTGACCTGGAAGAACGTCACGGCCGCGGAGCGCAAGTCGCCCTTCGCGTCGAATGAAATCGGTCCAGTCACGCCGTTGAAGCTGACCTTCTGTACCTCGGCCAGCACTTTGCCCGGATCGGCCGAGTTGGCCGCTTTCATCGCGTTGATCAGGACATTGGTGGCGTCGTAGCCGTAGGTTGCATTGACCCCGCCGTAAAAGAGCGCATCGGATCGTCTGCGTCAAGCGTGGCATGCCGGTCGAGGGAAGGCCGTCGAACCCAGGATCCAGCAGTACTTTCCCGGGTTCTCCGGCTCGCTGCCGGACAAGAAGGCAAAATACCCAAATTGATCAGCTCGAGCCAGTTTTTTTGGCTTGCTCGAAGCAAGTTCAAGGGACTGGCAATAATGTTGACTCTGTTTCCTGCTAGCCGCGATCGACAAATGATTTGGCACCGTGCGAGCATCGCGGTGATCGCATTCGTGACGTGGCTGCCACATGTGCACGCCCAGACGACCCCGAACGCCGAGCGCGTCGCTCTGATCATCGGCAACGCGGCGTACAAGGACGCTCCTCTGGTCAACACCCGAAGCGATGCGACGGAAATGGCCGAACTGCTGAAGGCCGCCGGATTCACGGTCGACTTGCGGATCGACGCCAGCCAGGAGAGCTTCCGCAGTGCGGTGACCCGGTTCGGCGAGCAAGTCAAGAACCCCAAGGTGAAGTTTGGGATGTTTTATTACGCCGGCCACGGGCTTCAGTTGAATTCCCGCAACTACCTGATTCCCGTCAACGCCAACCTCAGGACTGCGGACGATGTGCCGCGGCAAGGTGTAGACGTCACCGACCTGCTTCGGTACATGGAGCAGGTGAATGACAAGAGCCTGATTGTCATTTTGGACGCCTGCCGTGACGATCCGTTTTCGAGCACGTATCGCACCGGATCCAAGGGGCTGAGCCCGTACAACGCTCCAGCCGGAACGCTTCTCGCGTACGCGACCGGTCCGGGCCAGGTTGCGCTGGACGGTACCGGCAAGAACGGCCTGTACACCAAGCATCTGCTGCGTGAACTGGCAGTACCCGGAGAGTCGCTGCTGGATGGATTCATGCGCGTGCGCATCGGCGTGATGACGGAGTCTCGGGGGCGGCAAGTACCGTGGGAGCTTTCGTCGCTGATCGATCGCGATCTCTATCTTTTTCCCGGCGAGCGCAAGAAGAGCCCGGAACTGGCCGACAGGGTGCGGCAGGACGATCAGGAGAGCACGGCCTGGCGCCAGATGAAGTCCGGATCAACGCTCGAGGCCAACGAGATCGCGCGCTTCCTGCGCATCTATCCGAACGGGATCACGGCTGAACAAGCCCAACATTTGCTCAGGCGGCTCTGGGCCCAGGAGCAGCGCAAGGATGCTGCTGCGGATGTGCAGGTCCTTGCCAAAGCTTCCGAGAACCCCAGACGTGACGATGCTGCTGCGGCATCCCGGACGGACGATGCACAGGCTGCGGCGGCGCTCAAAGCAGAGGCTGCGCGCATGGAAGCGGAACGCCAGGGAGCGGCAAGGCGAGAGGCGGCGGCGCAAACCGCGGAAAAGTCGCAGCGGCAACGCCTTGCCGAGCAGCGCGCCCTGGAAGAGCAGTTGTTGGCGCAGGCTGTCGCCGCCCGCGCCGCCGAACAGCGCGCAATGGAAGTCCAGTTGCAGGCCGAGCGCGCCCGCCGTGAAGAGGCGGTGCGGTTGGCCGCAGCTGAAGCGCAGGCGGCCAGTGTGGAACTGGCCCGCGTGAATGCGCAGATGCAACGGGCAGAGGCCGCGCGCGTTGCGGCCACCGTCAAGAGCACGGTCGCCGCCGCTTCAGTCCCGGAACTGGAGCCAATCCGCGTCGCGCCGACAGCCTATTTTCAGGGCTTCGATGAGCACGTGCGCAACTACCGCGCGGGCGATGAGTTCGAATTCCGCATCGTCGATAACCTTACGCGATTGACGACAGGCCACCGCAAGATGCGAGTGACCGCCGTCAATGCCGATCGCGATCGGGTCGAGTACAACAACGGGGAATTCCTGTCCGACCTGATGGGCAACACGGTGCGCAACCAGCTGGGTGAATTTGACGCGGTTCGTCAGTTCTACCCGGCCAACCTGTTCGTCGGAAAGCAATGGCGCACCCACTTCAAGCAGTCCCGCCCCAGCGGCATCGTCTACACCTTCCGCTACGACTTGAAGGTGGTTGGCAAGGAACGGGTCACGGTGCCAGCGGGCACCTTCGACACCTACAAGATCGAAGCCCGTGGCTTCAACATGGAGTTGAATGCCACTTTACAGCGCAACATCTGGGTCGCACCCGGCATCAACGCGGACATCGTGCTCGAGACTGTTGTCCGCCTAAGAAACGGAACGATCGAACAACACGACCGGCAGGAGCTGGTCCGGTATGCCGCGCCAGTGGCGGCCCTCCGACAGTGACAGCTTGCAAACTTCCGGTCGCGCACCGCGTGACTTGATCAGAGCTATCCCTAAACTAATCGAAGCTCGTAGGACCTAAAGAACTTGCGTCAGCCCGGTCCCGGATCGCCGGGAGGAGGAGGTGAAACCGGTACGTCGCAGGTCACGGGCACGACCGCGTTGGGGAGATTGCTGAGCGGAGTGAAGCCAAGGCTCGTGGCGAGACTGGCGTCCCGCGACTGCACACCGAA
>JBKJHN010000189.1:0-6216 GCA_046599015.1 Ramlibacter sp.
CTTGATTTGCGGGCAAAGCTCGCAAAGCGGGACCGAAGTCTGCATGAAAAGGTGATGTCGCTCGAACAGGCGGCCGGCCTGATCGCCGACGGCGAGCAGGTAGGCATCGGCGGCAGCACGCTTTCGCGCACACCGATGGCCATGATCTGGCAACTGATCCGCGCACGCAAGAAGGGCCTCACCGTATCCCGCAGCATCGTCTCGAGCGAAGGCGACCTGCTGTTCGCTTCGGGCATCTGCGACCGCATCATCACCAGCTGGTTCAGTCAGGGCATCGTTTGGGGCGTGTCGAAAGTCATGCGCCACTATGTGGAAAGCAAGCAGACGCGCTATGACGAATGGAGCCATCTGGCCATGGGCATGCGCTTTCGTGCCGGCGCCATGGGCGTGCCGTTCTTGCCGATGCGCTCCATGCTGGGGTCGGACGTCCTCAAGTTGCGTCCCGAAATCAAGCCCATGACCTGCCCATTCACAGGCGAGCAGCTGCTGCTGGTGCCGGCGCTGAACCCCGATGTGGCGATCATTCACGTGCAGCGCTGCGACGCCTACGGCAACGCGCAAATGGACGGCCTGCAATTCATGGACATCGATCTGGCCATGGCTGCCAACCGCGTGATCCTGACGACCGAGCGGATCGTCTCCAACGATCAGATCCGGCGAACGCCCGATCAGACCAAGATCCCTTTCTTTACGGTCGACGCCGTGGTCGAAGTACCTTACGGCTGCGCACCGCACGAGTGCAGCAACGTTTACGAACCGCTGTTCAAGCACATGGACTACTACACCGCACTGGTCAACGGCGATCCGTTGAAAGGCATGCAGGACTACATCGAGCGCTACGTCCTTGGACCGAAATCGTGGAATGAATATCTCGGCATGCTGGGAATGGACGAATTGCTGGACGCATCGCGTCGTGGAAGGAGCATGTTGAATGACTGACACCACCCATTGCACTTCCAGCGAAATCCTGGCCGTGATGAGCTCCCGGCTGCTCAAGGAAGGCCAGGTGGTGTTTGCCGGGGTCGGCGTGCCGCTGCTGGCGGCGACGCTCGCGCAAGGGCTGCATTGCCCGGGACTTACGATCCTGTTCGAGGGTGGGGTGGTGGGTCCCATCATCAAGCCCGGCCACCTGCCGCCCTCGACAAACGAACAGCGATGCACCAAGCGCGCCAACATGGTTCTGAGCAGCACCGACGTGCTGCTGTTGCTTCAGCGCGGCTACGTGGACGTAGGCTTCATGGGCGGCGCACAGATCGACAGGCACGGGAACTTGAACTCGTCCTATATCGGCAATCCGGACAATCCGAAGACCCGCCTTCCGGGCACCGGCGGCGGCAACGACATCTCGAGCCTGACGCAGATGATCGTCGCCATGCGCCATGAGCGGCGCCGTTTCGTCGAAAAAGTGGACTTCGTCACGAGTCCGGGATTCCTCGATGGCGGCACCACGCGCCATGACCGAGGCTTGCCGGCTGGCGGCATGTACCGCGTGGTTACCGACCTCGGCATCTTCGGGTTCGACGGGAAGACCAAGCGCATGAAGATCATGGGGCTGCATCCGGGCGTGACGCTCGAACAAGTGCAGGACAACACGGGATTCGAACTGCTTCACGATCACGAAATCACAGCCACCGAAGCGCCGACCGCCCGGGAGCTGTCGGCACTTCGCGCGCTGGACCCGGATCGCCTCTACATCGGCTGACGCGCGTTCAGAACCAGCCATTCTCACCATCGAAACCACTGGAAAGAAATTGATGACAGGTTTGCACGGAACATTCGGCATTGCCGCGAGAAACTTCACCGCCTATCCCGAGATCCCAGATGCCGAGGCGCTGGTGCAGTATGGCGTTCGCATGGAGGAGCTGGGTTTCGATTCCATCTGGGTGTGGGACCACATCCTGCTGGGCGTCGACCCGCACTTCCCCATTCTTGATTCCCTGACCCTGCTCACGGCCATCGCCGCGCGTACCAAGAAGATCAAGCTGTCCACCGGTATCCTGATACTGCCGCTGCGCAACCCGGTGATCCTGGCTAAACAGCTCTCCACCATGGACCAGCTGTCGAACGGCCGCCTGCTGTTGGCGATGGCCGCCGGCTGGTATAAGCGCGAGTTCGACGCGGTGGGCGTGCCGTACGAACAGCGCGGCAAGATCATGGATGAGAACCTGCAGATCCTGAAGCGCTTCTGGACCGAAGACGTCGTCAAGGGCGAGTGGACCAACCACAAGATTCCGGCGGGTGTGATGTTCCCCAAGCCGGTTCAAAATCCGTGTCCGCTGCTGATCGGCGGCTACGCCGATCGCGTGCTAAAGCGTGCTGCCGTCGACGGCGACGGCTGGCTGACCTACTTCTACAAGCCGGCGGCCTTCGTCGAGTCGTGGACAAAGGTCTGCAACTATGCGAGCGAAGCCGGCAAGGATCCAGCCACGCTGATGAACGGGAACCAGCTCCCGATCATGGTGGGCGAGTCGCGCGCCGCCGTCGAGAAAACGATGATGGATTGGCTCAACGTCGATTTCGACATCGCACAAGGCAGCCAATCCACCATGGACAGCGCCATCATGGGCAATGTCGACGAATGCGTCGCCCAACTGAAGGAGCATATTGACGTGGGTGTCCAGAAGCTGGTCTTCGTACCCTACAAATACGAGATGGCGCAGGTCGAGATCATCGCCAAGGAGATCGTTCCGCGCCTGCGTTCCTACGCGGCAGAAAAGAACCGCTGAAGCAGTGGCGGCCGCCGATCGCGGCGACGGAGAAGAGTGACGCGACCGAACGCTCCGGGTCAAGACTTCGGCAAGCGGTGCATTGCGCAGAGCTTGTTGCCGTCGGGGTCCCGCAGGTAGGCCAGATAGAGCTTGCCGCCCGTTCCTTCGCGGATTCCGGGCGGATCCTCGCAGCTCGTTCCCCCGTTTTCCACGCCGGCCGCGTGCCAGGCATCGACCATTTTCGGAGAGTCGCACGCAAACCCGATGGTGCTGCCATTCCCCACCGTCTGCGGCTCGCCGTTGATCGGCAAGGTCGCACCGAAGGAGCCGGTGGGGGAGCGCCAGAAGATCCGGTGGCGATCAACGAAACCTGGCTTGACGCCGAGCGTTCCGAACACCGCATCGTAGAAGCGGAGCGAACGGTCCAGGTTCGAGCTGCCGACCATCACGTGAGAAAACATGGAGGCTCCTTTCAGGTGTGTTGAAAAGCCGTGCGGCGGACGGTTTACCGATTCAGCTTGGCCTCGAAGCCAAAGCTTTGCAGCCTGTAGCATTCTTGGCGGTGGCCGGCGTTGCACGAACCCGCAGGCCGGGCGCCTTCGTGTTTTGCACCAGACCCCACACGAATAAGGCCCTTGGCCGCCGGGTGGCACTTTCGTGGCGCGACGCAGAGCCGCACCCATCCTCAGCCCTCCGCACCTCGATCTGGCGCCCACCGGCTTTTCAGTTTCGACCAAGCTTCCTTCACCCGTGGAGCGCAGTACTCCACCAGGTACGAGCCGGCCAGCGCCAAACCAAACGAGACCACCCCGGTCAGGGCGGCCTCGCCAAAAACTGTGCCACCGTAGTTGCTTGGATGTGAATATAAATCGCCGATCACTGTCAAAAATCCAACGAGGAAGGCGTTGCCGAAGCGGTTGGAAAACAGCTTGCGGGCGGGTGTAAAACTCAGCAGCAGCGCAAGGACGCCAGTGGCAAGCCCGGTCTGAAGGGCGGTCGCCCAATGGACTGGGCTCAAGATGTTGCCCCAGCTGCCCGGCATGCATGTCATGCATGCACTGGTCGGCTGCCAGAAGCGCTGCAAGAACAGCTTGGCGCGCTGTTTCCAATCAAGTGAAATCATAAGCCGACGCCCGATCGTCTCTTTATGCCTAGTCATACTCACGAGTAGCACCGGGCGGTGCGTCGCTCGCTTCGTCGCGGTAGGCGCGCCACTGGCCCAACGCCTCACGCATCAGCAGCATCTGCCGCTTGAAGCGGGGGCAGGCGTCGCAGGCCATCAGGTGCAGGCGCAGTGCCACCCGGTCCGCCATTCCAAGCGGGCGGTCTTCGCGGGCCACCATCAGGGCCGTCGCTTGTTTGCAGCTGCGGCGCAAAATCATGGAAGAGGTTCCTTTTGTCCAAACCAATTCAATTCTAGGCACTCCCGCAGGCGGAGGCGCGAACGGTGCAATTGGACGTAGAGGTTGGTCGGCGTCAGCGCCAGCTCCTTACAGATCTCTTCGCTGGACAGCTCCAGCCACTCCCGCATCATGAACACCCGCGCCATCGCAGGGGGCAGCTTGGCCGTGCACATCTCCAGCACTTCGAAAAACTGGCGCGAGCGCAGTGCGTTCTCAGGGTCGCCCCAATCGGCCGGCGGGGTGGCGAAGTGGCCGTCGGCCTGGAACATCAGCGCGTCGAGCTCGTCGCCGCTGCCGTCGGGGTCGTCGGGCAGGCAGACCTCGCGCTTGCGTGCGCGCATTAAGTCCAGGATCTTGTGCTTGAGGATGCCCACCAGCCAAGTCTTGAGCTGCGAGCGGTTGCCGAACGACTGCGGCTTGGTCAGCGCGGCCAGGAACGTCTCGGACACCGCGTCCTCGGCCCAGGTGTCGTTGCGCAACTGCAGCCGCGCGAATCGCAGCAAGTAGCCACGGTGCTCCGCCAATTGACTTTCTATGGACATGGTGTACGGGTGTAAGCGGGATCATCGCACAGCGACTCATCCACAGGAAACCGCACGCTATCGCACTCTCGCCGTCGGCTCCCTCATGCCGGTCCACGCCGGGGCCGCACCGCCCGTCGGTAAGCCATCTTTCGATGGCGCGCCTGTAAGAAGCGAGCCTACTTTCGGCACTAAGCGCTGAGTTGTCAATTTCCCCACCTCATCACACCTTCTGAAAGGCACACGAATCATGAAGAATCTTTTGCTGTCTGCTGTTGCGACAAGTCTCGGTATCTTGGCGCTTCCCATTGCCGCGCAAGCGCAGGTCTCGGCGCCGGAAGCTCAAGTCAACGCTCTTGAAGGGCTGTTTGGTAAGCAGTCGACATTTCGTCGATCGCAAGCCAAGGGCGTCTGTGCCAGCGGTCATTTCGTCGGCAATGCTGCCGGCCGCGCGCTTTCGAGCGCCACTGTTTTCAACGGCGCGAAGGTGCCGGTGGTGGCGCGTTTCTCGGTTGGCGGCGGCAACCCGAAGGCCAGCGATAAGGCCAAATCCGTGCGCGGACTGGCACTGCAGCTCAGTCTGCCAGACGGGAGCCAATGGCTCATGGCCAACATCTCAGCCCCCATGTTCTTTGTCAGCAAGCCCGAGCAGTTCGCACCGTTCCTGCAAGTGCGCACGCCCGATCCTGGGACCGGCAAGCCGGATCCGGACAAGCTCAAGGCCTTCAACGAGGCCAATCCCGAAACGACATTACAGGGCGCTTTCTTGGCGAAGGCTCCGGTCCCAGCCAGTTACGGTACGGCGAACTACTGGAGCACAAACGCATTCGAATTCGTCAACGCCAAGGGCGAAGGCCAGTTCGTGCGCTGGCAGTTTGCGCCAGAAGGCGGGATGCTGGGACTGACCGACGAGCAGCTCAAAACCATGGGGGACGATTTCCTGGCCGATGAACTGCGCAGCCGCGTTGCTTCCACACCGGTCGTCTTCAATTTCAACCTGCAACTTGCGGAGAAAGATGATCAGCTGTCCGACCCAACGCGGGTCTGGCCCGACGAGCGCAAGGTGGTAGCCGGTGGCAAGCTGGTGATCGACAAGGTTAACGCTGCGCAGGGCGGCGATTGCGACAAGATCACCTTCAACCCCCTGGTGCTGCCCAAGGGCATCAAGCCGTCCGCGGACCCGGTGTTGCTGGCTCGCGCGGCGCCGTACGCATTGTCGTTGGGCCGAAGGTTGACCGAAGCATCGAAGTAAGCTGGACGCACATTGCGGCGCCTTGCATTGGGAATCGCTAAATGGCGCCCGCCAGCGGCACTGTGGCTCAACCTGGTGGACACCTCGTTCCCTGATGCCAGATGTTCGCCTCCGGCCAGGAGCAGACGTCCCTTTGGCCGGCGCGTCGGTAATGGGCAAGAATCCCGTACCCGTGGCTACATGGCGGCTACATGAAACAAAAACTAAGTAAGTATGCTATCCATGTGATAGCACATCCTCCTTGCTGGGTTTGGTGGCGCTTCACGGATTCGAACCGCGGACCTGTGGATTATGATTCCATCGCTCTAACCGACTGAGCTAAAGCGCCGAGC
>JBKJHN010000214.1:0-3430 GCA_046599015.1 Ramlibacter sp.
CGCCTGCTTGCCGGTGGTCCAGACCTTGGTGGCGATGAAGGCCCGCTCCCTCGCGTCTTGCGCCTGCAGCAGGTCGCCCACAACGCGTTCCGCCGAGCCGTACATGGGTGAACTGTCCACAACCCTGCCTCCAGCGGCGAAGAGCGCCGAGAGTACCTGGCCGCGTTGCGGTAACTCCTGCGGTTTGGAGCCGACATCGAAGCCGAGCCAGGTGCCCAGTCCGATGACGGGCAGCAGTGCGCCGGTGGAAGGGATGGGGCGGGTCTGCATGACCTCGCACGATAAACCCCCGTCCGCGGCACGGCAAGGTGAGCGATGAAGTTGATTGAGGGTAAAGTGACGCGATGCACAGCATGACGCCGCAGGAACTGCTCGACCATTGTGACCAAGGCACATTTTGGTCCGCGGGATCTGGGCTCGACGGGCCCGGTGCCTACCAAAGTGCGCTGGCCGTCCGGCACCTGCGCATCGCTCGCGGCGAACAGCCGCGAGGCTTCAAGGTGGGCTTCACCAATCGTGGAATCTGGGCCCGGTACAACGTCGCCGGCCCCATCTGGGGCACGGTGTGGGACACCACGCTTTCCTGTTGCGAGGGGCACGGCGAACTGTCGCTGTCCGGGATCTGCCAGCCGCGCCTCGAGCCCGAAGCGGTGTTCGGCGTCGCGGCCGCGCCGCCAGCGGGTGCGTCACTGCAGCAATTACTGGCCTGTCTGGAGTGGGTTGCGCCGGGCTTCGAGATCGTGCAATCCCATCAACCCGATTGGAAGTTCGTCGCGGCGGACACCGTGGCCGACGGCGGACTGCATGGCCGGCTGCTGGTCGGAAGAAGGGTGCCGGTGTCGACTCTGTCCCAGGACGCGCAGGAGTTTGAGCAGCAGTTGGCCTCTGCGCGCGTGATCCTGCGCTGCGACGGCGAGGCGGTGGAGCAGGGGACGGGCGCCAACGTTCTGGACGGCCCTTTGCACGCGCTGCATCACTTTCTGCAGGTCCTTCGCGCATGTCCCGGTGCTCCCGATTTGAGTCCGGGAGATGTAGTGACTACCGGCACCTGGACCGATGCGTGGCCGGTCGCGCCAGCGCAGACGTGGGCCGCGGAATTTGATTCGGTGTTGTCACGGCTGGAAGTTCGCTTCACCTGAAGGCCCCTATCATGGCTGCTTCATGACCAGGAGCAAACATGAACAAGCGTAATTTTCTGGCGGCGGCTGCGCTCGGCTCGGCCGCATTGCCTTCCATGGCGCAGGGGCTGGGCGGTGGTGCCAGGCGCGCGCCCGCCCTGTTGACCATCACCGGCGCCATCGAGAAGACCAACCGCGGCCCGCTGGATCCGTTGCGCGACCTCATGATGGCCAGACAGAAGATCGCGTTCGAGAAGGCCTACGGCTTCGATTTCGCAAGGATTGCGGTGTTGCCCTCGGTCACGATCCGGCCGACGCTGGAGTACGACCAGAAGCAGCACACGCTGCGCGGTCCGCTGCTCACCACCGTCCTTAACGCGGTGCGGGCGTCGCCCGACGCCACCAGCCTCGCGATGCGCGCGGTGGACGGTTATTCGGCGAGCATCAGTGTGGCCGATGCCCGTAAGTACCGCTTCATCGTGGCCACTTCGATGGACGGCGCGCCGATGCCGCTTGGCGGCCTCGGCCCTCTGTGGGCGGTCTATGACGCCGATCGCTTTCCCGATAGGGCAGCCAAGACGCTGGAACAGCGTTTCGCGATGTGCCCCTGGGCGCTCTACCACATCGACGTGCAGGCCTGACGCAGCGCGCAGGCGCGGTACCATCGCGCATGAAAAAGACATTCACGCTCGAGATAGAAGGCAAGAACCGCGACCGGGTGCTCGACGCGGTCAAGCACGAGATCCGCAAGTACATGAAACGCGAGCGGCGGCGCGACCTGCCGGCGGGCGCGGATTTCTGGGATTTCGACTGCAGGTTCGGGCCCACCACCGAGTCGGCGCAGGTGACGCATCCCGGCAACCTGATCGGCGCGGTCGACGGGTTTGCGAAGGAGGGCGGCGGCAAGTTCTACGTCGAGATCCTGGCCAGGTCCGGCCATCGAAAGGCGCGTGCCCCGACCGAAGCCGTCAGTTGACCGAAGGAGTCTCAATGCAATACCGTCAGCTCGGCAAGAGCAACCTGCAGGTTTCCGTGCTCTGCCTGGGCACCATGATGTTCGGCGACCAGACCGCCGAAGGCGAGGCGCAGGCCATCGTGGACGACGCGCAGGGCAACGGCGTCAATTACATCGACACGGCCGACGTGTACACCAACGGCGCGGCGGAAAGCATGCTCGGCTCGCTGCTCCAGGGCCGGCGCCATGACTGGGTGCTGGCGACCAAGCTGGGCAACAAGATGTCGGCCCGTCCCAACGAAGGCCACTTCTCGCGGACCTGGATGCTGCGTGAAATCGATGCCAGCCTGCAGCGCCTGCAGACGGACCATGTCGACATTCTCTACATGCATCGAGACAACATCGGGATGGAGCTGGAAGAGCCGCTGAGGGCGCTTGACGCGATGCTGCGGGCCGGCAAGATCCGCTCCTGGGGCGTGTCCAACTTTCGCGGCTGGCGTATCGCCGAAGCAGTGCGGGTGGCCGGACAGCTCGGCATGCCCGGGCCGGTGGTGTGCCAGCCCTACTACAACCTGCTCAACCGCATGCCGGAGGTGGAAGTGCTGCCGGCGTGCGAGCACTACGGCATCGGCGTGACGCCGTACAGTCCGATCGCCCGGGGTGTGCTCACCGGCAAGTACCCGCCCGGCCAGCCGCCCGCCGAAGGCACCCGGGCGGCGCGCGGCGACAAGCGGATCGCCGAGACCGAGTTCCGCGACGAGTCGCTGCGAATTGCCCAGCAATTGAAAGTGCATGCTGAAGCCAGGGGCGTCTCATTGGCGCAGTTCGCATCCGCCTGGGTGCTCGCCCACCGTGCTGTGAGTTCAGTCATCGCCGGCCCGCGCACGCTCAAGCAGTGGCAGGACTACCTGCCTGCGGTCGGTTGCGTGCTGACACGCGAGGACGAAGCACTGATCGACTCGCTCGTGCGGCCCGGCCATCCTTCCACCCCGGGCTACTCGGATCCGGCCTATCCGCTCAACCCGCGCACGCGCGAACTGCACCCATGATTGCAGCAGATGACTCGCGCGGGTCGGTCGCGCTCTACTGGGACTTCGAGAACCTGCACGCCAGCCTGTATGAGGATGTGCATGGCGAGGGCGCGTATGGTGGCAAGCCCGACAACCGGTTCAAGGTCCAGGAGCCGTTGGTCAACGTCCAGACCATCGTCGATACAGCCGGCTCCTTCGGGCCGCTGGCAATCAACCGCGCATACTGCAACTGGCAATACTTCGGCCGCTACCGCGATACGCTGTTGCAGACCTCCATGGAACTGATCCAGCTGTTCCCGCCCGGGGGTGCGTCCAAGAATGGCGCC
>JBKJHN010000003.1:0-23338 GCA_046599015.1 Ramlibacter sp.
TCACGGGTGCTGCCAGCAGTTCGTCCGCCATCTGCAGCACGCCGCGCCCAGCCGTACCGGTGCGCAGCAACAGCGCCAGCAATTCCGTATCGCTCAGCGCGGCCGCGCCGCGGGCCAGCAGTTTCTCGCGCGGCCGCGCGTCCGCGGGAAGGTTTTTCATGGGGAGTGAAAGGAGAGGCTGGGCGGGTTTCTACAATAGCGGCAGTTTATCGGGACTTCCATGGCCTCCACCACGCACCGGATTCAGCCCGGCTCCTTCCTGACGCTCCATTACCGGCTGGCCGGGCCCGGCGGCGACATCATCAATACCTTCAAGGACAAGCCGGCGACTTTGACGTTGGGCGCCGGCGAACTGTCGCCGGCCGTGGAAAAGCATTTGATCGGCCTGGAGGAAGGCGCGCGAGCCACCTTCGACATTCCCGCCGGGCAAGCATTCGGCGATCGCAATCCGGAGATGATTCAGTGGGTCGCGCGCCGTCTGCTGAACGAAATGGGCGATCCGGACGCAAAGTACGCGGTGGGCGACGTGGTGCAGTTTCCGACGCCCGATGGAATGTCCACTTATGCCGGCTCGGTGCAGCAGGTGGGCAAGCAGGGCAACGGAGCAGCGACGGACGACAGCGGGGATGCGGTGCTGTTCGACTTCAACCATCCGCTTGCCGGCCAGGCCGTCACCTTCGAGGTGCAAGTGATCGGTGTGCTATGAGTGACGGCGTCGAAGTTCTGCTGGCGCAGCCGCGGGGTTTTTGCGCGGGCGTGGATCGAGCGATCGAGATCGTCGAGCGCGCGTTGCGCAAGTTCGGTGCGCCGATCTATGTGCGCCATGAGATCGTGCACAACACCTATGTCGTCGATGACCTGAAGGCAAAGGGCGCGATCTTCATCGAAGACCTGGCCGAGGTTCCCGCTGGATCGACCCTGGTGTTTTCCGCGCACGGTGTGAGCAGGGCCGTGCAGGACGAGGCCCGTGCGCGCGGCTTCGAGATTTTCGATGCCACCTGCCCGCTGGTCACCAAGGTGCATGTCGAGGTGGCCAAGCTGGCCAAGGAAGGCTACGAGTTCATCATGATCGGCCACAAGGGCCATCCCGAGGTCGAGGGCACGATGGGCCAGGTGGATCACGGCATCCATCTGGTCGAAGAGGTCGCCGACGTAGCCCAGCTGCGGCCCGCCCAGACGGAAAAACTGGCCCTCGTCACGCAGACGACTTTGTCGGTCGATGATGCGGCGCAGATCACGGATGCGGTGCGCCGGCGCTTTCCGAACGTGCGTTCGCCGAAGCAGCAGGACATCTGCTACGCCACGCAGAACCGGCAGGATGCGGTCAAGATCATGTCAAGCCAGGTCGACGTCGTGATCGTGGTGGGAAGTCCCACCAGCTCCAACAGCAACCGCCTGGCCGAACTCGCGCGCAAGCTCGGCGTGGACGCCTATATGGTCGACAACGCAGGCGAACTCCAGGCGCATTGGCTGGAAGGCAAATTGCGCGTTGGCTTGACCGCGGGCGCGTCCGCTCCCGAAGTGCTGGTGCAACAGGTGATCCAGCGGATCAAAGCCTTGGGCGCGGTGTCGGTGCGCAATATCGACGGGATCGAAGAGACCGTGAAGTTTCCGCTACCCAAGGGGTTGAGACTGTGACAATCGATTGTCATCCCGGGCTTGACCCTGGATCCAGGACTTCATGAAGCGCAGCGAAATCGAGGCGGCCGCGCGACGTCTCGCTGCGCATCCTGGTTTCCTGCTGCACACACCGTTGTGGAAGCTTGCTGGTGAGGTATTCGGACTCGATGGCGGACAGGTCTGGCTCAAACTCGAACAATTGCAGGTGAGCGGCAGTTTCAAGGCGCGCGGCATGCTGAACCGCCTGCTGGCCAACCCGATTCCGCCCACCGGTGTGATCGTCGCCTCGGGCGGCAATGCGGGCATTGCCACCGCCGCAGCGGCCAGGGCACTGGGCGTGAAATGCGAGGTTTTCGTCCCCAGCGTTTGCAGTCTGATGAAGCAAGCCAAGCTGCGCGAACTCGGGGCCGAGGTGGTGGTCACTGGCGCTGCGTACGCGGACGCGCTGCAAGCCTGCCTCACCCGCCAAAGAGAAACTGGCGCCTTGATGACCCATGCTTACGATCAGCCCGAAGTCGTGGCTGGGGCGGGAACTCTTGCCAAGGAAATCGAGGAGCAGGGGGGCCGTCCCGAGAGCGTGCTGGTCAGCGTTGGCGGCGGTGGGCTCATCGCCGGTATCGCAGCCTGGTTCGAGGGCGGCACGCGTGTTGTTGCACTGGAACCCGAACTGGCTCCGACGTTGCACTCGGCGCGCGCGGCAGCCGAACCGGTGGACGTGACGGTGAGCGGCATCGCCGCCGATTCACTGGGCGCGCGCCGCATCGGCGGCATCGCCTGGGAGGTCACGCAGCGGTATGTGAAGGATTCGCTGCTGCTGCCCGATGCGGCGATTCGCGATGCGCAGCTCTGGTTGTGGAAGCAGATGAAGCTGGCTGTGGAACCGGCAGCGGCGCTGGGGCTGGCTGCTTTGCAAACCGGTGCCTACCGTCCGCGTTCCGGCGAGAACGTGTGCCTTGTGATCTGTGGCGCCAACCTCGACCCGGCCACGTTGGGCTGACCGGCACTCCCACTAAAATCAACGCATGCTCGATATCAACATGTTACGCAGGGATCTGCCCTCGGTAGTGGCGCGCCTGGAGACGCGCGAGAAGCCCCAAACTTTCCTCGACGTGCCGGCATTCACCGCGTTGGAGGCCGAGCGCAAGGCGATCCAGACCCGCACCGAGGAACTGCAGGCCCGCCGCAACCAGCTTTCCAAACAGATCGGGCAACGCAAGGCCAAGGGGGAGCCCGTCGATGCAGTGATGACCGAAGTCGCGTCTCTCAAGGCCGAACTCGACAGTTCCGCGGCGCGGCTGGAGCAGATCCAGCCGGAGATGCAGTCCCTGCTGCTCGCCGTGCCCAACCTGCCGCACGAGAGTGTGCCGGTTGGCGCTGACGAGCACGCCAACAGCGAAGTGCGCAAATGGGGCGAGCCCCGCAAGTTCGACTTCACGGCTCGTGATCACGTCGATATCGGCGAAAAACTGGGTCTTGACTTCGCCACGGGCGTCAAACTCAGTGGCTCGCGCTTCACCGTGATGCGGGGGCAGATCGCGCGCATGCATCGTGCACTCGCGCAGTTCATGCTGGATGTGCAGACCCAGGAGCATGGATACACCGAGTGCTATACGCCATACATCGTCAATGCGGAGACGTTGCGCGGCACGGGGCAGCTACCCAAGTTCGAGGCAGACCTGTTCGCGGCGAAGAAGGGCGGACAGGAAGGCGAAACCGCGACGGATGACGGGGCGTTGTACCTGATCCCGACCAGCGAGGTGACGCTGACGAATTTCGTGCGTGACGAGATGGTTGCGGAGGGCGATCTGCCGATCAAGCTCACCGCTCACTCGCCGTGCTTCCGGTCTGAAGCGGGAAGCGCGGGTCGCGATACGCGCGGCATGATCCGGCAGCACCAGTTCGACAAGGTCGAGATGGTGCAAATCACGCATCCCGAAAAGAGCTATGAAGCGCTCGAGCAAATGACCGGCCACGCCGAAGCGATCCTGCAAAAGCTGGGGCTGCCGTACCGGGTCATGCTCTTGTGCACGGGCGACATCGGCTTTGGCGCGGCCAAGACCTATGACCTCGAAGTGTGGTTGCCGGCGCAGGAAGCGTATCGCGAGATCAGTTCGGTCTCGAACTGCGAGGCGTTCCAGGCACGCCGGATGCAAGCGCGCTTCAAGAACGCGCAAGGCAAGAACGAGCTCGTCCACACGCTCAACGGCTCCGGACTGGCGGTCGGCCGCACGCTGGTCGCCGTGATCGAGAACTACCAGAACGCCGACGGCTCGGTGACGGTACCAGTGGCGCTGCGCCCTTACATGGGCGCTGTCGAGGTGCTCAGGCCCTGAGGGCGCTGTCTTCGATCGGCTAGAATAATCGGCTTCGCACCACGCGATACCGGAACCCGGAGCGGTGGCAGAGTGGTCGAATGCGCCGGACTCGAAATCCGGTGTACGGTTATGCCGTACCGTGGGTTCGAATCCCACCTGCTCCGCCAATCAATAGACCGCGCCCGATTCGGCCCGGCGTCCATCCGGCCCGTATCAGCAGCTCCATTGGCTGCTATGTTCCAATAAGCGATGCTTGATCCGAGCCTGATCGACACGCGTTATGCGAAGAGCGGTGAGCTGAACATCGCGTATCAGATGTTCGGGGAGGGTGACTTGAACCTGGTCCTTATTCCCGGCTGGGCCTCCAACGTCGAGAACATCTGGACGCTCAAGGAATTCGTGGGGTTCGCGCAGAAGATCGCGCAGTTCGCCCGCGTCATCATGTTGGATCGGCGGGGCACGGGACTGTCCGACCCCGTGCCGGAGCCCCCTACATTGGAAGAGCGCATGGACGACGTGCGGGCCGTGATGGATTCGGCCGGTTGGGACCGTGCTGTCGTTTGGGGCATTTCGGAAGGTGGCCCGATGGCGATGATGTTTGCCGCCACTTATCCGGATCGCGTTGCTGCACTGCTGCTGTACGGGACCTACGCGCGCCTTTCCTACGCCGATGATTATCCGCACGGGCGTCAACCGGAGGCGATTGAGCAATGGCTCTCGACGCTCGAGAGCTCGTGGGGAACCGGGAAGCTTTCGCGCTCCTTCGGGCCGAGTGCGAAAGCTGATGCGGCAACCATGCGCATCCTGGGGCGGCTGGAACGAATGGCGATGAGCCCCGGTACGGCGCGCAAGATATTTGGGTTCCTTTTCCAACTGGACGTGCGGCATGTGCTGGGGGCGATCCGGGTGCCTACGTTGATCCTGCACCGCGCGGGCGATAAGCCGGTCAGCGTCGAGAACTCGCGTTATCTGGCGGCACGGATTGCAGGTGCCAAGTACGTCGAGCTGCCGGGGGTCGACCACATCGCCTGGTTCGGGGACGTCGACGCATTGCTGGCCGAGGTCAGCGAGTTCCTGACCGGCGAGCGCAGCGCGCCCGATCTGGAACGTGTTCTCACCACGATTGTTTTTGCCGATATCGTCGACTCGACGCGGCACGCGGCGCAGGTGGGTGATCGGGAATGGAAGGAAGTCTTGATCCGGTTCTATGCCCTGTGCGACGACAAGCTGAGCCACTTCCGCGGACGCAAGCTGGACACGGCGGGCGACGGCCTGTTTGCCGCCTTCGACGGGCCGGCGCGTGCAGTGCGCTGTGGTGCTGCCATGGTCCAAGCCATGAAAGCGCAGGGCATTGGCCTGCGCGTGGGCGTCCACACCGGCGAATGCGAGGTGCTCGGCGACAAGTACAGCGGCATTGCGGTACACCTCGGCGCGCGGGTCGCGTCGGTTGCGCAGCCGAACCAGGTCGTCGTTTCATCGACAGTGAAGGACCTCGTCGTCGGATCGGGCATCCGGTTCGAGGACCTGGGGCGACGTCAACTCAAGGGCGCGCCCGGCGAGTGGAACCTTTTTGCGGTGGTTCAGGCGTAGGGGGCACCGGCCTGAAGGCGCTGGTGACCAGACAACTCACGCAGCGGCGCGATCCGGCTCCATCACCCGTTCACGCAGCGCCGCGCGCTCGGCCGCTACAGCATTGGCATGGCGTTCGCGCACGTGCCCGTAGCCGCGGATCTTGTCGGGCAAGGCCGCCAGTGCGGTCGCATCCTCTGCCGACTGCGCATGGGTAAGGATGTGGGCGACATCGTCTTCGTACTGGGCGAGCAATTCGCCGGCAAGCTTGCGCTCGGGGGTGCTGCGGAAGGGATCCAGCCACGTGCCGCGCACTGCACGGAAGTGCTGCAGGACGTTCATCGCCCTGAGAGCCCAGGGACCCACTTCGCGCTTGCGCGGCTCACCCGAACCCTGGCCGGGCGTGGCCAGGGGCCACGCGCCGAAGTGGAAGTGCAGCTTGTAATCGCCGTCGAACTGGGCCTGCAGCCGCTGCTTGAATTCCGGCGAGCTGTACAGGCGCGCGACTTCGAACTCATCCTTGTTGGCAAGCAGCTTGTAGTAGGAGCGGGCCACCGCGCGGGCCAGGCTGCCGCCAGCACCGAGCGCTTCGTCCTTGACACGCGCCCTTTCGACCAGCGCCTGGTAGCGCTCGGCATACGAGGCATTCTGGTATGCGGTCAGGCGGCGCACGCGATCGGCAACGATTTCGTCCAGCCGGTGCAGCATGCGCGGCGCGAACTCGACCACAGTTGCCCCTTTCTGCGGGCCCGCCGCGGCCTTGAGCACCGCGTCCTTGTCGGCGGCCATTCGACGCCCCCACTCGAAGCTCGAACGGTTGAATTCCACGTCCACCCCGCTTTGCTCGATGGCCTTTTGCAGCGCTTCCAGGCTCACCGGTATGCGGCCCTGCTGCCACGCGAAGCCAAGGAGGAACATGTTGGTGGCGATCGAGTCACCCATCAGCGACGTGGCGATGCGCTCGGCGTCCACGGCATGCGCGGTGCCGCCGGTGCGAGCTTCGATCCGCCCCAGCAGGTTGGCGGCATCCGGATCCCAGTCGGGCTGCCGTGTGAAGTCTCCGGTCGGGATCACCGCCGAATTCACCACCACGAACGTGCGGCCCGGAGACATCTTCGAAAGCGCTTCCTGCCCGGAAGTGACGATGAGGTCGCAGCCGATGACAGTGTCCGCTTCACCCGCGGCGAGCCGCGACGAGGGCAGCGTGGCGCCTGCGGGCATGAAGCGCAGGTGCGACATGACGGCGCCGTACTTCTGAGCCATCCCCGTCAGGTCGAGCACGCTGGCGCGGATCTTGTCGAAGTGCGCCGCCTCGGCCAGCAACGCGCCCACCGTCACGATCCCGGTGCCGCCGATACCGGCGAGCACCACGTTGTAGCCGTGCTCCACGGAAGGCAGCACGGGGCTGGGCAGTGGCTCCATCCGGGAGGCATCCTGGCGTGCCTTGCGGCGCAGCCTGCCGCCGTGCACGGTGACGAAACTGGGGCAGAAGCCCTGCACGCACGAGAAGTCCTTGTTGCACGTCGACTGGTTGATGCGGCGCTTGCGGCCCAGCTCCGTCTCGAGCGGCTCGACCGACATGCAGTTGGACTTGACACCGCAGTCGCCGCAGCCTTCGCACACCTCCGGATGGATCCAGGTGCGCTTCTGGATATCGAGTGCCGGATCTCGCTTGCGCTGGCGCCGCATCTCGGTCGCGCAGGCCTGGTCGTATACCAGCACCGAAACGCCGTCGAACTCGCGCAGCTCGCGCTGCACGGCGTCGAGTTCGCTGCGATGCCGCACGGGAATGCCGTCCGGCGGCGGCGCATCGCGATACCGCGAGGGATCGTCGGCCACTACCACGACGCGTCCCACGCCTTCAGCCCTTGCGATATCGATGACCTTCTTCACGGTGAGGTCACCGTCGTGCGGCTGTCCGCCGGTCATCGACACGTAGCCGTTGAAGAGAACCTTGTAGGTGACTCGCGCCCGTGCCGCCACGGCCTGCCGCAGCGCCAGGCTGCCCGAGTGGAAGAAGGTGCCGTCACCGATGTTCACGAAGACGTGCCGCTCCTCGGTGAAGGGGGCTTGGCCCACCCACAGCATTCCTTCGCCGCCCATGTGCGTGATGGTGCCCGTGCTCTCGGGCCGGATCCACATTGCCATCCCATGGCAGCCGATGCCGGCCATGGCGCGGCTGCCCTCCGGCACCACGGTGGATGTGTTGTGCGGACACCCGGAGCAGAAGTTCGGCATGCGTACCGGGCCCGCGGGGGCGGGTTGCAGCACGGAGTTCGCAGGGATGTTCAGCTTGGCCACGGCGGCAATCACTTGCGCAACCACCTGCGGCGACATTTCGCCCGCCAGGGGCAGACCCAGCGATGGACCCCTGGCGTCACCTGCCGCTGCAGCCTTGCCGGTGACGCGCACCCGGCCAGCAAGCGGCGAATCGAACAGCACAGCCTTCACCTGTTCTTCGAGGAAAGGGATCTTCTCCTCGACCACCAGGATCTGCTCCAGCCCCTGCGCGAACTGCAGGAGGATCTCGGGGTCGAGCGGCCACGTCATGCCGATCTTCAGCAGCCGGATCCCGGCGGCCGCCGCGGCGGCATCGTCCAGGCCCAGCATTGCGAGCGCGCCTCGCACATCGCCCCAGCTTTTGCCGGCGCTGACGATGCCGACTCGCGCGTTCGGCGGATCGAGCTCGATCCGGTTGAGCGCATTCGCCCGCGCATAGGCCACGGCCGCAGGCAGCTTGTATTCGTAAAGCCGCATCTCCATCTCCTGCGGCGGCTCGTTGGCGCGAATGTGCAACCCGCCCGCCGGCTGCGCAGCCAGCGCCGGCAACTGGACATCGGGTCCCGCACCCACGCGCACTTCACTGCTGGTCTCGACGACATCGGTCGCCAGCTTCAGCGCCACCCAGCAACCGCTGAATCGGCTCATCGCGATGCCGTGCAGTCCGTAGTCCAGGATTTCCTGCACATTCGAGGGGTAGAGGATGGGGATGCCGTTGGATTTGAGCTGAAGCTCCGACTGGCCAGTCCGGGAGGAGGATTTCGCGGCATGGTCGTCGCCGGCGAGTGCGAGCACGCCACCGGTGGGCGAAGTGCCCGCGGTGTTCGCGTGGTGCAGCGCGTCGGCGCTGCGCTCCACGCCCGGCGTCTTGCCGTACCAGATGCCGAACACGCCATCCACCTTCGCGCCCGGATACAGGTTCACGTACTGCGTACCCCAGACCGCTGTGGCCGCAAGGTCCTCGTTGATGCCGGGCTGAAAGCGGATGTTCGCTGCCTGCAGGCGCGCCTGGATGCGCCACAGTTCGAGGTCGTAGGTGCCCAGGGGCGAGCCGCGGTAACCGCAGATGAAGCCGCCGGTGTTCAAGCCCATGTGCTGGTCGCGCCGCCGCTGCTCCAGCGGCACGCGTGCCAGCGCCTCGGTGCCCGAAAGCATCACCGTGCCTTCGGCAAGATCGTATTTTTCGTCGTGGGAACTCATGGCGTGTCCTTCGGGTGGGCGGGCCGGGAAAGCGTGCTGCGCGCGACGTCCAGCAGGGACACGCCGGCGGCCTTGCGGTCCCAGCATACGCCCGCGATCGCGCCGGAGCGCAGTTCGGCCTTCCTGACCTTGTTGGTCGGCGTGCGGGGCAAGGCCGAAATGAGTTCGATGTAGCGCGGCACCATGTAATGCGGCAGCAGACGAACCAGGTGTTCCAGCATGTCCAGCGGCGCCAGGCTAGTTGCGGCGTGAGAAACGACGAACAGCTTGATGTCGTCGTCAGCTTCATAGCCGGAGGGCACTCCCACGGCTGCGCATTCAAGTACCGCAGGATGGGAGGAAGCCGCCGACTCTATCTCGTATGACGAGATATTCTCGGCGCGGCGGCGGATGCGGTCGCCGAGCCGGTCGACAAAGTGATACCAGCCGTCGGTGTCGACGTACCCTGCATCGCCCGTATGGAACCAGAGGTTGCGCCACGCCTCCACGGTTCTTTCAGGCATGCCGATGTAGCCCTGCATCATTGTCCAGGGCTTTTTGGGTCTCACCACGAACTCGCCGACCTGCCCGGCAGGCAGTTCGACATCGTTGCGGGGATCGACGACGCGCAGTTCGGCCCATTCGCTGTTCAGCTTGCCGCAGCTGCCGGTGCGCAGGGGCTCGTCAAGCGGGCACCAGCATGGGTTGTTGATCTCCGTCATGCCCCACACCTCCACGCCACGCACGCCGAAACGGCGCTCGAAATCGGCGGCGATGCGACGCGGAAAGGGGGAGGCCATCAAACGCTCCAGAGGGTTGTCGGCATCGTCGGGCAGCGGCGGTTGCGAATGAATCATCTCGAGCATGGCGCCGTGGGCGAGCGTCGCGGTCGCACCGCACTCGCGGATCCGTGGCAACCAGCGGTCGGGGCGGAACTGCCGGTCCAGCACGACGTGGGCGCCTGACAGGAGCGCCGCGTACACCGAGATAAATTTTCCAGCGGTGTGGTAGATGGGATGGAAGGCGAAAAGCGTGTCGCTCTCGGTCAGCCGCAGTCCGCGAACCGTCTGCAGGGCGAGCGCATACGCCTGCCCATGCGGCATCATCACGCCCTTCGCCGGGCCGGTGGTGCCGGAGGTGAAGATGATCGAGGCGAGGTCGCTGAATGCCGGTTCCACCTGCATTTCCACGGCTTGGGGCGCAAGCTCATCCAGCGCCACCAGCTCGACTCGCGAAAATTCCGCCGGTGGGGGCAGGTTCGCCGTGTCGGGCAGACGAAAGTAGATTACTTTGCGCAGGTGCTCGAGCCGCAGCTCGCTCTCGCGTAGCACCGGGAGAAACCTCTCCTCCGCGAGAATGACCTGCGCCTTCACGAGGTTGAGCGCGTGTTCCAGCGAGCGGCCGCGGTAGCCCGTGTTCAACATCATGTCCACCGCGCCGAGCAGGTTCGCACCCATCCAGGCGTGAATGGCCGTCCGGCTGTTCGGCGACATCACCGCCAGGCAGTCACCCGCCTGCACGCCTGCGGCACGCAGCGCGGCGGCCATCGAAAAAGCAGAAGCCCGGCATTGCGCAAAGCTCTGCGTCTCCTCGCCTTCCGCCGTCAGGAACGCGCGGTCCGGCGTGTGCATCACACGCGCATCGAGCGCCCGTGGCAGGGTCCACCGGGAGGGCTCGAGCTCTGGCAGCGTCGTCACACGTGAAGCTGCTTTCGCAATGCGTGCGTCGCGAGCAGGAAGAAGCCCTGGCCGAACAGCGTGCTGCCGAACGGAACCCCGGGCCCACCAGGCGGGACCGCCACTCCTGGAACCGCGCCGTCCTCCTGCACGGTGAGCGCCACCGCATTCCAGGCCCTGAGCGCCGACTCGACAAGGTCGGGGCCGACAATCCCACGCCCGGCCGCCTTGGCCACTGCGTACGCAAACATCAGGCTGGAAGACGCTTCGTACTTGGAGAAGCGGTCGTCCAGGATGTGACGCAGGAAGCCGCTGCGGTCCTGCAGAGACTGCATCGCCTGCAGTGCCGCCCGGCAAGTGTCCGCCAGGAAGTTCGCTCTTTTGTGGTCCGGCGCGATGTCCAGCAGATCGACGGCCGCGCAGATCAGCCAGCCATTGCCGCGGGCCCAGAGCGTGGACTGGGGGAAGTGGTTCGGTGTCTCGCACCAGGCATGGCGCGCCAAGCCCGTGAAAGGGTCGATGAGATGGCGCGCATGCACCTCATACTGGGCGAATGCCTCGTCGATGTGACTGGTGTTGCCCGTAATAGAACCATAGCGCGCAAGAAACGGACACATCAGGTAGATGAAGTCGACCCAGAGCTCGTTCGATTCGAAGCGGCAGGAGATGCCGCCGTCCCGCGTGCGCGGAGCCCGCAGGATGGCCTGCGCCTGCAGTTCCGCCGCCTCGAGGTAGCGGGCATCGCGCGTGCGCTCGTAGAACTCCAGCATCGGGAAGCCGATGCTCGCCGACAGGGTTCCGGTCGGGGTGAACGTGCGAGTGTGGCCGTGCGGGAGCTCGATTCGCTCGCTGTAGCAGAGGTAGCCGTCCGAGCCCTGCGTTTCGACGGCGCGTTCCACCCAGCCCCGCACACCGGCGACCGCCTGCGGGTCATTCCATGCCAGCACACCGGTGATCGCGGGCGCTTTCTCCCAGGGGTCTCGTTCATCGGGATGCGCGAGTGTGTAGCGGGTGGCGCGCTCGACGAGTTCGACGGGGTTAAGTGACATGCGTACTGCTCCTGCGGTGTAGGGACGATTGGAGTGTTCAGCGGTGCCGGTATTGCGGCGCGCGCTTCTCGATGAAGGCAGTGGCGCCTTCACGCTGGTCTTCGAACGCGAAGACAGATTGTGCGAGGCGGCGCTCGAAGCGCACACCCTCGGCCAAGGTCGTTTCGTAGGCGCGGTTCACCGCTTCCTTGGTGAGCATCACCAGCGGTTGCGAGTGGCCGGCTATGGCAGCCGCGGTGCGGATCGCCTCCTCCAGCAACTCGTCGGCCGGCACGATGCGGCTCACGAGCCCGCAGCGCTCCGCCTCCGCGGCGTCCATGATGCGCCCGGTAAGGCACATCTCCATGGCCTTTGATTTGCCGATGAAGCGGGCCAGCCGCTGGGTTCCGCCGGCGCCCGGCATCACGCCGACTTTGATCTCCGGCTGGGCGAACCGCGCGTTCTCCGAAGCGAGGATGAAGTCGCACATCATCGCCAGCTCGCAGCCGCCGCCCAGGGCCAACCCGTTGACCGCGGCGATCACCGGCTTGCGGGTGCGGGTGATCCGCTCCCAGTTGCGCGTAATGAAGTCCTCGCCGTACGCCTGCGGGTAGGTCTTGAACGCCATTTCCTTGATGTCGGCCCCGGCTGCGAAAGCCCGGCCGCTGCCCGTGAGCACCAGGCAGCCGATCGCGGCATCGCTTTCCAGCGCTTCGACGGCGTGCGTGAGTTCGTCCATGAGGCGCATGTTCAGCGCATTCAGCGCCTCGGTGCGCGTCAGCGTGATGATGCCGACGGCGCCGCGCCGCTCGACCTGCAGCGTCTCGTACATCATGCCGCGGCTTCGCTGGAAGCGGCAGCCTTCGGCGCTTCGTAGGGCAGGAACTTGATCAGGTGGTCGCCCGCCAGCACCAGTGTGCCGTGCTGGTTGGTCACCCTCAGTTCCGCATGGGTGCGCTGGCGTTCGCGGTCGATGCGCGAAATGCTGTATGCGATCCGGATGGTGTCACCGAAGAACACCGGTCCGAGGAATCGCAGCTTGTCGTAGCCGGCGGCGACGCCGTCCACGCTGTACTTGATGCCGAACATCGCGGCCGCCGCTGAGGTGAAGCCCACGACCAGCGCGCCTTGCGCGATGCGCGTGCCGAAGACGGAGCCTTTCATGTAGCGCTCGTTGACGTGGTTCGGCGAGAAGTCGCCGGTAATGCCGGCGAACAGGTACACGTCCGATTCGCTGATGGTTTTCTCGAGAACGACCGAGTCGCCGATCCGGATGTCGTCGATTGTCGCGCGCTTTTCACTGGGTTGAAGCATTTGTGGTCCTTCAGTTGATGACGGCCGCGTCGCGCAGCTTGCCGATGGCTTCGCTGCCGTACCCCAGCTCGCGCAGCACTTCTTCGCTGTGCTGGCCGAGCGTGGGCGGCGGCTTCAGTGCGATCTGCTCGACGCCGGACATGTGTAGCGGGTTGCCCGTGGTGCGGACGTTGCCGTGGACAGGGTGCTCGAAGCTCACCAGGATGTCGTTCGCCTCCACCTGAGGCTGGGTGAGCGCCTGGTCCAGCGTCAGCACCGGTGCGCAGAGAATGTCGGCACGGTCCAGCCGGTCGACGCATTCGATCGTGGAATAGCGCGCGAAGCCGGCGCCCAGTTCGCGCCAAAGCTGCGGGCGGTGTTCCATCTGCTTGGCGAGCGTCGCGTATTCCGGTCGCACGCTCAGGTCTTCGAGGCCAAGCGCCTCACAGACGAGCTGCAGCGGGTTGGGTCGAAACACACCGACCAGCGTCACCGCGCCGTCTTTGGTACGGAAGATGTCGATCAGGTTCTGCGTGATCCAGTTGACCGTGCGTTTGCGCAGCATCCACTGGGTGGCTTCCTGCTGCTGCATGGCGAGCAGCGTGTCGAGCAGGCACACGTGCAGGCTCTGGCCCCGGCCGGTACGCTCGCGCTGGTACAGCGCAAGCAGGATGCCCTGGGCGAGGATCATCCCCGCCGTGAAGTCCCCGAGCGCGGTGGGGAAGAGCTGGGGCGCACCGCCCGCTCCCGCGTTGCGGCTGGCCAGTCCGGACATCGACTGGGCGAGCAGGTCCTGGCCCGCCTTGTGGACGAGCGGGCCGTCCGGCCCAAAGCCGGAGCCCGATGCATAGATCAGACGCGGGTTGATTTCCTGCAAGGAAGCGAAATCGAGTCCCAGGCGGTCGACCACGCCGGGCCGGAAGTTGTGCACCAGCACGTCGGCCCTCCGCGCGATTTCCACGACCACTTCGCGGCCCTCCGCGCGGCCAAGGTCGATGGCGATGCTGCGCTTGTTGCGGTTGAGCGCAAGGAAATACGCGCTCTGTCCGCCGGGCTCGGTGATGAACGGATCGGTCGAGCGGCTGAGATCGCCCGCGCCCGGTCGCTCCACCTTGATGATCTCGGCCCCGAAGTCGCCGAGTGCCTGGGTGGCGCAGGGGCCTAGCTGCACCTGCGTCAGGTCGAGCACGCGGATGCCCGCGAGGGGAAGGCATTCGGCCATGTCACAGGTTCTTGAACTTGCCGTCGCGAACGGTCACGAAGAAGAGCGTTTCCGGTCCCCAGCTGTCGTGGTCCTGCGCCGTGTACTTGATGGGTCCGGCGGCATAGCCCTTGATGGTGCCGATCTTCTCCATCGCATCGCGCAGCTGGGCACCGGTGGTGGCGCCGCTCTTGAGCCCTTCGATGACGCCTGCCGCGGCATTCGCGCCCAGCACCGCACCGAAACCGTCGACACCGCCGTTGTCCTTCATCAAATCGAACAGTTCCTTCAGCGGCCCCGGCTCGTCCGGGTTGACGAGGGCCGGTGCGATCAGCATTTCTGCCGCGCTTCCGCCGCTCGTGAGGATCTGCTTCTGCACGATGCCGGCCATGCCGTAGACCGGCACGTTCACGCCCACCTGCTGGAGCTTGCGCAGGAAGGCGCCGCCGGAGCCGGTGGAAGCCGTCACCAGGAGGACGGCATCCGGCCTCGCGTTGCGAATCTTGGTCGCCTGGGTCGTGAGGTCGGTGGCGGTCTTGGGCGCGGAAATGTTCTCCACGACCTCGACTCCACCGTGCTTCTTGGCGAGTTCCACCGCCATCGCGGAGCCCTGCTGGCCGTAGGCATCTTCCTCCGAGAAGATCGCCATGCGCTTCTTGCCGTCTTTCACCATCCGGTTGAAGGATGCGGGCAGGTCCGTGGTGAGCGGCACCGACATGCGGAACACCCACTTGGAGTATGGCTTGTCCGGGTCGGTCACCGAAGGCGTCCCCACCATCGGGAACATCGGCACCTGCGCGCGCATCGCAGCGTCGGCGAAGGCGAGCGTTTCAGAGCCGGTGGTCGCGCCGATGATCGCGATCACCTTGTCGTCCGCGATCACCTGGTTGGCCAGGCGCGCGGCCTCGGTCGGGTTGGTTTTCGTGTCGCGGACGATCAGCTCGATCTTGCGGCCGTTGACCCCGCCCTGCGCGTTGATGCGGTTGGTCACCGCCTCGATCGCGCGGCGCTCTTCCGCGCCGTAGGCGGCGGCCGGACCGGAAAGTGCGATCAGCACGCCGATCTTGATGGGACCGGCACCCTGCGCCAGGGCGGTGCCCACAGTGCCTGTAGTCGTGAGGCCGGCAGCAGCGGCCAGGACCGTGCGTCTCGTAATGCTCATGTCAGTGCTCCTTCTTTCAATGAAATGGTGGGGGTTCCTCGGCGCTCGAAGAAGAGGCGTCCGATCCTTTCGCGGTCGGCAAGCTCGGACCTGCCTCCCGTCATCACGATGCGGCCGCCGACCATCACCGCGAAGCGGTCCGCGGTGCGCTCGACAAGGCCGTAGTTCTGTTCGACGAGCAGCACCGGGAGGCGGCGTGCCTTCAATTCACCGATGACTTTGACGATCTCGTCCAGGATGATGGGCGCCAGCCCCTGGGACGGCTCGTCGAGCAACAGGGCCTGCGGGTCGCCTGCGAGGCACTTTGCGATGGCGAGCATCTGCTGCTGCCCGCCGCTCAGGGAACCCGCGAGTGTGCCGCCGCGATCCTTCAGGAACGGGAAGTACGACAGGGCGCGTTCACAAACTTCCTCGCGGCGCTCTCGCGGCACGAACAGGGACGCCAGGCGGAGGTTCTCGGCGACGGTCAAGGGCGGGAACAGCCCGCGGTTGTCCGGTACAGTCGCAAGGCCGAGGCGGGTCCGCGTGTGGATGGGCAGGCCCGTCAGCACTGTTCCGCCGAGTTTGACCTCGCCCTGGGAGGCGACTGCGCCGCCGAGGGCGCCGATGAGACTGGTCTTGCCGGCGCCGTTGGGGCCGATGACGGAGACCACCTCGCCAGGTTGCACGTCCAGAGTGATGTTGCGGCACACGACGAGAGAGCCGTAGTTCGCGCTCAGGTCACGGACCGTGAGGGCGCAGGATGCGGAGGCTTTAGGCTGCGACACGCTTCACTCCGAGGTAGGCGGCGATCACCTGCGGATCGGACACGACGCTCGCGGGCAAGCCCTGCGCGATCACTTCGCCACCCACCAGCGCGACCATGCGATGGCTCAGGTCGGCCACGAAGCCAACGTTGTGTTCGACGAGCAGCACGCCGAGGCCGCGTGCCGCCGCGCCGCGGATCGCCTGCGCGAGCAGGCCGCGGTCGATCTCGTCGATGCCCGCGGCCGGCTCGTCCAGCAGGAGGTAGCGCGGTTCGCTGGCCAGGGCGCGCGCGACTTCCAGCAGCCGCAGGTGGCCCAGCGAGAGCTCGCCAGCGAGCGAATCGGGCTCGCTCGTGAGCTGGAACTCGGCGATCAGTTTCTCGGCGCGGGCTCGCAGGTCGGCTTCCGTGGCACGCGCCTTGGAAAACGGCAGGCACGCCTCGAAAATGCCTTGCTTGAGCCGTGGATTGAAGCCGAGCATCACAGCCTCTGCCACGCTGCCCGTGAGGTCCAGGCGCGGTGTCTGGAAAGTGCGGCTGATGCCGAGCCGGATGCGGTGCTCCAGGCGCAGGTGCGAAATGTCCTGCCCCTCGATTTGCACACGCCCCTCCTGCGGCTGCGCGACGCCGGTCAGGCAGTTGAAGAGCGTCGTTTTGCCGGCGCCGTTGGGTCCGACGAGCCCGACGATCTCCCCGGGCGAAACGGAGACGGCAACGTTGTTCAGGGCGACGATGCCGCCGAACCGGATGGAGATGCCGGCTGCCTCGAGGGTCATTGCGCCACCTTCTTGCCTTTGGGGATGACGGCCGTGTGGCGCGCTCCGCCTGCACCCAGGCGCGCGAAGAACCTGCGAATCGCCCGCATAGCCTGCGGCGACAGGATGCCGTCCGGTGACAGCAGCAGGATCAGGACAAGAAGGGTTCCGAAGAACAGGCCATGCGTTGCCGTGCCCGGCAGGAAATCGTTCGCGAAGGTGAAGAATGCGGCGCCGAGGATCGGCCCGAGAACCGACCTGCGCCCGCCCAGGACGACCATGAAGAGGATGTGCGAAGAGGTTTCGACGCTGAGCGAATCGGGGGCGATGTACCCGATGAAGTGCACGTAGAACCAGCCGGCGAGCCCGGCAATGCCGGCGGCTACGGCGAACAGGGTCGCGAGATCCAGCGGCACGTTCACACCGGTCGACTCCGCCAGCAGGCGGTCGACGCGAATCGCATTGAGCGCCCGTCCGCGTGCGCTCTGCACGAAGTGGCTGTACATGATCACCACGACCAGGACGAAGCCCCACAAAGCCGTAGCGACCAGCACCGGGTCCCGGCCTACGAAGGGCAACGGCGGCGCGCCCGAGAGGCCGACGTAGCTGCCGGTGAAGTCGCCGCCACGCTGCAGGCCCACGGCGACCACGGTACCGAGCGACAACGTGACCAGCGCGAGCGACAGCTCCGGCAGCCGCAGGATGGGACGCGCGATCACGAATGCGACGATCGCCGGCAGCAGCATCGCCGGGATCACCGAAATGGCGGGCGGAACCCCGTAGCGCGTCGTGAGGATGGCCGAGGTATATGCGCCAAGCGCCGCGAACGATCCTTGCGCCAGGGAGATCGTGCCGCCCTGACCGTAGATCAAGCCCAGCGGCAATGCGATGAGCGCGTACAGTCCGATGGTGAACATCGTCGTGTGCAGCGAAGGACGCAGGATGCCCAGGAGCATCACGACGGCGAAAACCGCGACGACTACCGCTGGCGCCGTCCAGAGCTTCGCCGACTTCATGGACGCGCCCCCGTGAACGCTGTGGCCGGCATCCGGCCGGTAGCCAGCACGAGGATGATCAGCAGCGACGGAACGCCCGCCGCCCACCCGTTCGGAAGGTATGCGTCACTGACGGCCGTGACGATCCCGAGCAACATGGCGCCCCAGAAAGCTGGCAGCGGGCCGGCCCGCCCGAGCAGCACCGTGCCGCTGAAGGCCACCGTCGTGAAGATGAACGTGCTGGCGTAGGTCATGCCGATCGCGAGCACCGCGAGCACGCCGGCGACTCCCGCGATGCCCGCGCAAAACACGAACGTGAGGAACTGCGTCCGCCGCACGGCGACGCCCACCAGCATCGCTGCGCGGTCGGAGATTGCGCTGGCGCGCATCTGCAAGCCGAGCGGCGAGAACTTGAGAAGCAGCGCCAGAGCGAGCATGACCAGCACGCTCACGCCGAGGTTGAACAAAGACTGGTAGGTGATGACGGCCCCCGAGAGGGTGACTGATCCCGGCAGCGGGTCCAGGAAGCGGTTGTCGGTGCCGAGCGTCGAAAGCACGCCCGACTCGATGGCCAGCATCAGCGCGAAGGTGGCCAGCACGATCAGCATCGCGTCGCGCTGCTTGCGCAACTTGTGGAAGCCCAGGAATATGCCGCCGGCAAGCGCCCCGAGCGCCAACGCGGCGAGAACGCCCACGACGGGGCCGAAAGGCATCCCCACGACCGCCGCGATCATGCCCGCGACCACTGCATAGCCGCCGGTGGACACGTCGATGACGTCGGTGGTCACCCACACCACACTCATCGGCACGGCGAGAAGCGCGTAGATCGCGCCCAGCGCGATCCCGTTGGCGAGGAATTCCAGAAGGTGCAGGGACATGCGGATAAGGCTCCTGCGGGCGCAAAGCGCACCTGCGGTTGTGTCTCGTCGTCAGGGTTACGGCGGTAGATACCTACTGGCCGGTATGTTGTACGATGCGCAATATAGACCCGAGTCTCTCCAGCGGAGATCAGGGGTAACCCGAGGGTGCACGGAGATTGCCGGGCCGTAAGAGAACGCCATACTCCTTTCGAATGAAAAGACCAGACTCCGCAACTGCAGAAGCAGAGATTTCTGTCCTGCCGCGCACGACCGCGGCCGCCAAGACGTCGCCTTCGCGCAAGAAGCGAGTCAATGGCCGTTCGGCTCGGGTCGACGCGTCGTTGTCGCAGTCCAGCCTCTCCACCACTGACAAGATCGTCGAAGCGGCAACACAGCTCATTGCGGGCCAGGGCTACGTGCACACCACCCTCGACGACGTGGCTGCGTTGGCGGGCTTCACGAAAGGGGCGGTCTATTACTACTTCAAGGACAAGGAGACCCTGCTGCTCGAGGTGATCAAGCGCATTGAAGTGCGCTCGATCGACACGACCGTGGCGGGCGTGAAAGCGCACGGTGGCACCGCCGCAGGGCAACTTGAACAATTCGTGAAGTACCAGACCCGGTGGGCGGCACGGCACCCCAAGGACCTCGCTGTCCTTATGCTGATGTCCGCCGAGACGGCAAACACTTCCGCGCGAGTGCGCACCCAGGTACTGAAGATCTACCGCAAACTAGGATCCGCGCTCGAACGAATCATCGAGGAAGGCAAGCGCATGGGCGAATTCCGGACGACCCAGGAAACGCGGGACACCGTGCTGTATCTGCAGGCGGTGCATGACGGCAACATGATGATCTGGTATCGCAGCGGGACGGACCCCGAGATCGGTCGAAGACTGGCCAAGGTGACACTCTCCGGGTTTCTCAAGACCGTGATGGATTGAGCTTCCCGCGACAACCGCGCGAGTTTCATCCATCAGGCCAGGCAGAAGTTTGCTGCGAGGCTCAACTCTCGTAATCGTTTTTCAGCTTCACCGGTTTCGATGAATGGCGGCGCATGCGCAGGTTGAGCGCCTCCACCGCCACGGAGAAAGCCATCGCGAAGTAGATGTAGCCCTTGGGCACGTGATGCTCGAATCCTTCCGCGATCAGCACGACCCCGATCACCACCAGGAAGTCGAGCGCCAGCATCTTCACCGTGGGATGAGCGGACACGGCCCCTTCCCGCCCGCCTACTGAAGCGCAGCCGCAAAGAATGGCGAGGATCGAGACGCCCGTCGCAAATGCGCGAGTCAAACGCCACGCCGGCATCGCGGCGGGGCACGGCACGTTCGGGTTGAACTCGACTTTGTCGAGAGTCCCGCCCCCAGCAACGAGATTCGATGTAGAAAAAACCGATTGCATGATGCGTCTCCTCGAAGATTCGGTCTGAGACAACCGTCTCAGTGCATCTGTACTTTGCAATCCGTGTGATGGAACCACCTCGGGAAGAAGCTCGCCTGATGTAAGCCGTTGCCCTACGCTTTTATGGTTGGCTCAATTGCCTCGCGCAGCTCTCGCGTGAGTGCGGCGAACAGCGAAAGGCGTCTGCGAGAACGCGATGCCCTGCACGCGACGATCCATCTGTTTGCGGTAAGCCGAGTTGGTTCTGCAGTGGCGGAATCGTTCCAGCGGGAGGATACGCAGAGCGGCGGTCATATGGTTTCCTTTCAGGCATCCAGTCCGGCAAGCCAGCGGGCGGCGTCGGCGATGTGGATCGGGCCACGCAGCTCTTCCTGGCGCAGGTCGCGCACCAGTTGCACGGCCTGCGCCTTGGGGAAGCGAGCGGCAAAGCCGGCCAGGGCGCGGTGAACCGCGTTGTCGGCGAGCTTGCACTCGATCAGGTGGGTGAGCCGCTGGTCTTCGGCCAGGGCGAAATCCACTTCCGCACCATCCTTGGTGCGCAGGTAGTGCAAACCGGCCTCCCTGCCTTTCGCGTCCTGACGGAAGTGGACGTGCTTCAGCAGCATCGTGGCCACCGCATTCTCGAACCGGGCGCCCTCGTCGCCGCGAACCAGTCCGGTATCGAAGAAATAGATCTTGGGCGCGCGCAGGATGGCACGGGCCACGTTGTCGTGCCAGGGCGGCACCGCAAAGACGATATACAAGGCCTGCAAGATGTCGAGATAGCGCTTGAGCGTATTCGGCGCCACTGCCAGATCGCGGGCGATCGAGGCGAGCGACAGCGGCGACCCGACCCGTTCGCGCAGCAGTTCGACGAACAGGCGCATGGCGTTGAGCTCATGCAGACGGGAGAACTCCACCACGTCCTCCCGAATCAGGTCGGTGAAATATTGCCGGCGCCAGCGATCGGCAGTTTCGGCGTCCTCGGCCAGGCAGGGTTCGGGAAAACCGCCGCGCTGCATCAGCCGGTGCAGCGCCTCGGCGGGTGTGCCGCCCTGCTGCTCGCACCACTCGCGCACCGAGATGGGATGCAGGCGATAGGCCAGGTAGCGGCCCGCCAGGGAATCGCCGCTCTGGCGCCAGGTTTCCATGCGCGCGCTGCCGGTCACCAGCATGGCCTGCCTCGGGGGCCGTCCATCCACCACGCCCTTGAGCCAGTTCTTCCAGTCCGGCATCTTGTGAATTTCATCCAGCGCCAGCAGGCGGGCCAGCGGCATCCAGCTCTGCCTTTGCAAAATGGGACGGTCGCCTGCGACGTCCCAATTGAGATACTGCGCGGGCTCCAGTTGCGCCATCTGATGGCGACAGAGCGTGGTCTTGCCAACCTGGCGCGGCCCGGTCACCAAGACCATCTTGCGCGCCAGGTCTTGGGCGATGAGGTCGTCGAGATAGCGTTTCATCCGACCATATTACCTATAAATGCATAAAAGTCGCGACTTTAATTCAAATCACTGCACTTTAGTCTGAAACGCCAGGCCAGCACCGGCCCGGTTTCCATCACGTAGGCCAGCGTGGCGGCTGGCATGAGCGAATCAGCCGCCATGGGAGGCAAAGGCCTTGATCCAGCCCTCGAGCTCAACTAACGAGGCGAGGCAATGCACGCCGCCCATGCGCTCGGCGCGCTCGCGGCCGCCTTGCGTGAATCCCTGGCCGCCCACCAGGATCGGCTGGGCAGGAAATGCGGGGCGAATCGCCGCAGCCGTATCGAGCGTCGAATCCAGGTTGAAGAACAAGGTCAGCGACAGCGCGACAAACATCTGGCCGCTTCTGGGCGATCAGCGCCAGCAAGTCGCTGCGCGGGACATTGGAGCCAAGGAAATAGCCGCGCCAGCCGTTCAGCTCGAATATGTCGGCCACCATCCGGCCGCCGATCTGGTGGTATTCGTTGGCCGCGCAAGCGATCACTGCGGAATGACCGCTTTGCGGCCGGCCGAACAACTGCGGATAGACCAGGTTCAACAGGCTTTCCGTGATCGCGGTGGCCAGGTGTTCGGTGGCGACTGACACCCGACCGCGCTCCCACAACGTGCCCACTTCGTAGAGCGATCGCTGGATCAGCCCTTCGTAGAGCTCGCGCACGCCGGTGCCCGCCGCCAGCCGAGCCTCGATTTCCGCCTGGCACGGTGGCCTGTCGCCCGCAATCAGGGCCGCCAGATAAGCCCGGTAGGCCATGTCCTTGGCGTCGCGGGGAGCCGTTTCATGTGTCATGCGCGCCTCCTGTTGCTGCCGGCTCGGCCGCCGCGAACGGCACGTTCATGATCAATGCCCTCAGGCCCCAGACGATCCGAATCGTGCTGGCGGACGACCATGACCTCGTTCGCACCGGCATTAGCGCGCTTCTGGCCAAGATCGATGGCGTGGAGATGATCGCAGAGGCCGGCGATGGAGCGGAACTGCTCGCCTTGCACGACGAACTGGAAGTTGTGAAGCGGGCTGTCAGTATGGGTGCCTGCGGGTACCTGATGAAGGACGCGCCGTCGTTCGAGCTGGAGCAAGCCTTGCGCGGCGTCATGGCCACCGGAAGTTATTTCAGCCCGTCCATTTCCCAGCGTCTGCTGCAGCCATCGCCGCCCACGCCCCGCGACCAGCTCACAGCGCGGCAGATCGAAATCCTCACGCTGACCGCCAAGGGCCATGCCGCCAAGGAAATAGGCCACCAGCTGGGGCTGAGCTCGAAGACGGTCGATGTTCATCGCGCTCACATCATGGAACGTTTGCAGCTCCACGATATTGCGAGCCTGACGAAGTACGCGGTGCGCGAGGGGCTGATCACCCTGTGACGGGGAAGTACTCCACCGATTGCGAAGGGTGCACCCATTTGCATGTAGCCCGCGCCAGCCGGACTCGCTGGTTGGGCGCAGCGGGGGCGCCCTCGATCAGCACCCGCCCAAGACACAGGTTGCTCGCTCCGTCGAGCTGAATGAGGCCATAGCAGAAGTCCCCGGCGATGGCCGTACCGGGCAACATGGCCCGCCCGCTGGTCAGATAGCGCAGCACCCCGCTGCCGTCAAGCGCCCGCCAAGTCATGCTGTGGTTCCCGCACACGCATATGAGACGCGGTGCAAACCAGGTGCGTTCGCATCCATTGCAGTGAGTGGCCAAGGCCTCGCCCCGCATCAGTGCCGAAAAATACGGTGAAAGCTCACCCAGTCCGTGCGCATAGCGCAGCGAGATATCCAGGTCGAAACTCAGGGCGGGCTCAGTCATCGAGTCGCTGCAG
>JBKJHN010000025.1:0-4208 GCA_046599015.1 Ramlibacter sp.
CGTCGCGCCACCAAGATCGTTGCCACCCTCGGACCTGCTTCCAGCGATCCGGCACTGCTCGAACAGATGATTCGTGCAGGCGTGAACGTGGTGCGGCTGAATTTCAGCCACGGCACGGCGCAGGACCACATAGCGCGTGCCCAGCTGGTCCGGGAAGCGGCGCAACGCGCCGGTCGCGAAGTGGCCCTGATGGCGGACTTGCAGGGCCCCAAGATCCGCGTCGGCAAGTTTGCCGACGGGAAGGTGCTGCTCGAACCGGGCATGAAGTTCGTTCTGGATGCGTCACGCAGCGAGCCGGGCGACATCCATGGCGTGGGGCTGGATTACAAGGAGCTTCCTCGGGATGTCAAGGCCGGCGACCTGCTGTTGCTTAATGACGGACTGATCGTGCTCACTGTGGACGTCGTGCGCGGAGAGCAGGTGCGCACCACCGTCAAGCTGGGCGGCGCCCTCTCCAACAACAAGGGCATCAACAAGATGGGCGGAGGCCTCACGGCTCCGGCACTGACTGCCAAGGACATGGAGGACATTCGCACCGCGATGAACTTCCAGGCCGACTACGTCGCGGTGAGTTTCCCCAAGACATCCACCGACATGGAGATGGCACGCCAGTTGTGCAACGTGGCCGGCGCAGAGTTTCGCCATAAACCGGGCCTGATCGCCAAGATCGAGCGCGCCGAAGCGATCCCGAACCTGGAGTCGATCCTGCGGGCCAGCGACGGCATCATGGTGGCGCGCGGCGACCTCGCGGTGGAAGTGGGCAACGCCGCCGTGCCGGCGCTGCAAAAGCGGATGATCCGCATGGCCCGTGAACACGACAAGGTGGTGATCACCGCGACCCAGATGATGGAGTCGATGATCACCAACCCGGTGCCCACCCGAGCCGAGGTCAGCGACGTGGCCAACGCGGTCCTGGACGGCACCGACGCGGTGATGCTGAGCGCCGAAACGGCGGCCGGCAAATACCCGCTGGAAACCATCGTGGAGATGGCCAATATCTGTTCGGAAGCGGAGAAGGCGGAAGACGTCAAGCTCGATGCCGACTTCACCGGCATGACGTTCAGCCGCATCGACCAGTCGATCGCGATGGGGGCGCTGTTCACCGCGCATCACCTGGGCTGCAAGGCCATCGTGGCATTGACCGATTCCGGTTCCACGCCGCTGTGGATGAGCCGGCATCGAATCCATATTCCGATTTACGCCCTGACGCCCAAACTGGCTACCCAGCGCAAGATGGCCCTGTATCGCAACGTGCTGCCGCTGCTGATGGACCAGAGCGTGGAGCGCGACCGGGCGCTCGGCGATGCCGAGGCGCACCTGAAGCAGCGCGGGATCATGGCCAGTGGGGACGTCTATGCGATCACCTGCGGCGAGCCGATGGGTGCGCCGGGGGGCACCAACATGCTGAAGATCTGCCGCGTGTCGTGACGATGACTTGAGCCGCGAACCAGCGGGTAAAATCGACAGCGGTAACAGCGCGCGAAGCCCGCGCTGCATTGCTGCTTTTCACTTAACTCCGGACCACCACCATGCCCCTCGTCTCCATGCGCGAACAGCTGGACCATGCCGCTGAAAACGGCTATGGCATTCCGGCCTTCAACGTCAACAACCTCGAGCAGATCCAAGCCGTCATGGAAGCGGCCAAGGAAACTGGCGCGCCGGTGATCTTGCAGGCCAGCGCTGGCGCCCGCAAATACGCCGGCGAATCGTTCATCAAGCACCTGATCCAGGCCGCGCTGGAGGCGTATCCGAGTATCCCGTTGGTGATGCACCAGGATCACGGGCAGAGCCCCGACGTCTGCCGCGGCGCTATCGACCTGGGGTTTTCTTCCGTCATGATGGACGGTTCGCTGGAAGCGGACGGCAAGACCATCTCCAGTTACGACTACAACGTGGATGTCACCCGCAAGGTCGTGGACATGGCGCACAAGGCGGGCGTCACCGTCGAAGGCGAGCTGGGCTGCCTGGGCAGCCTGGAGACCATGCGCGGCGACAAGGAAGACGGCCACGGCACCGAGGCCACCATGACGCGCGACCAGCTGCTGACCGACCCTGAGCAGGCGGCGGACTTCGTCAAGAAGACCCAGCTGGATGCCCTGGCCATCGCGATCGGCACCAGCCACGGCGCCTACAAGTTCACGCGCAAACCCACCGGCGACATCCTGGCGATCGACCGCATCAAGGAGATCAATCGCCGAATCCCCAACACCCACCTTGTGATGCACGGCAGCTCCAGCGTTCCCCAGGATCTGCTGGCCATCATCCGGCAGTACGGTGGCAACATGAAGGAGACCTACGGCGTGCCGGTCGAGGAAATCCAGCACGCGATCAAGTTCGGCGTGCGCAAGATCAACATCGACACCGACATCCGGCTGGCGATGACCGGCGCGGTGCGCAAGTACATGGCCGAGAACCCTGAAAAGTTCGACATGCGCGACTGGATGAAGCCGGCGCGCGAAGCCGCCAGACAGATATGCAAGCAGCGCTACATCCAGTTCGGCTGCGAAGGGCAGGCCGGCAAGATCAAGGGCCAGCCGCTGCAAGTCGTCGCCGGCAAGTACGCGAAGGGTGAGCTGGCGCCGGTGGTGAATTAACTCTGAAATCGCTGGAGCGATTTCAGAGTTGCCTGGTCAGTGCGAAGAGGACCGGCAGAGCCGGATCCTCTTCACAAGGGGGACCGCACTGCGCGATGCTCCGTGCGGTCCGGGTGCCGCTGCGCGGAGGGGGTACCGCTAAGCCACAATCTTAGACTCCCCTTCCAAGCCACTTGTCATGACTGCCGCCCTCCACACTTCCAACATCACGTCCTTGCCGCTGCTGGCGCGTGGCAAGGTCCGTGACAACTACGCCGTCGGCAGCGACCGCATCCTGATGGTGGCCAGCGACCGGCTGTCGGCTTTCGACGTGATCATGGGCGAGCCGATTCCGGGCAAGGGTGAACTGCTCACGAAAATGGCGTTGTTCTGGTTTGGCAAGCTGGGACACGTGTGCCCCAATCACCTGACCGGCGAGGCGCCCGAGAGCGTGGTGACCCCGGCCGAAGTGCCGCAAGTGACGGGCCGCTCCATGCTGGTCAAGCGGCTCAAGCCCATTCCCGTCGAGGCGGTGGTGCGCGGCTATCTGGCGGGCAGCGGCTGGAAGGAGTACCAGGAATCACAGTCGGTTTGCGGCGTCAAATTGCCGCCGGGGCTGAAGAACGCCGGCAAATTGCCCCAGCCGATCTTCACGCCGGCCGCCAAGGCCGCGGCGGGCGAGCATGACGAGAACATCAGCTATGAGCGCGTGGTGGAGATGATCGGCGCCGATCTGGCGGCCCGCATCCGCGACATCAGCATGGCGCTGTACCAGCAGGCGGCGGCGATCGCCCTGGCCAAGGGGATGATCATCGCCGACACCAAATTCGAATTCGGGCTGGACGGCGCGGGCACACTGGTGCTGATGGACGAAGTGCTGACACCGGATTCCTCCCGCTACTGGCCGGTGGAAGGCTACCAAGCGGCATATCGCAGCGGCGTCAATCCGCCCAGTTACGACAAGCAGTTCGTGCGCGACTGGCTGGAACAGGTGCGGATCAACGGCAAGTCCTGGGACAAGACCCCGCCAGCGCCCCGGCTGCCGCAGGACGTGATCGACAAGACAGCGGCAAAGTACCGCGAAGCGCTGCAGCGGCTCACGGGCTGAGGACGGCTTCGCGTCTACACGCGGTTGCTCTTTTTGCGGCGCTTTCGACGTGAACGGGCGCTATGCTGCTCCATCTTGTCTTGTGCGGAGCATTCCATGCCATTCAATCGCATCGCGGTCCTTTGTGTCCTGGCATTTGGCGCTGCAGCTTCGGCGCTAGCCCAGCCGGCGGGGGAGAACAACTGCATCGTGGCCGGGCGCCTGTCGGATGAAGCGCGCTGGGCACCGCGCATGTCGAGCGTTCAGCTGCTCGGCCAGGACGGGCGCGCCATCACGTCGTCCGACAAGCAAGCGCTGTCGGCCGTGCGGCAAGTGCGGTTATCCGCCCCGGCGCTGTTGGCTCGTTGTGATGGCGAAGGTCAACTGGCACTTGGCCCCGACGTGCCCGGAGCGAAGGCGCCGGTTCCGGCCATTCGTGCCGGCGTCGTGCCGGTGGAAGCTGTGAGCTTTCCGAAATTGCGGCGCGGCGGCGAATTGGTGGAGCTCAAACTCACCGTGCCGGCCGAGCGCGTGACGATGGTCACGCG
>JBKJHN010000071.1:0-9348 GCA_046599015.1 Ramlibacter sp.
GCCGGGCTGCCGGTGCGCAATTCCGGCACGATGGGCGGCAACGTCGCCAACGGTTCACCCATCGGCGACTCGATGCCCCTGCTGATCGCCCTGAAGGCTCACCTCGTGGTGATGAGCACGCGTGGGCATCGCGAGATGCCGGTGGAGGATTTCTACACCGGGTATCGAAAGAACGTGCTCGCGCCGGACGAGGTGCTGGCGTGGATCAAGGTGCCGCGGCCATATCGGCGAACAGCAGGAGGCAGCCCCCACCCTAACCCTCCCCCAAAGGGGGAGGGGAAGAGAGAAGAAACTCCCTCCCCCTCTAAGGGAGGCCAAACAACTCCCTCCCCCTTTGGGGGAGGGCTGGGGTGGGGGCAGGAGTTCCTGCGCGCCTACAAGATCTCCAAACGCTTCGACGACGATATCTCGGCGGTATGCCTGGTCATCAACCTCGCCGTCGAAGACGGGATCGTCAGCACGATATCCATCGGCGCCGGTGGCGTTGCTGCGACCCCGGTTCGGGCGAGGCGCACTGAAGCGAGCCTGCTTGGACAATCGTGGTCCCACGCGACGGTTGGGCATGCCATCGCCATACTGCGATCCGAGTTTCAACCGATCTCCGACATGCGCGCCTCCGCCGCCTACCGCAGCGAGGTGCTCGGCAACTTGCTGCAGCGTTTCTGGTTGGAGAGCCAGGGCGCAACCCAGATCAACCTCGAAAGCTTTTCATTGCCGGAGGCCATCGCATGAACGTGCGCGACAAGGACTTCAAGGCGGCGACCGGCGGCGGCCCGGGTGGCGCAGCAGATTCAGGCGAACGCAATCTGGCCCCGGCCACGATCTCGCCGCACGCCCCGCGGTCAACCGGCCCCGCGATCGGAGCGTCGCGGCCCCACGAAAGCGCCCGTGCCCATGTCGCGGGGGCGGCAACCTACATCGACGACATCCCCGAAATCAAGGGCACGCTGCATGCGGCGCCGATTCTCTCCACAGTGGCACACGGGCGGTTGAAGGGCGTGAACGCGAGCGCCGCCATTGGCATGCCAGGCGTCCGTGGTGTAGTGCTGGCCGGCGACATCCCGGGCGACCCCGTGCTGGCCACCTTCGTGCACGACGAACCAGTTTTCGCCAGCGACAAGGTGGAGCATATCGGACAAGTGCTCGGCCTGGTGGTCGCCGAAAGCGTGATGCAGGCCCGGCGCGCGGCGCGCAAAGTGCAGCAGAACATCGAGCCGCTGCCGCCGATCCTGACGCCGCGCGAGGCCCATGCCGCGCAAAGTTATGTGCTGCCCAAGGTCGTGGTTCGTCGCGGCGAGCCGGAGCAGGCATTGGCGCATTCGCAGCACACCCTTGCGGGCCAGCTCGAAGTGGGCGGCCAGGAACACTTCTATCTCGAAGGCCAGGTGGCTTACGCCGTTCCGCTCGAACAGGACCAGTGGCGCATCTATTCCAGCACCCAGCATCCCGGCGAGGTCCAGCACTGGGTCGCTCACGCGCTGGGCCTGGAAAACAACGCCGTGACGGTGGAATGCCGGCGCATGGGTGGCGGCTTCGGCGGCAAGGAAACGCAGGCCGGTCAGATGGCCGTCTGGGCGGCGCTGGCCGCGCGCAAGTTCAAGTGCCCGGTGAAACTGCGCCTGGACCGGGATGATGATTTTCTGATCACCGGCAAGCGCCATCCTTTCGCCTATGACTACGAGGTGGGATTTGACGAGAGCGGGCTGGTCACCGCGCTCAAGCTGACAATGCTGGCGAATTGCGGCTTCTCCGCGGATCTGTCGGGGCCGGTGGCGGACCGCGCCATCTTCCACGCCGACAACGCCTATTACCTGAGCGACGTGGAAATCGTGTCGCACCGCTGCAAGACCAACATCCAGAGCCACACCGCTTTTCGCGGCTTCGGCGGCCCGCAGGGCGTGATCGTGATCGAGGCGATCCTGGGCGACATCGCCCGAGCGCTGGGGCGCGATCCGTTCGATGTGCGCATGCGCAATCTGTATGGCATTGGTGACCGCAATGTCACTCACTACCAGATGAAGGTGGAAGACAACATCCTGGAGCCGTTGCTGTCGCAGCTGGAACGGACCTCGCAGTACCGGGAGCGGCGGGCGGCCATCGCGGCCTGGAACGCCACCAGCGCGGTGATCAAGCGCGGCATCGCCATCACGCCGGTCAAGTTCGGCATCAGCTTCACTGCCACCTTCTTCAACCAGGCTGGCGCGCTGGTGCATGTCTACACCGACGGCAGCGTGCAGGTGAATCACGGCGGCACCGAAATGGGCCAGGGCCTGAACACGAAGGTAGCGCAGATCGTCGCCGACGAGCTGGGTGTGCCGTTCGAGCGCGTGCGCTCCACCGCGACCGATACCGGCAAGGTGCCCAACGCCTCTGCCACCGCGGCCTCCAGCGGCACCGACCTGAATGGCCGCGCGGCCCAGTACGCCGCACGCAACGTGCGCGACAACCTGGCCGCGTTCGTGGGGGGCCTGGACGGTTGCGGGGCGGGCGCAATTCGCTTCCGTGGCGGTGAGGTGATCAGCCCGAAAAGCACGCGAAACTTCGACGAAGTCGTGCGCGCGGCTTATGCGAACCGCATCCAGTTGTGGAGCGACGGCTTCTATCGAACGCCCAAGATCCATTACGACAAGGTCACCCTCACCGGCCGGCCGTTCTACTATTTCAGCTATGGCGCGGGGTGCAGCGAAGTGGCCATCGATACATTGACCGGCGAGAGCCGCCTGTTGAAGGTGGACATCCTGCACGACGTGGGCACGCCGATCAATCCGGCCATCGACATGGGCCAGATCGAAGGCGGCTTTATTCAGGGAATGGGCTGGCTCACGACCGAGCAGCTGGTGTGGAACGACAAGGGGCTGTTGACCACCCACGCTCCGAGCACGTACAAGATACCGACCACCGGCGATGTGCCCGGCCACTTCAAGGTCGATCTCTGGCATGAGGCCAACCCGGAGGACAACGTCGGCGGCAGCAAGGCGGTGGGCGAGCCGCCGTTGATGCTGGCGATCAGTGTCTGGGAGGCGATTCGGGATGCCGTGGCATCGGCTGCCGGCAACGCCGCGGCCGCCTCGGTGAAGGCACCGGCCACGGCAGAGAACGTGCTCGCGGCCTGCATGCGCCCGGCCCGCTGAGGCTGCGACGCCTACACCGATAGCGCCGAAGTGATGAGACCGGCGTCCTCTACAGGGCCGGTGTGCAGGCCGGGCACTGTATTGGACGTCAAGCGCATTCTCACGGTTCAAGTGGGAGCGAAGACGACGCCTCATTTGCCACAAACTGCGCGAGACGCTGGACGCTGGGAATGAGGATGCGGCGCCTCTCCTTGACGATCAGGCCGCGAGTGTTCAGTACGCCCAGCATCAGCACTACCCAGGTCCGACTGACGCCAATCATCCGTGATAGATCTTCCTGGGTTATGCCTGACACGCAGTAGCCGTTGGCGTCGCTCGCAGGGTCAACTGGCTGCGCCAGCGATAGCAAGGTTCGCCCCAGCTTCATGCGCCCACTGTCCTGGGCCAACGATCCGCTGCGAGCAAAGCCCTCGACGGCCATGGTTGCGAGCAACTTGGCCAGACCTGCACCGAAACCAGGCATTGTGTGCATGAATTTCTCGAAATCGTCCTTCGCCATGACGGAGATCGACGCCCTGTCCAAGGTCTCCGCTGAAGTGTCGCGTGGGCGGCCGAGTATCAGGGCCGCCAGCCCGATCGTGCTGCCACCTATGCAGACGCCCTGGGTGAAATCTTCACCGCGCTCGGAGGTCTGGAAAACGCGGATGCGGCCGCTGTTCAACACGATCAGCTGGTCACTCGGGTCGCCCTGCCGAAACACCATGGTGCGGGGCGGCAGCGCTGACTCACGCATGCGCGCGAACAGTGCGACACGTTGCGGGCTTTGCAACGCAGCCAACACGATGGGCCACTTGGGTGCGAGCGTGTACCCGGCATTTCCTTGACCGGGCGCCTCGGCAAAAGAACCGCTCATTCGATACCGCTTCGCAACTCGAAAGATTTTCTGGATATTAGCCCATAGCTGGCGTTCACTTGTTAGCAGATGGCGACCGCAAGTTTCCCTAGACTGAGCCACACCCATTGACAGAAAAGCGGCGACCCCATGTCGAAAATTCAAGCGCGCCTCACTGAACTAGGCATTAAGCTGCCGGCGCCGCCTTCGCCCAAGGCAAACCCGAAGCTGCCGCCCGGCGTGATCAGCGGCAATTTGTTGTTCTGTCAGGGTACCTTGGGGCACCACGAGAATGACTTTCCGTACCTGGGCAAGGTAGGCGGCCCGGTCACGATTGAGCAAGGCTACGCATCGGCCCGCCTGTGCGCGATCAACCATCTGGCCCAGGCCCATGCGTTGATCGGAAATCTTGACCGCATATCGCGCGTTGTGCAGCTTCACATCTTCGTCAACGGCGTGCCGGGGTTCGAGAAAGCGCCGTACGTAGCCAATGGCGCTTCGGACCTTTTTCTGGAGGTGTTCGGCCCGGTCATCGGCGCATGCGCCCGGGCGAGCCTGAGCGTGCCCGACCTGATTTACACCGCGCCGGTTGAAACGACCTGCATTTTCGAGTTGGCGCCCGGGCCATGACCGTCACCGCCCCGCTTGCTGGCCGCATTGCGCTCGTCACCGGGGCTGGACGCGGGCTTGGCCGCGCAGCAGCGAAAAGCCTGGCCGCCGCCGGCGCGGATGTGGCGCTGGTAGCACGCACAGAGTCCGAGTTGAACAGCGTGTGCGACGAGATCCAGTCGCTGGGTCGGCGCGCAATCGCCTTCCAGGTGGACGCCACGCAGTCTTGCGAGGTGGATGCCGCGGTCACCAAGGTCGCGCAGCAATTCGGAGGGATCGACATCCTGGTGCATTGTGTCGGCCGCAGCATGCGCAAGCCATCGCTGGCCATTTCGGATGCGGAGTGGAATGCGCTGATCTCGACCAACCTGAGTTCGACCTTCTTTGTCTGCCGTGCGGTGGGGCGCCTGATGGTGCAGCAGGGCAAAGGCTCCATCGTCAACATCGCCTCGTCGGCTGGGCTGCGCGGACGGCCCACCAACGCGCCCTATTCGGCGGCCAAGGCCGCCGTCATCAACCTGTCGAAAGCCCTGGCGGTGGAATGGGCGCCGCATCAGGTGCGCGTCAACGTGCTGGCGCCTGGACGCTTTCTCACACCCCTGACGCAAGCCGAAATGAGCGACCCTGTAAAGTACGAGACCTTCGTCAAGCAGGTGCCCCTGGGGCGAATCGGACAGCCCGAGGAACTGAATGAAATCGTGGTCTGGTTGGCTTCCGATGCTTCCTCCTTCGTCACCGGTTCAGTGGTGGTGATCGACGGGGGCCAGACCTTGCTGTAGACCATTGCATAAGGGGCCCTTCACATGAGAATGCATCGACGCCTGTTCAATAACTTGCTGATCGCCGGCTTGGCCTTGCACGCCACGGGCTCGGCGCTTGCCGAACCGGCGGCGCAGTACCCCAGCAAACAGATCCGCCTTGTGGTGCCGTTCCCGCCTGCCGGACCGACCGACATCGTGGCTCGCCTGATCGGCCAGAAACTGACCGAGCGATGGGGCCAGACGGTCGTGATCGAGAACCGCGCTGGAGCCGGCGGCTCTATCGGCGCTGCAGCAGTGGCGCGCGCCGCCCCTGACGGCTACACCCTGGTGATGGGCTCGACTGCAAACATGGCGGTCAACGTCACCCTGATGCAGGGCTCGCTCACCTACGATCCGCTGAAGGATTTCATTCCCGTCAATCTGGCGGCTATCGCGCCCAATCTGCTGGTCGTCACGCCGGGTTTCCCCGCCAGCAACGTTCGTGAGTTGATCGCGGCGGCAAAAGCCAACCCGGGTTCCGTGACATATGCCTCTGGCGGGAGCGGCACCCCTTCGCACCTTGCTGCCGAATTGTTCAAGTTGAATGCTGGCATCCAGATGTTGCACATCCCCTACAAAGGCAGCATCCCGGCGCTGGCCGATGTGATGAGCGGGCAGGTCACGCTGATGTTCGACAGCATGGCGTCGGCCTTGCCGCTTGCGCAGTCCGGCAAGCTCAAGGCGATTGCGCAGACCGGCGGCAAGCGCGCATCGGCTGCGGCGGACCTGCCGACCGTCGGCGAGTCGGGCATGCCGGGCTACGAAGTGGCGGGCTGGTTCGGCATCCTTGCACCCGCACAGACGCCGCGCGACCTCGTAGACAAGCTGTCCCAGGCAATCTCGGAAATCCTGCGGCAACCTGAGGTCAGGGAGCGATACCGTGCGCTCGGCCTGGAGCCGGGCCCGGAGCGGCCGGAAGAGATAGCGGCATTCATGAGAGCGGAGATTAGCAAGTGGGCCGACGTGATCGTCAAGTCGGGCACCAAGCGCGAGTAACAGTCAACTTCAGGAATCACCATGTCGAAGACCGTCATCTACAGCCCGAAGGTTCCGCGCGCCACATCGCCGCATTCGCATGCCGTCAAGACCGGCAACCTTGTCTTCGTTTCCGGCTGTCCGCCCTACTACGGCGAACTGCAGCTTGCAAAGGGCGACTTTGCGGCCCAGATGCACCAGGTCATGGAGAACGTGAAAAACATCCTGGCCGAGGCAGGCTCGTCACTGGAGAAGGTGGTCAAGGTCAATGTATTCCTGGACCGCCGCGCCGACTTCGAGGAGATGAACCAGATTTACCGCGAATACTTTGGCAACGATCCGGCAACCTGGCCGGCCCGAACGACCGTCGAGGCGCGTCTGCCGCGCAAAGACTTCCTGCTCGAGATCGAGTGCGTCGCGGAACTCTGAACTGGGATATCAACATGCACCGTCGCCACCTGATCGCCCTCGCTTCGATCCACTTGCTGCCCCTGGTCTCGTTCGCACAAACCAGTAATTCGCGGCCGATTCACCTGATCGTGCCCTATGTTCCGGGTGGCGGCACGGACACGCTGGCCCGCCTCTTCGCGCCATTCATCGGCACCGCGTTCTCGCAGTCAGTCGTGGTGGAGAACCGCGCCGGGGGCGGCAGCATCATAGGTACCCAGGCCGTCGTGAAGGCGCCGCCGGACGGGTTGACCATCGGGATCATTGATGCGGCCTTCGTCTCCAACCCGGGCCTGTACCGCAACCTGCCCTACGACACGCTGAAGGACTTGCAGCCTGTGGTGCTGCTCGCAACCTCGCCGCTGGTGCTCTGTGTGCACCCTGACGTAAAAGCCGCCAATCTGGGCGAGCTGGTGAATCTGGCCAAGGCCAGACCGCGCACCTTCAGCTTCGGCTCGGCCGGGCTGGGTGGCGGCAGCCATATAGCGGGTGAACAGTTCCGCATGGCGGCCGGCATCGACATCGCGCACATCCCCTACAAAGGGGGTGGACAGCAGATTGCCGATCTGATCGGCGGGCAGACCACAATGGGCTTTTTCGTGCCCAGCGTAGTCAAGTCTCAAGTGGAATCCGGCAAGCTGCGCGCGATCTCGGTCACAGGGGCGCGTCGCTCAGCGCTCTTTCCGGCGGTGCCGACGTTCTCCGAATCCGGCTATGCGAGCGTCGACGCTTCCGGTATGAATGGCATCGTGGTTCCAGCCGGCACGCCGGCCGACTACGTGGCCCGCCTCAATGGCGCGGTGGTCCGCGCGCTGCAGACCGAGGAAATCCGCAAGCGCCTGCTGGACACCGGGTTTGAGCCGGGTGGTGGCACGGCGGACGATTTCGCCGCGTATCTGCGCACCAGCATCGCAAAGATGTCTGCCACCATCCGCGCTGCCGGCATTCAACCGCTCGACCCATAGACCGGCACCATGAAACTGGCCACTTTCGACTACCGCGGCTCGCGGCTCATCGGCGCGGTGACGCCAGAAGCCAATGTCGTCACGGCGTTCGCGCTGGCCGACAACCACCCAGCATTTCACGATATGCAGGCGCTGATCGAGGGCGGCGAAGAAGCCCTGGCATTGGCCAGCAGCGTCGCCGCCGCAGCTCCGGCCGCGGCAATTCTGCCGCTGGACCAGGTTCGGTTGCAGTCGCCGGTTCCCGTGCCGATCCAGATCAGGGATTTCCTGGTGTCAGAGAAGCTTTTCCGCCAGGCGCGCGCGGCAAATCTTAAACTGCGTTGCAAAGGACTTCCTGATCCCGAGGAGGCATTCAAGAGGGGCGTGGAACAGGGTGTCTGCACGCCCCCTCCGGTCTGGTATGAGCAGCCCATTTACTACAAGGCCAACCGCTTCACGGTGATTGGCACCGACACCGACATCGAATGGCCGGCCTTCGCCGAACTGATGGACTACGAATTGGAGATGGGGATTTTCATTGGCAAGACTGGACGTGACATCAGCAAGGCTGCGGCGGCGAGCCACATCTTCGGCTACACGATCTTCAACGACATGACCTCGCGCGATGCGATGAATCGGGAAGTTGCAGCCGGCCTCGGGCCAGCCAAGGGCAAGGATTTCGATACGGGCAATGTGATAGGCCCCTGGATCGTCACGGCCGATGAGATTGGCGACCCGACGAAGCTTAAAATGAGCGTGCGCATCAACGGCACGTTCCGTTCCTCGGGCTCCCTGGCCGAGATGCATCATTCATTTGAAGACATGATCGTCCATGTCTCGCGTGGAGAGACCTTGTACGCCGGGGAGTTTTTCGGCTCCGGCACGATTGGCGACGGCTCGGGCCAAGAGCACGGAATCTATCTCTCGCCGGGCGATGAGATCGAGTTCGAAATCGAAAAGATCGGTATCCTGCGCAACCGCCTGGTGAAGCGCTAGCTTGGACGCGCACCGCCCAGTGTTGCTTCCACCTTGGAAGCGATCTAGACTCGCGGACCGACAACCGCCCACAGGAGTCATTCAATGAAGCTCTACTACCACCCCGCATCCACCACCAGTCGCGCTGTGCAGCAGTTTGCCGTCGACCAGGGCATCGAGCTGGACTACAAAGTGGTCGACTTGATGACCGGCGAACATATGGGGCCGGAGTTCACCGCGGTCAACCCGAGTCGGCTGGTGCCGGTGCTGGAGGACGGGGACTTCCGCCTCACGGAAAGCTCGGCGATCGTCAAGTACCTGGCCGAAAAGACGGGATCTCCCGCGTACCCCGCGGACTTGAAAGAGCGGGCGCGCGTCAACGAGATGATGGATTGGTTCAACTCCAACATGTACAAGGACTTCGGCTACGGCCTGATCTACCCGCAGACATTTCCCAATCACAAGCGGCCCAGCGATGCGGTTCAGACCGGAACGCTCGAGTGGGGCAAGCAGCGGACGCAGGCGTGGTTGAAGATCCTCGACGAAAGCCTGATCGGGCCCAGCAAGCGCTACCTCTGCGGCGACCAGATCACGCTGGCCGACTACCTGGGCGCCGAGATGATCTACATGGGCGC
>JBKJHN010000081.1:0-6089 GCA_046599015.1 Ramlibacter sp.
CCCGAGCTTGATGGCGACCAGGCCGACGCTCAACACGAGCACCGGATGGACGATGAGCTTGATCAGCGCCACCGGCAGGAAGTCGCCCCAGGGCATCGGATCGTGTTCCTCCTGGGCAGCGACGAATTGCGAGCGTGCCAGCACCGCGCCGATGGTGAACAGAGCCACCGGCGATGCGGCGTCAGCCAGCAGCCCGATCGTTTGCGCCACCGGCTTGACAGGTTGGAATTGCAGGGCCGACGCTACGCCGCCCAGCACGATCGCCCACGGCATCGGATTGAGCGCCACGCCCCGGAGTGCGTTGCGAGCGGCCTTGGCGGCGCCATGTTCGTCGGCGCCATCGAGCCGCGACAGGGCCACGCACAATGAACTGGTGACCACCAGGTCGACCAACATCGTCAGGATGGCGGGACCGGCCGCCTGGGCGCCGAGCAAGGCGACCAGCAGTGGCACGCCCATATATCCGGTGTTGGGAAACGCAGCGACCAGTGCGCCGAAGGAGGCGTCGTTCCAGCCGATGCGCGAATTGCGGCTGGACCAGACCACGAAGGCTACCAGCGTCAGCGCAGACAGCAGATAAATGGCAATGGCGCTGACGTCCAGCAATTGCCCGATCGGCGTGCTGGCGCCGAAACGAAACAGCATGCACGGCAGCGCGAAATACAGCACGAAGGTGTTGAGCCCGGAGATCGCCTCGAACGGCAGCAGCCGCTGGCGCCCGGCCACATAGCCAAACAGCACCAGCGTGAAGAACGGAAAGGTGATCAGCAGGACGTCGAGCACGGGGCATATTGTCGCTCCGGCGTGCGGCGGGCCGGTATGATGCGCCGCTCCCTCCGCTTCGAGTAGTCTCTCCCCCACAGATGTCCGCAGGCCTCAACCCCGCGCAGCAAGAAGCTGTCAACTATATGCACGGGCCGTGCCTGGTGCTGGCTGGCGCCGGATCCGGCAAGACCCGCGTGATCACCCACAAGATCGGGCGTCTGATTCAGGCCGGGCTGGAGGCCAAACGCATCGCGGCGATCACCTTCACCAACAAGGCCGCGGCCGAAATGCGCGAGCGGGCCAAGACCTTGATCGGCCGGGAGGCGAGGGGAGTACTGATTTGTACCTTTCACGCCCTGGGTGTGCGCATGCTGCGCCAGGATGGCGCGGCGCTGGGCCTGAAGCCCGCGTTCTCGATTCTTGACAGTGACGATGTCACCCGCTTGCTGAAGGACGCGGGCGGCAGCACCGACGCCAAGGTGGCGCGCCAGTGGCAGTGGGCCATCAGCTTGTGGAAGAACATGGGGCTCAATGCCGCGCAAGCCGAGGCACAGGCCAAGGACGACAACGAGAAGATCACCGCGCGCATCATGGCGCGCTACGAAGAGAGGTTGTCCGCGTATCAAAGCGTCGACTTCGACGACCTGATCGGCCTCCCGCTGAAACTGCTGCAGCAACACCCGCAAGTGCGCGAAAAATGGCAGGCGCAGTTGGGTCACGTGCTGGTGGACGAATACCAGGACACCAACGCCACGCAGTACGAGGTGCTGAAGTTGCTGGTGGGCGAGCGGGGCCGCTTCACCGCGGTGGGCGACGACGACCAATCGATCTACGGCTGGCGTGGCGCGACGCTGGACAACCTCAAACGCCTGCCGCTGGACTTCCCCAGCCTCAAGGTGGTGAAGCTGGAGCAGAACTACCGTTCCACCAGTGCGATTCTGCGCGCGGCCAACAACGTGATCGGACCCAACCCCAAGTTGTTTCCGAAGACCTTGTTCTCCGAGCTGGGCGAGGGCGAGCCGGTGCGCATCGTCGACGCCGACAACGAGGAGCACGAGGCCGAGCGCGTGGTGGCCCGCATCCAGTCGACCCGTGCCAATGGGCTCGGCAAGGACTGGAAGGAATTCGCGGTGCTTTATCGCGCCAACCATCAGGCCCGCGTCTTCGAGCAGTCGCTGCGCAAGGCCCAGATCCCCTACAAGGTGTCGGGCGGCCAAAGCTTTTTCGACCGCGCCGAGATCAAGGACCTGTGTTCATGGCTGCGCCTAATGGTCAACAACGATGACGATCCCGCATTCCTGCGCGCGATCACGGCGCCCAAGCGCGGCATCGGGCATCAGACGCTGCAAAGCCTGGGCGTGTTCGCCGGCAAGTACAAGCTGAGTTTGTTTGAAGCACTGTTCTCCAATTCGCTCAGTGCGGCACTGTCCAGCCGCGCGGTGGCCGGCCTGCACGAATTCGGCCGCTACGTGAACGATCTGGAGTTTCGCGCGCGCCACACCACGGGCGCCGAGGACGCGCGGGTGTTCCTCACCGATTGGCTGAAGGACATCGGCTACGAAAAACACCTGTACGACGGCGAAGAGAACGACAAGCTGGCCGCGTCACGCTGGACCAACGTGATCGAGTTCTGCGACTGGATGGCGCAACGCTGCGGCGGGCAGATCGACGACGCGGCGGGTGTCACGACGTCGAGCGAGCGCAAGACCTTTCTCGAAGTGGCCCAGACCATCTCGCTGCTCTCCACCATCAACGAGCGCGAGCAGGACCAGAACGTCGTGACCTTGTCGACGCTGCACGCCGCAAAGGGGCTGGAGTGGCCGCATGTGATGCTGGTCGGGGTGACCGAAGGACTGCTGCCGTTCAAACTGGGCGACGACGACAACCCCAGCGGCCGCGCCGATGGACCGATGTCGGAAGGCATCCTGCAGCGCCTGCAGGAAGAGCGCCGCCTGATGTACGTCGGCATCACGCGCGCGCAGCGCTCGCTGGCCGTGAGCTGGACCAAGAAGCGCAAGAAGGGCCGCGCGATGATTGCCGCCCAGCCCAGCCGGTTCATTGCCGAGATGGCGCTGGAGCAGGCCACCACCAAGGAGGACCCGCGCGAAAAGTTGAAAGCGTTGCGAGCCGAGTTCGCGAAAAAGGCTTTCGACACGGCTGCCGCGGCCGCGGCAGCCAACCCTTCATGAGACGCCTTGCGCTACTGGCCTGCGCCGCAGCCTGCGCCGCGCCCGGGCTGACGCTGGCGCAGCAGGCAGCCGCGTCGCCCGTCGATTGCCCGAAGGCCGCCGAAGTGAGGCGAGAAGATCTACTGGGCCTGTGGCGGGCCGAGTTCGAAGGACTGGGTCATGGCGCCACGCTGTTGCTGGAGCAGCACCCCGAGCTGTCGGAAAGCGTGCGCGGCGCGATCAACCGCAATGGCGAGCGGGCGCAGCTTGCCGGCGATGTGGACGCCGGCGAGTTCAGTTTGGAGGAGTCGGTGAATGGCGTCAACATCAGCGCTGTCTGGCTCGGCGATGTGGTCCAGGGCTCCTGCGGGCGTGAGATCAGGGGCGCGTGGAAGGCCGAAGGCGATCCGCGCCAACGGCAGTTCGTTCTGCGCAAGCAGTAGCGCGCTGCCCATCGTCTCAAGCAGCGAACAAGTCGGTGCTGAGGTAGCGCAGGCCCGAGTCGCACACGATGGTTACAACGGTGGACTTGGGTCCCAGCCGCTGGCCGACGCGCAGTGCGGCAACCACGTTGGCACCGGTGGAGGTCCCGGCAAACACACCTTCCTCTCGCGCCAACCGGCGAGCCATGGCCTTGGCGTCCTCCGTAGGGACGGTCTCGATCCGGTTGACCTGCTCGCGGTGCCACAGCGGCGGCACGAATCCGATGCCGATGCCTTCGATCTTGTGAGAACCGGAGGCTTGTCCAGAGAGCACGGCGGACTCTTGCGGTTCGACGGCCACTACCTCGATGCCGGGCGCATGTGACCACAGTGCTTCAGTCGCGCCGTGGATGGCGTGCGCCGTGCCAACCGCGTGCACGAAGGCGTCCAGCTTGCCACCGGTCTGCCGCCAGATTTCCTCTCCCATCGGCAGGTACCCGCCAATGGCGTCGTGATTGTTGAGCTGATCGCAGTACCAGTAGCCGGGTTGGCGGCTCAGTTCGTCGGCTTTGGCGATCATTCCTTTGATCAGGCGCTCATTGATCTGGCCGCCCTCACTGGGCACATCGACGATGCGCGCGCCGAAGGCCTCCATGGTTCGCCGCTTCTCGATGCTGAAAGCATCCGAAAACACGATGTCCAGCGGATACCCAAGCACAGAGCACACCATGGCAAGTGAAATACCGGTCGTTCCCGCGGTGTATTCGACGGCGGTACCCCCCGGCCGCAAGCGGCCCGCAGCCACTGCTTGCGTCACGGCCGCCCTGGCCATGCGGTCTTTCATGCTGCCGGTCGGATTGGCGGATTCGAGTTTCGCGAAGATTCGCCCGCAGCCTGCCGGCACGATCCGGGTCAGTTCGATCAACGGGGTATTGCCGATGGCATCTAGCAAGCTCACGACGCGACTCCTCGGGCGCGACGGGACGTGCCCTGCCGGCAAGTATCCGGATGCCGCTTGGGCACTGCAAGCGCCCGCCGATGAGCGGTCACACAGCATCCTTCAAAGCACGAAGTCGTATTCGACCGTGATCGGCGCGTGATCGGAGAACTTCTCGGTCTTGTAGATCGCTTCCGAACGTGCCAGCTGCGCCAGCGCCGGCGTGGCGAGGTGATAGTCCAGCCGCCAGCCCACGTTGTTCAGGTAGGCTTGGCCGCGGGTGCTCCACCACGTGTAGCAGTCCTCGGTGGCATCGGGCTTGAGGCGCCGGTACACGTCCACCAGGCCCGTCTCGGACAGCAGGCGGGTCATCCAAGCCCGCTCTTCGGGCAGGAAGCCGCTGTTTTTGCGATTGCCGCGCCAGTTCTTCAGGTCCTGCTCTTGGTGCGCGATGTTCACGTCGCCGCACAGGATGAAGTCGCGTTTCTTCTTCAGTTGCGCGAGATGCGGATCCAATTCATCGAGGAAGCGGAACTTGGCCTGCTGCCGGTGCTCGCCCGAGGAGCCGCTGGGGAAATAGCAGCTGATCAGCGACAGCTTGCGCCGGGGCGTGTCGAAGCGAATCTCCAGGTAGCGGCCTTCGGCGTCGAATTCAGGGGAGCCATAGCCCACGACGACATCGCTCGGCGCGTGCCGGGTGTAAATGGCCACGCCCGAGTAGCCCTTTATTTCAGCAAAGTGGAAGTGGCCTGTCAGGCCGGCCATCTGTTCGAAACGGCCTTGCACGTCGGCCGCCTGGGCCCTGACCTCCTGCAGGCAAATACAATCCGGCTTGGCCTTCGCAAGCCATGCCTCCACGCCTTTGCTGGCGGCCGAACGGATGCCGTTCAAGTTGAGGCTGGTGAGTTTGAACAAGGATGTTCCCATGGCGGTCAAGGATGCGGGCCAGGATGGCCTGGCGCTGGATTTCATGCAGTTCTCGGTCGATTCGGGTGTGCTGCGCTTTGGCCAATTCAAGACCAAGGCCGGCCGCATCTCGCCCTATTTCTTCAACGCCGGCATGTTCGACGATGGCGCCAAGCTCGGCCGGCTGGCGCAATTCTATGCACAGCGGATCTTGAGTTCGGGTATCGAGTTCGACATGATCTTCGGCCCGGCCTACAAGGGGATCCCGTTGGCTGCCGCGGTGGCGGTCGAACTGGCGCGGCTTGGGCGCAACGTCCCGTTTGCCTACAACCGCAAGGAGGCCAAGGACCACGGCGAAGGCGGGTCGCTGGTGGGCGCGCCGCTCAAGGGCAAGGTCCTCATCATCGATGACGTGATGTCGGCTGGCACGGCCGCGCGTGAATCGATCGCGCTGATCGAAGCGTCCGGGGCCAAGCCTCACGCCGTCGCGATCGCGTTGGACCGGCAGGAGAAGGCCACGGAGAACGGCGTCGACGTGGGCCACAGCGCCGTGCAGTATGTGCGCGAGCAGCTGGGCCTGCAGGTCTGCGCGATTGCGCGGCTGGTTGATTTGCTTCGGTATCTTGAAAGTGCCAGTGGCGCCGGTCTCGGCGCATACCACCAGCAGGTACTCGCCTACCGGCAGCGTTACGGGGTCGAATAAGGCAGGGTTGTCCGTGGGAGGTCACGCCCGGCATGACACCCGGCTGTCATGGCGGGCCTGACCCGCAATCCACTGCGGCCTCAAGCCCCCAGCTTCTTGCGCAGCAACTCGTTGACCTGCGCCGGGTTGGCCTTGCCTTTGCTCGCTTTCATCGCCTGACCCACCAGCGCGTTGAACGCCTTGTCCTT
>JBKJHN010000143.1:0-28830 GCA_046599015.1 Ramlibacter sp.
CTCACGGCGGCCGCGGGCCGTCTTGGAATCAAGGTCGACCTGGCAGAGTTCGACCAGCTGGGCCGTGAAGTGCCCGTGCTGCTCGACCTCAAACCTTCAGGCAAGCACTACATGGAGCACTTCCATTGGGCCGGCGGCGTGCCTCGGCTGCTGCGCGAACTGGAGGGCCTGATCGACTTGAGCGTGCCTACCGTCATGGGCGGCACGCTGCGCGACTATGTGGCATCGGCCGAAGACGTGCCGGGCCAGGACGTCATCCGCTCTCGCAGCAATCCCATCAAGGCGGTCGGCAGCATGGCAGTGCTGACGGGCAACCTGGCACCGCGCGGAGCCGTCATCAAACAATCTGCGGCTTCAGCCGAACTCATGACGCACGCGGGTCGCGCCGTGGTCTTCGAATCGGTGCAGGACATGACCGAACGCATCGACGATCCGGCCCTGGACGTCACGGCCGACGACGTGCTGGTGCTACGCAATGCCGGGCCGCGTGGCGCGCCGGGCATGCCCGAGGCGGGCTACCTGCCGATCCCGCGCAAGCTGGCGCAACAGGGCGTGAAGGACATGGTGCGTATTTCGGACGCGAGAATGAGCGGCACAGCCTTCGGCACGATCGTCCTGCACATCACGCCCGAGTCTGCGGTGGGTGGCCCGCTGGGGCTGGTGCAAAGCGGCGATCGCATCTCGCTCGATGTGCCCGGCCGCCGCATCGACTTGCTGGTGGACGACGCCGAGTTGGCGCGCCGACGCGCGGCGCTCGGCAGCGGCGTCAGCCCCGGCGCCGCTGCCGAGCCGGATCGCGGCTATGCGGCGCTGTTTCACCGCACGGTGCTGCAAGCCGACGAAGGTTGCGATTTCGATTTCCTGGTGCCTGGGCGCACCGGCTCATGAAGCCTGCCTTACCCGGCTATTTGGCGAGCGCCCGCAATACCGCGTCACGCGAGGGGCCGCGCACCTTGATCGCGTTGAGCACCTGCACCCGGCTGCGGCCGGTGGCCCGCATCAGGTAGTCGACCTCATGGTCGAAGGCGGTGGGCAGCTTGATTTCGGCTTCGCTTTTCGTGGAATCGGCGCCGGTTTTGGACATACTGCCTCCTAGTGTGTGATGCCCGACTGTGACAGGTAAGCGGGCGGGTGTCCAACTGCAACGGCAATCCCTTGCGGGCAAGTGCCGTGCAGGAGGAAAATCACTGACGAAAGCAGCAACTGTCCCATCTACCAAGGAAAGCATCCCATGATCCACGTCATTGCTGTCATCACCGCCAAGCCGGGCCTGCGCGAACAGGTGCTGGAGGCTTTTCGCGCCAATGTGCCCGCCGTGCGGGCCGAAGCGGGCTGTATCGAATACGGCGCGGCCATCGATGTCGGAGATGGCTTGCCGACCCAGGCGAAATACGGCGCCGACGCTTTTGTGGTGATCGAGAAGTGGGAGAGCATGGACGCGCTGAAGGCGCATGCCAAGTCACCCCACATGGCCGCCTACTCGGCCAGGACCAAGGAGCTGGTGGCCGAACGCCGGATCCGTGTCCTGCGTCCGGCCTGAGGGAAAGCATGGACAGGCTGGCTTCGGCAGCCGGGGGCCTTGCCCCACCCGAGGCAGTACTGAAGGCTCTCTGGACGGGCGTCGCGCTGGCGCCTGACGTCCTGGATCGCGCGCATCTTACCGGCGCGACGGCGGCTGTGCCTTCATCCTTCCGGGTGGCGACGATCCTGCAAACCAGCGTTGCGGCGGCGGCGCTCGCCGCCGGCGAGATCGGCCGATTGCGCGGCGGGCCGTCGCAGACGGTGAGCGTCGACACTGCCGATGCGGTCCGGGAGGCGGCGTGCCGCTTTACCCTCGACGGTCGCGCGCCTGTGGCATGGCAAGAGCTTTCGGGGCTGTACCGCTGCTCACAACAGGCATCCCCTTCATGGGTGCGCGTTCACGCCAACTTTTCCCATCATCGCGACGGCGTCTTGAAGTTGCTGGGCTTACCCGTGGGAACTGCCACGACTCGCATACAGGTCGAACAGGCACTGGCGAGCTGGCATGCGGAGGACTTCGAAGCGGCTGCGGCGGAGCACGGCCTGGTGGTGGCGGCCGTGCGCTCCGTGCAGCAGTGGCAAGCTCACGGGCAAGCGCCGGTGGTGGCCGCAACGCCCCTGGTCGACATCGAACGCATCGGCGATGCAGCGCCAGGGCGCTGGCATCCGATCAACGCGCAGGCGCCGTGCCTGCAGGGCGTGCGCGTGCTGGACCTCACCCGGATCCTGGCCGGCCCGGTGGCGGGCCGCACGCTCGCCGCGTACGGAGCCGACGTGCTGCTGGTGAACAGCCCGAATTTGCCGAACATCGACGCCATCGCTGAAACCAGCCGCGGCAAGTTGTCGACGCACCTCGACCTGACACAGGTGACCGAAAGAGAAACCTTCCTGGGGCTGGTACGCGAAGCCGACATCGTTGTGCAGGCCTACCGCCCCGGCGCACTCGCAGCGCTGGGTCTGTGCCCACAAGACCTGGCACGCGAGCGGCCTGGCCTCGTGCATGTCTCGCTCTCGGCTTATGGAGAGCTCGGGCCGTGGGGTGGCCGGCGCGGCTTCGACTCGCTCGTGCAAAGCGCGACCGGCTTCAACCTGGCCGAAGCGGAGGCGTTCGGCGCCAAAGAGCCGCGCGCCCTGCCCTTGCAGGCGCTGGACTACTCGGCCGGTTTCTTGCTGGCCTTTGGTACGCTCGTGGCGCTGATGCGCCAGCGTCGCGAAGGGGGCAGCTGGAACGTGCGGGTGTCACTGGCCAGGGTGGGAGGGTGGCTGCAGGGGTTGGGTCGCCTGCCGGAAGGTCCCTTGGCGCAATGGCCCAGCTTCGATGGCACGATGGAGACCACCGATACCGGTTTCGGGCGCCTGATCGCTGTGCAACATTCGGCGCAGTTTTCGCACACACCGCCCCGCTGGCAGAGGCCGGCCATGCCGCCCGGCTCGCATGCGCCGCAGTGGCCGCCACGATCGTGAACGCGCCTTGCAAAAAGGCGCGGTGCAAGCCGAACGAAGGGACCGGCGCCAAGGCTACACAGGCACGCTACTTCTTCGTGGCCCGTGTCATGAGATAGTGCTGGCGAATCAAGTTGTTCTCGAGGTGTTTTGCAACGAACGCGTCCAGTTCAGCGCGAAAGGCGGCGAGTTGCGCCGGCTTTTCCTTGAGAGCAGCGACCAGCTTCGCTAGCGGCCCCAGGGTCTGCTCCATTCCGTTGCGATAGTGCTGCGGACTGAGCGCCGAAACCATCATCACCTCGCGTTCGAACACGATGTCAGTCACTGCGTCCCCAAGGCGCTGCCGGATCACGCTGGGGTCGCCCCACTGCGGCGGGGGTGCCACGCCCGGCGGCGGGGGTACGGCCTTGCCGATCAACCCGAACATCTGACCCACGAAATGCTCCGGCGGCCAGGTCGAGAACGCCATTGTTCCGCCGGGCCTGAGCACGCGCAGCATTTCGGCGATCGCGACGTCGGGCCTCGGCGCGAACATGTGGCCAAACTGGCTGAGCACAACATCAAAGGCGGAGCTCTCGTATGGCAGGGCTTCGACGTCACCTTCCCTGAAATCAATGTCGACCCCGGCCAACGCGGCGTGCTTTCTCCCGTGCTCGATCAGTGCGGGCGTGAGATCCAGCGCGCACACCTTTGCGCCGGCGCGCGCCGCAGTCAGCGCAGCGACGCCCGTGCCGCAGCCGACATCCAGCACGGAGTCCCCGGCGCGAATTCGCGCATGCTTCACAAGCTGCGCGGCGGTTGCGGTGGTGACGGCCTCCAGCGGTGCGAAGAGCGACCACCCTTCCCGTTGGGCGGCTTTCAGTTGGGCGAACGGATCAATCGACATGGCAGGCTCCTTTCTGAAAGAAGGGAGGATGATTGTTCATCTTGTGCGCCAAGTTCGCAAGGAAAGGAGCCGGCGAGCTCGACAGGCGGCATCGCAACGATATGCTACGGTTCAGTCCTGTCTCGTTTAGGCGCAACACCCATGCAACCCATCATCCTCAGCCTGCTGGACACGGATCTCTACAAGTTCACGATGTGGCAGACGATGCTGCACCGGCACCCGCAGACGCAGGCCGAGTACACCTTCGTCTGCCGAAACCAGCCCGACTACCCGCTGGCCGAACTGCTGGAGGACGTGAACCATCAGCTCGATCTGCTGTGCGCGCTGCGTTTCACGCCCGGTGAGCTCGCGTATCTGCGAGGCCTGCGCTATATCAAGAGCGACTTCGTCGACTTCCTGCGGATCTTCAGCTTCCAGCGCGAGTTTATCGCGGCGGGCGCCGAGGGCGCCGAGCTTCGCATCCAGGCGGAAGGGCCGCAGGTCCACACCATGGCCTTCGAGATCTTCGTCCTGGCCATCGTCAATGAGCTGCATTTCCGGCGCTTCGACGCGCAGGCGGCGCTGGCCCAGGGCCGCCACAACCTGCAAGTCAAGATCGACCTCCTGCATGGCTTCGCCAAGGAGCCCGCTGCCCGTCACCCCTTCGAGTTTTTTGATTTCGGCGTGCGCCGCCGCTTTTCACGGGACTGGCACCGCGAAGTCGTGGCCACGCTCAAGCGGGAGGCGCCGATGCACTTCAAGGGCACGTCCAATGTGCTGCTTGCCAAGGAGCTTGGGTTGGTCCCCATCGGCACCATGGCCCACGAATACCTGCAGACTTACCAGGCGCTCGGGGTGCGACTACGCGACTTCCAGAGGGCTGCGCTGGAAGGCTGGGTGCAGGAGTACCGGGGCGACCTGGGGGTGGCCTTGACGGACGTGGTTGGCATGGACGCCTTCCTGGCCGATTTCGACCTGTACTTCGCCAAGCTCTTCGACGGCCTGCGCCACGACTCAGGCGATCCGTTCGTGTGGGGCGAGAAGGCGCTGGCGCACTACGCGGGCATGCGCATCGATGCCAATACGAAGCGGCTGGTGTTTTCCGACGGGCTTGATCTGGACACTGCGATTCGCCTCTACCGCGCGTTCGCAAACCGGGCGCAGACCGGCTTCGGCATCGGCACCAATCTGAGCAACGACGTCGGTTTGACGCCGCTCAACATCGTGATGAAACTGACGTCGGCCAACCGCCAGCCGGTAGCCAAGCTGTCGGACAGCCCGGGCAAGACGATGTGCGACGACCAGACCTTTCTGGCCTATCTGCGCCAGGTGTTCCGCATCGGCACCTGAACCTCAGCGCCAAGGCCACGGCCAGCCGTGCGCCGACCTCGGCGTTGTGTTTCACCAGCGCAATGTTGGTCGCCAGGCTGCGCCCGCCCGTCAGCGCCTTGATGCGCCGATAGTCTGTCACATACCACTTCGGCATGAACGCCCTGGCCGCAGGCTATGGGTCGGTGAGGCGGTACTCTGCCGTAAGGCGCGGCCATAAGTTCAGCGCATAATCGCCGGCGATGGTCAATTTCTCGCAACAGAGCAGCGCAGGCCCGGCACGGGCCACAGGAGCCGAACGATGATGATGAGCGTGCCGATTCCAGGGCTTCGATTGCGCGCCGTCCAGCGCGCCCGGAGGTCCACGCCATGACCCGCCTCGACGTCCCTGCGAGCCGGTTTCCTGAAAGCGAGTTCCCGGCCAGCGAATTCCCCGCCAGCGAACTTCCCAGCGACTTTGCCCAGGTCGACCCCAGTGAGGCGATTGAGCGCCCGCGGCTGGCGGCCGTGGTCTTCACGGACGTGGTGGGTTATTCGGCGCGCATGCAGCGCGACGAGGCTGCCACCATTGCGGCGGTGGATGCCGACTTCAAGGTGATTCGCGACTGCTGTTCGCTGCACGACGGCGAAGTCCTCAACACCATGGGCGACGGCATGATGCTGTGCTTCAACAGCTCGGTCGAGGCGATGAAATTCGCGTTGGAGATCCAGGACCAATTCGGCCGGCGCAATGCCGCGATGCTGCCGGCCCGGGGCCTGGAGCACCGGGTGGGCATCCACGTTGGCGACGTGTACAAGGTCAAAGGCGGGCATGTGGCCGGTGACGGGGTCAACATCGCGGCCAGGCTGGAGTCTCGCGCCCCCAAAGGCGGTATCTGCATCAGCCAGGCTGTTTACGACACCGTGAAGAGCAAGGTGAAAATGCGCGCCGAGCCGATGGGGCCGCAAACTCTGAAGAATATCGCCGAGCCGATGCCCGCCTGGCGTGTCACCCCCGATTCGGCCGTGAAGGTCGCCGCCGCCCCGGTGCGGGTGCACGACGCACCCAAGGCCTCCAGCGGATGGCTGTACAAGATCGTGTGGATCGTGGCGGTGCTGATCGCCATCGAAACGCTGTGGCCGTACCGGGACCGCATCATTCCGCAGAGTTGGGACTTGTCCGTGGTCACGGCGACCGCAAACAAGGCTGCCGTGTTTGTGAAGTCGCTGCTCGGGATGGCTCCCTGACCCCTTGAGCCCCTGAGCCCCGCCCGGGACGCGCGGCCCCCACCGAGGGGCTGGCGTGGCACTCGCTGAGAGTGGCACGCGAAATGCATGAGCGCTTGTGCATTGCCCAGCCATAATCTGGGCTTCCTTTTGCGGTCACTGCCATGGCGCTCATCGAACTTCTGCTCTTGCTGCTTCTCAGCGCCGTTGGCCTGGGCTGGATTGCGCGCCGCTTCCAGTTTCCTTACCCGATCGCGCTGGTCGCCGGCGGGGCGTTATTGGGGCTGATTCCCAATCTGCCGCAGTACGCGTTCGATCCGAATCTGCTCCTGGTGGCCGTGCTGCCCCCGATCCTGTACCAGGCAGCACTGCTCACGTCATGGACCGACTTCAAGGCCAACATCCGTCCGATCGGGCTGCTCTCGGTCGGCCTGGTGGCTGTGACCACACTGGTCGTGGGCGCGGCGCTCAAATGGATGGTGCCGGACGTGCCCTGGGCCGCAGCCTTCGTGCTGGGCGCCATCGTCTCGCCGCCCGATGCGGTGGCGGCAACCGCCATTCTCTCGCGCCTGAACATGCCGCGGCGCATCGTCACCATCCTCGAAGGAGAGAGCCTGGTCAACGACGCGTCCGGCCTTGTCTTGTATAAATTTGCCGTCGCGGCAGTGATGACGGGGGTCTTCTCCCTGTCCCAGGCGGCAGTTCAGTTCGCAATCGTGTCGGCCGGCGGCATCGCGGTGGGCGTGGCGCTGGCCTTTTTGTACATCGGGATTCACCGGCGGCTGGGTGACCCTTTCATCGAGGTGCTGACGGTCCTGACCATTCCCTATGCCGCCTACATAGCCGCGGAAACGCTGCACGTCTCGGGTGTGCTCTCTGTGGTGGCCGCCGGCCTGGTGCGCGGCCGCTATGCGCCCCAGTTGGTGTCGGCGCCGATGCGCATCATGGCGCGCTCGGTCTGGAACGTGCTCGTGTTCCTGCTCAACAGCCTGGTGTTCATCCTGATCGGCCTGCAGATCAACGCGGTCGTTCTGGAGAATCTGGCGCGTTATCCGTTATCCCAACTGATCGCGATCGGGGCGGTGGTCACGGCCGCCGCGATCGCGGTTCGCATGGTCTGGGTCTTCGCCGTCTCCTACCTGCCGCAGGGGCTCAGTGGCAATCTGCACGAGCAGCCGCGCCTCAAGCAAAGCGAGCTGCTCATCATGGGATGGTGCGGCATGCGCGGCATCGTGTCGCTGGTCGCCGCGCTGGCGCTGCCCTATTCGATTTCCGCAAGCACGCCCTTCCCGCACCGCGACCTCATCATCTTCCTGACCTTCGTGATCATCATGGCCACCCTCGTGGGGCAGGGCCTGTCATTGGCGCCATTGATCCGCCGGCTCAAGGTCGGCTCCAAGTGGAGCGCGCATGACGAGGAGGTGCGCACGCGGGCGGCCATGAGCTCGGCGGCGCAGAGGGCGATAGACGATTTCATGGTCGCCGAGGGTGCGCCGGCCGAGTGGGCGCAAGGCCTGAAAGACGAGATTGCCGACCGGATCGCGCTGGCTGCGGACGTGGAACGCTCGCAGCTCGCGCTACGAATGGACATGGTGAACCAGCTTCGACACGTGGCGATCAAGGCCGAACGGCAAGAGCTGATCCGGTTGTGGCAGTCCAATGAGATCAGCGACGAGGTGATGCACCACCTGATGGAGTTGCTGGACTACCAGCAGGCGCAATTGCCGGCGATCGTCCGGACAAAAAAGGTCCCGGCACCCGGGTTGGCCGTGCCTCAGGCCGGCGAGTGATTCAGTCTGCCAGCCGCGCCAGGAAAGAGTCGAGCGTCCCGGCCAGCAGGTAGGCCACGGCACACGAAAGCACCGGGTCGGCTGTCTGGGGCGCTTTGCAGCGGCCGGGGTCCACGCGCGCCTTCGCTGGGCGCAGCGGCTGCGCCTCTCCCAAAGCTTGCGGCGAGTCGGACGTAACGCGCGCGCCCGGGCCGCCTGTGGCGCTGAGCAGCTCGATATCCGGGGCGACACCGGTTCGCTGCACCGTCTGCCCGGAAGGGCCGTAGTAGGTGGCGGTGGTCAGCTTGAGCGCGCCCTTCTGCTCGCCAAGCGGAAAGATCGTCTGGACACTGCCCTTGCCAAAACTGCGCTGTCCCATCACCACCGCGCGGCCGGTGTGTTGCAGGGCGTCAGCCACGAGTTCCGATGCCGACGCCGAGCGCCGGTCGATCAGGACCACCATGGGCAAGCCCGTGAGAAGCTCGTCGGAATCGGCCAGCCAGGCGCGCTGGCGGTCCGGCGCGCTGCCGCGCAGAGAAACAATTTCACCTTCCTTCAGGAACGCATCGGCCACCTTCACCGCTTCCCGCAGCAGCCCGCCGGGATTGCCTCGCAAGTCAAGCACCACCGCTTGCGGCTGCCTCTGGGCTGTGGCATCCGCGATCGCTTTCGCCATCGACGCCGCGGTCGCACTGCCGAAAATAGGCAGCCGAAGCACCATCACCTCCCCTTCCATGCTCAAGCGCAGCAGGGGCCGGCGAATGGTCTCCCGGGTCAGCGAAACCGTGAACTCGTGCGCGGCGCGTTGAATGGTGATCGACACCGGGGTGCCGGGCTGGCCGCGCATCTGCGCGATAGCGTCAGCCAGCGGAAGTCCTTCCACCGGTCTGTCATCGACTCGCACGATCACGTCGCCCGCCGCGAGGCCGGCACGAGCCGCGGGGCTGCCGGGCATCGGGGCGACTACCCGCAATTCGCCGGCATCCGACTGCAGCTCCAGTCCCAAGCCGCCGAAGGTGCCGCTCAGATTGCCGCTTTCGTTGCCCTGGGCGCGCGCGTCGAGATAGCGGGAATAAGGATCGAGCGTGCGCAAGGCCTCGTTGATGGCCTTCTTGAACACCTCTGCCGGCTCGCCGCTGCCCGGCGCCAGCGGCTCGATCACCTTCACGGCGGCAGCCGTAAGCGCTGACAGATCGACATCCCTGGCATGGCTGCGCTTGACCCGTTGCAACACCGTCGCCAGAAGTTCGCGATGCACATCCGCTACCTGACCGGGCGCCACCGACCGCGCGTAAGCGGCCTGCAGGGACGAGATCGCCTCATCGTCGCTGGCGCCCGACGGCGAGGCGCCATGGGCCGCCGTGACAGCAAAGAGCAGCCAGGCTGCCGCGTGCGCGCGACGTGTCGAAAGCGGATGATTCATCGCATGCCCGTAAAGCATCGAAAGGCACAGTATGGCACTGGCCGCAAGAGCTTGCCGCGCGCAGCCTCAGCTGCACACTTCAGGCCAGCTACCTATTCGCACGCCCGCATCGCCGTTCAGTATCGCAGCGGATAGGGGGCGGCCTTTCTCAGGAACATGTTCTCGTCGGTTTCGATCCACAGCTTCTGGGCGAGCATCACGTCCGATACCGGAACACGCCCAAGCGGGTGGGCACAGAACCGGCTGATCACGCGCCCGTTGGAATCCAGCGCGTCCACGTTGCCTGAGTGCCCCTCGCGGATGCGATAGGTGAACCGCCTGCCCTGCACGTAGAAGTAGCTGCGGGACAAGAGATCGCAGCGCTGCTCCAGCGTGAGGGCCCTTTCCAGCAATTTCCTCGCTTTGGCTTCCGCAGCCTGGTCAGGCAGGCAATGCTCGGGGATCGACGGCCGCAGGAACTCCCTGACTGTCGTGATCCAGAGTAGCTCCGGTGACAAACGCGCCACCCGCGCCTCCCCAGGGCCGAAAAGCCGGGTCCACCACCGGGGCATGGCTCACCCGGCGACGATGGGCGGGACGGCAATCATCGTTTCGACCTTGGAATTGAACTGGCCCAAGGCGACGGCAGTTTCCCCGGCCGGTTGCGAATACACCATGTAGCCGCGCCTGCGGACCGCGTCGAAAATAGCCTTCGCCGCCGCCACCTCGTTGGGGCTGTCCGGGTCCCAGAACACTTCCTTGTCCCCGCTCGAGTCCATCATTGAAAGCTTGCACTTCACGTCACTCTCCCGGTTGCTCTCCCGCTACCCAGCCATGCACGTCATGGTCACCGAGGAACAATTCTGGTGAGTGATGAAGCCGGCATGGGTAACGCGGCGCAACATCGTGCCGAACCGTCAGGACGGTCACCAATTCGGTGCGCTGTAACTTCCGGCACTGCTTCGGTGCGCTGGGTGCTGACCGGCAGGGGCACGGCCGAGCACCCTTTCGCGAGCCGCGTTACCATCGCGCGCCATGCGCGTCCTTCTCGCCTCCGACCTCCACTACCGGCTGCGCCACTACGACTGGCTGGTGGGCGCGGCATCGCGCTTCGATGCGGTGGTGATCGCGGGTGACCACATCGACGGCGCTTCAGCCGTACCCGATACCGTGCAGATCGCAGCGCTGTCGGTCAGCCTGAGCGCCCTGGCGCAGCAAAGCCGCTTGCTGGTGTGCTCCGGCAACCACGACCTCAATGGCCGGAGCCGCGAGGGCGAGATGACAGCGCAATGGCTCGCCGCCGTGCGCAGCGCCGCACTCGCGGTGGACGGCGACACGGTGGCGGTAGGCGATACGCTGTTCACGGTGTGCCCCTGGTGGGACGGGCCATTTGCGCGCGAAGGCGTGGCCCGCCTGCTGGAAGCCGCGGCCGAACAGCGCGCCGGCCGCAAGTGGGTGTGGTTGCACCATGCGCCGCCCGAGGGCCCGCTGAGCTGGACCGGCAAACGTTTCTTCGGCGACCCCGCGCTGCCCGGGCTGATCGAACGTTACTCGCCCACCGCGGTGCTGTGCGGACACATCCACGAAGCGCCGCACAAAAAGGGTGGCTCCTGGATCGACCGCGTCGGCGACACCTGGCTGTTCAACGCCGGCAACCAGATCGGCGACATCCCGGCCCGCATCGAGATCGACTTCGACGCGGCGCTGGCCCGCTGGATCACGATGGATGGCGTCGAGGAGCGCGCGCTTCAGTAATCCGGCACGTCGCCGCGCTCGGAACCAGCGCGCACGTTGCCCGTTGGCTGCATGTCCATCAGTCTGGTCAGCACCTGATCCATCAATGCCAGGTGCGTGCCGGTTCCGGCGTACTGGCGCTTGATGTCCACCAGGTACGAAGTGACTGCCTGCAGGCGCCGCGCCAGCAGTTGCGCTATCGCATACGTGAGTTCCGGGTCGCTCTGCGCGGCGGTGGCCGCGTCATCGATCACATGCACCGTGCCGTCATGCGCAGCCACCACATCGGCCGTCGGGGCCGACCCGAGCAACGCCGACATTTCGCCGAGAAAGGCGCCGGGCTCGCTGATGGTCACCACCCGAACGCCATTGCGCACGACCTCGAAGGCGCCGCGCTTCAGGACATAGATGCGCCCCATCGGGACGCCTTCTTCGATCAGCCTGGTACCGGCGGAAACCTGCATTTCGGGAAGTGCGCGGCAAAGCGTAAGGACGTCTTTCATTGCATCGATGAGTTTGAAGCCGATTCTAGTAGGAGCCGACCGATTCGCCGCATTGCCCGGGCAGGCGCCCGGCGCGGTTGCCAAGCGCCGGCTTCCCGGGCACGATAGTGGACTTGCATTGCGGGGAACCTCATGCCCCTGGTGCCGGCCGGGCTTGCCGAGCCTGCCGTTGTTTGCATGAGAACCGCACAGGACCGCCCTGATGTTCTTCCTGTGGCCGCAGTATCTCTGGCTGCTGCTCGTGCTGCCCTTGCTGCCCATGGCTTACCTGTGGCTGCTGCGCCGCCGCCGCAAGGCCGCGATGCGCTACAGCAGCCTGGACATCGTGCGCGCGGCCGCGGCAGGACGCAACTGGCGCCGGCACGTGCCGCCCGCCCTGCTCTTGCTGGCCTGCTCGCTGCTGCTGTTGGCCGCGGCGCGACCGGTGGGCCAGCTGACGCTGCCCTGGACGCGCTCGTCCATCATGCTGGCGATGGACGTGTCGCTCAGCATGCGGGTCAGCGACGTCAAGCCGACCCGGCTGGCCGCCGCGCAGGATGCGGCCAAGTCCTTCCTGCTTGACCTGCCCAAAAACATCGAGGTCGGCCTGATCACTTTCGCCGGCAGCAGCCAGGTGGCCCAGGCGGCGACACTGGACCGCGCGGCGCTGGTGACTGCGATCGATGGTTTCCAGATGCAGAGAGGCACGGCGGTGGGCAATGGCATCGTGTTGTGCCTGTCCGAGCTGTTCCCCGACCACGGCATCGATGTGGGCGAAATGACCTTTGGCAGCAAGTCGCGGGGCCGCAGCCTGGATGACAGGGCAAAGCCCCCGCCCAAGGAGATCACACCGGTGGCGCCGGGCTCGTACAAGTCGGCCGCCATCATCCTGCTGACCGATGGCCGCCGTACGACGGGCGTGGACACTTTGATGGCCGCAAAGATGGCGGCCGACCGCGGGGTGCGTATCTACGTGGTGGGGCTTGGCGCGGTCAACAGCGACGCGGCCACGGCGGAGGGCATGTCGATCTATTTGCAGTTGGATGAACCCACGCTGCGCGAAGTAGCACGCGTGACCGGTGGCGAGTACTTTCACGCCGGCACGGCGGAAACGCTGCGCACGGTCTACGAGAACCTTGGCACCCGGCTTCAGGTGGGAACCCGAGAAGCCGAGGTGTCGGGGTTGCTGGCGCTGGCGGCGGCGCTGGTGGCGTTCACGGCCGCGGCGCTGTCTCTACTCTGGTTTGGCCGCAGCTTCTAACGTCCTGGGATCGCGAACGTTTCAGGCGCGAGTCGTCAGCCCAACGCAACGTGGCGCCGCCACGGCAGGCGCGGATCTGCCTCATAGTCGGCGACCACCCAGGTGCGGGTAGCGTGATCGGCCACGTCGGCGAGAAACTCGCGAATGACGCGTATGGAACGTGCGTCCAGGGCAGCGTACGGCTGGTCGAGGCAAGTGACCGTAGCCCCGCTCGCGAGCAATCCCACCAGGGCGACCTTGCGCCGGCTGCCGGTCGAGAGCATCGACAGCGTCTTGCCAAGATGGGGATGCAGATCAAGCGCCTCGATGAGGTCCTGTTGCAACTGCGTTTCCCAGTTGGGGCATCGCTGCCGCAATGTATCCCACACCTGTTGCGGCACTTGTTCATCCCGCCCCGGCAGCGACAGGTCCAACCACAGGCGGTCGCCTTGATCGGCCGATCCCAGGACACCGTCGCCGAGGCGGCGTAGCAGCGTGGTCTTTCCCGCGCCTTCTGCGCCCGTGACCGCGACGAGGCCCGGCGGAAGGGGCAGGAGATCAGCGGCAGAGATCATGGCAAGGGGTGTCGCATCTGCGGCCCGCTCATATTGAACAGCGGGCCGGTTTCGTTTAGGGTGATGCAATGAAGACTACCACCCTGCTCGTGCGCCAGGATCAGCTGCCGGCCACACGCATCGCCACCAGCGATGACGCACCGCTCGCCGAGGGCCAGGTGCGCGTGCACATCGATACCTTCGCGCTGACCTCCAACAACATCACCTACGCGGCCTTCGGCGACGCGATGAACTACTGGCAGTTCTTCCCGACCGCGGAAGCGGGCTGGGGCATCGTGCCGGTCTGGGGATTCGGTACGGTGATCCAGTCCCTGCATCCGGGCGTCGCGGTGGGCGAGAGACTTTATGGCTATTGGCCGATGGCCGACCGCGCCGTGCTGCAGCCGGATCGGCTCAGCGCAGCGGGCTTCACCGATGCCGCGCCGCATCGCGCGGCACTGCACTCGGTCTACAACCAGTATCTGCGATGCCATGCCGATCCTTTTTACACGCACGCAACCGAAGACATGCAGGCTCTGCTCCGGCCGCTCTTCATCACCTCCTGGCTGATCGACGATTTCCTGGCCGACCAGAACTTCTTTGGCGCGCGCACGGTTCTGCTCTCCAGTGCGTCGAGCAAGACGGCCTATGGCACCGCCTACATGCTGTCGCAGCGTCCTGGAATCGAAGTGGTCGGCCTGACCTCCGCTGGCAACCGGGCGTTCTGCGAGAGCCTGGGCTGCTACAGCCGCGTGCTCACCTATGACGAGCTCGATCGGATTGCCGCCGACACGGCGTGTGTCTACACCGACTTCGCGGGCAACGCCGAATTGCGGAAGCGCATCCACACGCGCTTCATCGACCTCAAGTACAGCTGCTCCATTGGTGGGACGCATGTGGAGCAGCTGGGCGGCGCGAAGAATTTACCGGGGCCGCGCGCCTTCCTGTTCTTTGCGCCGGCGCAGGTCAAGAAGCGCCAGGCCGACTGGGGCCACGGCGAATTGGGCAAGCGGCTGCTGGTTGCATGGCGGGCGTTCAGCGCGCAGGTCGCGAACCCCGCGGCGCCATGGCTGCAGGTGCAGCACCATCGCTGGCCCAAAGCCGTGCAGGCCGCTTATGCCCAAGTGCTGGCCGGCCGCGGAGACCCGCGCGTCGGGCATATACTGTCTTTGGCTGGCTAGCCGTTGCGGGCTGCGTGCCGGGTCACGCCTGCAATGACATCGGCCGAACCTCGAGCATTGCCGGCGAGGCAACCGCGTAGATGACGAGATCATCACTGCGGCCGCGAACCGTGATCGAGTGCCCTGTGAATGAACTCACATCCACCCCCGCGCCGTGCACCACTTCGTGCGACACAACGAGCCGCACGCCATAGTCTTTGCACAGGTTCTGCAGCCGCGCCGCGGTGTTCACCGCGTCGCCGACGGCCGTCAAGGTCAGCGTCTCCTCCCAGCCGACTTCACCGACTGCCGCGCGTCCGGCATGGATGCCGATTCCGAATTCGAAGCTATGCCCGAAATCCTGCTTCATGCGCACGTTGGCGCGATCCATGCCGGACTCGATATTCCGGGCGGCCGCCAGTGCTTGCCGGCAACCCGTGGCACTGTCCGTGCCCACCCCGAAAATTGCCATAACGCTGTCGCCGATGAACTGGTTGGGCGTACCGCCGGCGTCGCGCACCGCCTGGCCCACGACCTCGAAGAACTGATCCAGCACGTAGGACAAGTCGTGCGGCAGGTGCCGCTCAGCCAGCGTCGTCCAGCGCCTCAGGTCCACGAACAGAATCACGACGTCGTGTTCGACACCCCTTTGCCGCTGCGTTCGTTGTGCGGCCGAAGCACGCAGCAATGGCATCACAGCCACGTCACCACTCGGCCTGAGCTGGCAGGCCAGGCGCACATCGGGGGCCGCCCCGATCCGCTGCAGCGTCGCGCGCTCCGCGTCGAACGGCGCAGGCACATGGGCAGGGTCTCCCGTGACTCGCACGCGGCAAGTGGAGCAACGGGCGCGCCCGCCGCACGCCGACATGTGACGGATGTAATGGGCGCGGCTGGCTTCGAGCACCGACCACCCGAGCGGGACGCGCACCTCCCGTCCGGGGTAGGAGATCGTGAAGCTGCGCCCGCGGTAGCGCTCCTGCCAGGAGCGCGCGGTACGCGCCGCCAGCACCAGTGCGATCGAAATGCCGAATACAGTGATCAAGGCATACGCCGCGTCGTTGATCTGCCGGCCCAGATTGGGACCATATTGCGGCGAGGGTGCGTGCTGGAGCTCCCGGGCCATCGCCAGGAATCCCGCCGCCGCAAGCACCGGCATCAACACGAAAGCGGCAAAGACAAAGTGAAAGCGGCGCCGGTAAGAAGGCCTGTGGCGCAAGACGAAGTGAATTCCGAGACAGCCATGAAACCAGGCAACGCACATCAAGGTGAGCTGACCGACACCCTTGTCGGCAGCCCAGCGGCCCTGCACGACCAGGGCATAGGTGTCATCGCGTCCGAACAGTTCGTGCGCCAGCCGCGTCCCTGCGAAGTGCCCGGCCAGCAGAAACGGGATGCTCAGCCCCAGGGCGATGCGCACGAATTCGAGGGGCGGCATGCGCAGCGTGCGCCGCTCCAGGAGCGCAATCAACGCCAGCAGCATGTGCAACAGCATGGCGCCGTAGAACAGCACCGTCACCGGCCAGTTGCGCCAGGCGGCTGTGAACCAGAGCCGGCCAGCTTCCGCGGCTTCGAGCGAAACCAGGCCTGTGGCGTGGTTGGCCAGGTGCGTTGCAACGTAAGTGAACATCACGAGGCCGGACGCCAGACGCAGCCTGCGGGTGGACAAGGAGCGGGACTGCAGCAATGTCACTGATTCGTCGCTGTGATCGGCATGGGAGCTTCGCGTGCGCTATGGCTTCCAGCCATGGATCATGTGGAAGAACGCCGGGCGGTTCGCTTCCACCGTGGCGCCGTCTCCATGCAGCTGGAAGATCACGTTGCCTTCCGGAGCTTCCACCAGCGCGGCGAGCAGCTTCTGGTTTGGCTTCGGCGCGCCGTCGATGCCGCCCACGCCGCGCGCATAAGTGCCGCTCAGGTCCACCACGGTCACGTTGCTCGCCGGCGTCTGCGGCTGCCACTGGGCGGGCACCGGCACCGAGTAACGCAGCAAGGTGGCGCGCTCGGCCGCGCCCGCGCCTGGGGCAAGCAGGCTGCCGGCGAGCAACGCGCCGATGGCGATCCAGCTGCGCCGGGTTCCTGGCGCGCCGTTTGAGTCGGGCAAAGTGAATCGGGACATGTGAACAGGATATCCGAGCGTTGCGCGCCCCCTCATTTTCCCGTCGAGTTGCAAAACCGCCACGGAAGAGGATGAGGCGGTGTTCTCCTACAACCCTGGTGTGCTTTCCTGCGGATGCTAGTACCAGTTCCACTTACAGGAACGGTTCAGCAACTAACAGGACCCCATGATGACTAACCGAATACAGCTGCCGGCGCGGCACAAACTAAGTCTTGTGACCCTCGCCCTACTCGGATGCGCCCCTGCGTTTGCCGCCGAACCGCCCGGCTGGTACGCCGGAGCCAACGTCGGCGCGACCCGTGGCCACTTCGACACCCCCACCACTACCGCCATCAGGCCGTTCGTGGGCTCGGGGTTCACCGCCGGTGCATCGACCGAAGACGATCAGGACAAGGGCTGGAAGCTCTATGGCGGCTATCGGCTTTCGCGGAACTTCGCCATCGAGGGTGGCTATTTCGACCTCGGCCGGTTCGACTATCGCGTCAACACGCTCCCTTCGGGGTCTTTCGGCGGCGAGTTGCGCGCCAGGGGACTCAACCTCGACCTGGTTGGCATCCTGCCGATCGGCGAACGTTTCTCGGTGTTCGGGCGCGTCGGTGCCGCCTACACGGAAAGCAGGTCGAATTTCAACCGCACAGGCGCGGTGCCGCTGCTCTCGTCATCAGCGAAGGATCGCTACACCCGGGCCAAGTTTGGCGTCGGCATGCAATACGCATTCACCGACAGCCTCTCGGTGCGTGCCGAGGTGGAACGCTATCGTGTCGAGGACCCGGTGAGAAGCAGGTCCAACATCGACATGGCGTCGGTGGGTTTGGTGTATTACTTCGGGGCCCAGCCCAGGGCTGTTGCAGCGGCCCCTGCGCCGATTTATGTGGCTCCGCCGCCCCCGCCCCCGCCGCCGCCGCCGGTGGTGATGTCACCGCCGCCGCCCCCGCCGCCTCCGGTCGTGGTGTCACCGCCGCCGCCCCCACCGCCTCCACCGCCTCCGCCGCCTCCGCCCGAGCCACCCTCGAGGCCAGCCAAGCAAGGGCGTAACTGACAGGCAAAGGTCAGTGCCGGCGAAGATGGCCTCTTCGCCTTGCCGCGCGGCCTGCGGGTGGTAACAGAATCCCACGCAGGCCGCTCAGCGTTTAGACTTGAACGGGCGCAATTTTGCGAGTGTTCAAAGAGGTTCACGACATGCGGGATGTGAGCGGATCGGTGCGGGCAGGCCTGTTCTCACGAGCTGCATTGCCACTTATCCTGGTCGCGGGGCTTTGGGCCTCTGGCGCCACGGCCTCCGACGCTCCATCGGCAGTCAAATCTGCCGCGTCCATTGACCTGTCCAGCAGCCAGCAGCCTGCCGATGCACAGCGTCGGGCCGATTTCGGTGGCGAGGCGCTTTCGGCAGAAGCCCAGGAAGTCGCGCACTGGGTGGTGCAGTCAGCCGACAACCGCAACCTGCCCTTCATCGTCATCGACAAGGTGCAGGCACGGGTTTATGTGTTCCATGCTGACGGCCGCCTGCGCGGCGCCACCTCGGCGCTTCTGGGGCTGGCGATCGGGGACCACACGGTTCCTGGTATCGGCCAGCGCAAGCTCTCCAGCATCCGGCCCGAAGAGCGCACCACGCCAGCGGGCCGGTTCATGGCGTCGATCGACCGCGACATCCACGGCGTCGATGTGTTGTGGGTGGACTACGATTCGGCGGTCTCGTTGCACCGGGTCGTGACCGGCACACCGAAGGAGCGGCGCGCGCAGCGTCTCGCGTCGGCAAGCCCGGCCGACAAGCGCATCACCTATGGATGCATCAACGTCCCCGTCCGCTTTTTCGAAGAAGTGGTGAGTCCTGCATTGACGGGAACGTACAGCGTCGTCTATGTGCTGCCGGAGACTCAGCCGGCGCGCGCTCTCTTCGGCTCTTACCCGGTCCCGGATCCGGCGGGCGGTTCGGCACTTGAAACGGCTGCGCTCAGGTAAGGTCCACCCGGGGACACGAGCATCAAGTCGCGTTTCATCTGAGCAGCGCGGGAAGCCAGCGCGTGAGCGCCGGAAAGTAGGTCACCAGCAGCAGCACCGTGATGCTCGCAGCCATCAGCGGCATCAGGGCGCGTGAGATTTCGCCGATGCCGGCATTCGCCAGCCTGGCGGCAACGAACAGTGTGCCGCCGACCGGTGGCGTGTAGAGCGCGATCGCCAGGTTGGCAGTCATCACCACGCCCAGATGCACCAGGTCGACCCCGAAGGCCTGCGCCAACGGGATGAAGAGCGGACCCGTCAGCAGCAGCGCGGGCAGGGGCTCGATGAAGATGCCGAGCAGGAACAGAGCGATGTTCACCAGCAGCAGGAAGACCCACTGCTCGCTCGCGAACACCTTGACCGCGGCCGCCAGCTGCACCGCCACCTGCTCTACCGTGAGCAGCCAGGCCAGGCTGCCGGTCGCGCCGATCACCAGCATCACCACGGCGCTGGTCTGGAACGCATTGAGCAGCAGCACCGGCAGGTCGCGCCATGTGATGTCGCGGTACAGCAGGAGCGAAACGGCCAGCCCGTAGACCACGGCGACGGCGGCCGACTCGGTCGGCGTGAACAGGCCGGACCAGATCCCACCCACGATGATCAGCGGCATCACCAGCGCCGGCCCGGCCGAGAGGAAGGCGTGCCAGATCTCGCGGCCGGAGGCACGCTCGTCGCCGCTGTCGCAGCCGGTCCTGCGACCGTGCCAGATGCACACGGCCACCAGCGCGGCGGCCGTCATGAGCGCCGGCACGATGCCGGCCATCGAAAGCTGGCGCATTGAGACGCCGGAGATGAACGCGTAGACCAGGAAGGGGATCGACAGCGGCATCAACAGGGCGAGCGTGCCGGCCACCGCCAGCAGGGCCGCGGCAAAGCCGCGCGCGTAGCCGCGCTGCACCATGGTGGGAATGGTCAGCGAGCCGACCGCGGCGGTGTCGGCGATGGCGGAACCCGACACGCCGCCGAACATCAGGCAGGACGCCACGGTGACCACGCCCATGCCGCCGGGCAGGAAGCCGAGCAGGGCCCGGGCAAAGGCGACGATGCGCTTGCCCACGCCGCCTTGCGACAGCAGCTCGCCGGCAAAGATGAACAGCGGCACCGCGATCAGGATGAAGGGCTCCACCCCGCCGATGAAGGACAGGAAGATCGACTCGAGCGGGTGCGACAGGCCATTGGCCCAGATCAGGCCCACGGTCGTCAGCAGCAGCGCGAACATCAGCGGAATGCCGCCCAGCGCGGCGGCGAAGAACACACCGAACACCGCCAGCGCGAACATCAGCCGGCTCCGTAGCGCTGTTCGCGCGTGCGCCCGCGGGCGATGAGCACCAGGTCCCAGGCCGCGAACACCGCCATCGCCCCGGCACCGACCGGCAACGCCAGGTACTGCAGCGCCAGGGGGATGTGCAGCACCGTCAGCTCGTTGCCCCAGCCGGAGTTGACGATGCCTGTGCCGTGCCACACCAGCAGCGCCAGGATGACGATGCTCAGGACACCGATGGCGCCATCAACCCAGCGGCGGCGGTCCGGCCCCAGCTTGTCGAGAAATTCCGTGATCGTCATGTGCAGTCCGCGCCGCATCGCCGCCGCGCCGCCGAGGAACGTCACCCACACCATCAGGAACTCGCACAGCTCGGTGGTCAGGGCGATGTCGCCGCCGAAGAAGCGGAACAGCACGTTGGCGAACACCAGTGCGACCATCACCCCGCCAATGACTATGATGGCCCAGTCGATGGCGGCGCCCAGCACGGCCAGGGGCCAGGGCGCCGGCGGGCCCCGGTAAAGCAGCCGACGGGCCGAAGCGGCGCTGGCCTTGTCCAGCGCCGCCAGGTCGCCGGTGCCGGCACCGGCACGGATCTCCGGGGCGCTCCTCATTTGGCCGGGAAGGCTTTGCGCACAGCCTCGGAGTCCGCCAGCGCGGCGTCGAGGTCGGCGCCGTACTTCTCCTTGGCCTTCAGATAGACCGGCTCGACGCTCTTGCGAAAGGCGGTGAGATCCGGGCGTGCCACCTTGGCGCCCTTGGCTTCCATCTCCTTCAGCTGGCGCGACTCGTTGTTGACGATCTCCTTGCGGATCCAGTCGCCGGTCTCGCGGGCGGCGGCGGTCACGGCCTGCCGGTCCGCGGGGGACAGCTTGGCCCAGGTCTTTTCGGAGATGGTCAGCGGAATCGGGTTGTAGGCGTGGTTGGTGATGGTGATGTGCGGCGCGACTTCGTAGAACTTGTTGGCGAAGACGGTGTCGATCGGGTTCTCCTGCCCGCTCACCGTTCCCTGCTGGATCGCCATGTAGACCTCGGGGATGGGCAGCAGCTGCACCGAGAAGCCCATCGCCTCCAGGGTCCAGCGCATCATCTCGTTGGGGAAGGTGCGCAGCTTCTTGCCCTTGGCGTCGTCGGGGCTGCGCAGCGGCTCCTTGGTCGTCATCACGCGAAAGCCCGCTTCCCAGGTGGCCAGGAAGCGGAAGCCCTTGGCCGGGCCCTTCTCGAACTGCTTTTGCATCCACTTGGAGTCGTCGTAGTACTTCCACCCCTGCTCGTACGACTCGACCAGGTAAGGCAACGCGGTGAGGTTGAGCTCCGGGATGTGGGTGGCGTAGGTGCCGGTGCCGGTGACGGCGAAGTCGATGCCACCGAGCTGCAGCTGCTCCACGCTCTTGGGGTCGTTGGCCAGCTGGCTGGCGGGGTATACCTGCACCTTGTAGCGGCCCTGCGTCTGCTGTTCGACCTTCTGCGCGAACATCAGGGCCGCGGCCTGGCGCGATCCGCCCGGCTGGTCGCTGTGACTGAACTTCAGCACGGTCTGCGCGTGTGCCGCGCTGGTCAATGCCAGCGCCGTCAACAGCGCCAGTCGCGGGAACAGTGGGGTCGGTTTCATGCGGTGTCTCCTTGGGGCTTCGGTTGCACGGGTGGGGAACAGGGAAGGTCAGGATGGGGGCGTGTCGATTTGCCGCCGTTCCTCGTGGGAGCGGTACACGGCTTCCTCGATCGCATAATTGCGCAGGTACTCGAGCCCGGTATTCACCGGCTTGCGGCCCGCGGCGAACGCTTCGAGCAGGTGCTTCTGCTGGCGGTAGACGCAATCGCCGGCAAAGCCCCGGTTCTCCCAGTCGTAGGGATGCGGCGCCTCCGGCTGGCCATGGGGCTTCCAGAACAGGCGTCCATCGCCGTCCAGGCGCAGCACGCCACGCGAGCCTTCGAGCCAGTGCTCTCCCATCGTCAGGCGGGTGTTCTGCGCCGAATGGTCGTTCAGGCGGTTGCCGTCGATCAGCGCCTGCGCGCCGCCGGCGAACTGCAGCATGACGTAACCGCCGTCCTCGCCGGCGATCACCGGGTTCAGGCGACGCAGCACGGCGCTGACCGAGGTGACCTCGCCGAACAGGAAGCGGAAGCTGTCGATGAAGTGGATGGCGGTCTCGTGCACGAAGAACCGGTTCATCTGCTGGAAATAGGGCTGCCGCCCCAGGTAGGCGTCGGCGCCCTGCCCGTCGCCCGGCCGCATCCGGACCGACACCGTGTGCGGCGTGCCGAGCTGGCCGTTGTCGAGGCAGCGCTTCATCTCGCCGTACCAGGGCATCCAGCGGAAGTTTTCGTGGACGGCAAGCGCAATGCCGGCGCGCTCGGCGATTCGCACCAGTTGCTCCGCCTCGGCGTAGGTCGGCGCCAGCGGCTTCTGGCAGATGCAGGCGATGCCCCTGCCGGCCGCGATCTCCACCAGCGCAAGATGGGTCGCCGGCGGCGTCGCGATATCGAGCACGTCCAGGTGCAGCGCGTCCACCATCTGGGCCACGGTCGCAAAGCCGCGGGCGATGCCGTACCGGTCCATGGCAGCCTGTCGCTTGCCGGCATCGGGCTCGGCCAATACCGCCAGGCTGACCAGGCCCTGGGCCTGCAGCCGCTGCCATGCCTCGAGCTGGAACTGGGCGAAATAGCCCGCTCCCGCGACGCCAAGAATCGGTGGCCCGCGCACGCTACTTCAGCCCTTCGATGACGGCGCGCGTGATCGCCCCGGTGCCGTCGCTGCCGCCGATGTCAGCCGGCTGCACGCGCCGTCCACCGAACACGCGATCGACCGCGTCCGAGATTGCCTGTCCGGCATCCACCAGGGCCGGCGCACCGTGGCGCTCACCCAGCCACTCCAGCATCATCGCCGCGCTGAGGAAGGTGGCGATCGGGTTGGCGATCCCCTTGCCGGCGATGTCCGGCGCGCTGCCGTGCGAGGGCTGGAACACCGCATGCTTGTCGCCGATGTCGGCCGAGGGCGCATAGCCCATGCCGCAGATCAGGCCCGCGCCGAGGTCGGAGGTGATGTCGCCGAACTGGTTTTCCATCGGACAGACGTCGAAGTCCCAGGGCTTGCGGATCAGGTTCAGGCAGTAGGCGTCGATGTAGCAGTGGTCCGCCTCCACCCCGGGATGGGCGGCGGCGCGCTCGTGGAAGATCTGGTTCATGAACGCCATGCCGAGGAACACGTTCGACTTGTCGACGCAGGTCACCTTGCCCTTGGCCGCATTGCGCTTCTTGCGCTGCGCCGCCAGCCGGAACGAAAAGTCGAACAGGCGCTCGCACGCCGGCCGCGAGATCTCGCAGATGTCGCGCACCGCCTCGGCGCCCTTCTCGGTCTTGCCGCGGATGCCGCGGCCGCGCGCGTGGAACCAGCCTTCGGTGGATTCGCGCACGATCACCAGGTCGATGTCCTTCGCCCGTGGCGAGGACAGCGGCAGCGGCAGGCCGGGGATCGCGCGGATCGGCCGCACCCCCGCGTACAGGTCCAGGTGCACGCGCATGTCGAGTTGCGGCGCGATCTCCGTGCCATCGGGATAGCGGATGTCCGGCCAGCCCATCGCGCCGAACAGGATCGCATCCGCCTCTTCGCAGGCCCTCATCGAGCTGTCGGGAAAGGCATTGCCGGTGTCGCGGTAGTGGTGGGCGCCGCCGGGGTGGCGGTCCTGGTGCAGCACGAAACCATGGCGCTTCTGCACGGGCTCGAGCAGCGCGAGCGTCGCCTCGATCACCTCGACGCCGATGCCGTCGCCGGGTAGCACAACGATGTTGAAGTCCTTGTTCATGGGTTTGTCCGCGGTGAGCTCAGGTTTGAAGGCATCAGTAGTTCCAGTGCACTGGCGGCAGGCCGGGAACGGAAACGCGAAAGGTCTCCAGCGACTGCCCCTGCAGGCAACCGAGCACGGCCGTCTTCAGGTCGGGGCCACCGAAGGCGAGGCTGGAAATGTTGCGCAGGCGCCGGCTGTGCACCTCGTCCAGGTGGCGGCGCTCCAGGGCGCAGCGGCGCCAGGCCGCCTCCACTTCGGCCAGGTGCACCGGGTCGCTGTCCTCGAGCACGATCTCCTGCAAACCATCGGGCGCCACCCGGATGACGCGGTTGGACACGATGCTGGTGATCCAGGCATTGCCGGCGCTGTCGAAGGCCACGCCGTCGGGAAAGGTGCCGGCGCTGAATTCGGTGACCGTCTGGCGCGGGCCCAGCTCGGCGTCGGGCCGCAATGCAAAGCGTGACAAACGGCGCACAAAGGTTTCGTTCACATACAGCCACTTGCCCGTGGGATCGATCACCACCTCGTTGGTGTAGCCCAAACCGTCGGCGACAATGCGCGCGCCGCGCTGGTCCATCACGACGATGAAGCCATCGTCGCAGTCGGGACGGCAGCCGAGGATGCGCGGCACGCGGCGCGTGCTGACGGTGATCCACGTGCGGCCGGCGGGGTCCTCGACCACGAAGTTGGTGGGCGGCAGCGCGATGCCGTCGACCTGTTCCAGCAGCGGGCGTACCTGACCGTCGCGGCGCAGCTCGAAGATGCCACCGGTTTCGGGGCTCAGGTCGGCAATGAGGAAAGAGCCGTCGGCGCGCAGTGCGATACCGTTCGGCTTGAGCTGCCGGTTGCCGGGTGCGCGGCCGGCGAACAGTGTCTGGCTACCGTCGGGTGAGATCAGCGTGACCCCGCCGCGCCAGTCGGCGACATAGACGTCGCCGCGCGCCGTGCAGAGCACGCACTCCGGGCGATCGAGCGCGTGACCCAGGGGTGTGAGGTCGTCGACATTCAGCATGACGTATACATTGTTGTATTCGCCAGTCCCCGACCGTTCCTCGGGCAAACCCTGTGCTGCAGCGCAAAACGCTTGAATTGCGTATACGCTGTCGCCTACGATGGCATCAGGACCGCGCCGGCCGGCCGGTCCTGCCCCACGACCAGGAGACAGTATGAAACGCCGTTCCATCCCCGCGCTGTTCGCGCTCATCGCCGCCATGTGGCTTACGCCCGCAACAGCGCAGGAGCCCAGCGAGATCCGCATCGCCAAGCAGTACGGCCTGGGCTACCTGCAGCTGATCGTGATGGAAGACCAGAAGCTGGTGGAGAAGCACGGCAAGGCGCAGGGGCTTGGCGACGTCAAGGTGAGCTGGGCCACCTTCCGCTCCAGCGACGTGATGAACGATGCGCTGCTCTCCAACAGCGTCGACTTCGTTTGCCTGGGCCCCACCGGCATCGCGACGATCTGGGGCAAGACCGGCGGTCAGGTCAAGGGCGTGACCGGGCTGAATTTCATTCCGCTGCAGCTGAACACGCGCAGCGACCACATCAAGGGAATCCGCGACTTCACCGAAAAGGACAAGATCGCGCTGCCGGCCGTGAAGGTGTCGTTGCAGGCGACGCTGCTGCAGATGTGGGCGGCCAAGGAATTCGGCGAGGCCAACAAGGACAAGCTCGATCCGCTCACGGTCTCGATGACGCACGCGGACGGCATGGTCGCCTTCATGTCGGGCGCCGGCGAAATCAACAACCACTTCACTTCGCCGCCCTTCATCCAGAAGGAGATGGCCAAGCCGGGCGTGCGCAAGGTGATCACCTCCACCGAAATCCTCGGCGGCCCGATCTCCTTCAACGTCATCGCCGCCAGCGCCAAGTTCCAGCAGTCCAGCCCGAAAGCGTACGCCGCGTTCTTGGCGGCGCTGCAGGAGGCGACGGACTTCATCAACCGCGACAAGCGCGCCGCCGCCGAAACCTATCTGCGGGTGACCAAGGACAAGATGCCCATCGAAGAACTGCTGGCCATCATGAACGCGCCCGGCATCGAGTTTGCGTTGACGCCCAAGAACATCGTGCCGCTGGCGGAGTTCATGCACAAGACCGGCAGCCTCAAGGTCAAGCCCGCTTCGTGGAAGGACATGTTCTTCCCCAACGCCCACGGCATGGCCGGCAGCTGACCGATGAATGTTGCCACCGGCCACAGTGCGGCAACGGCGCTGCCGCACGACGCTGCGCCACTGCTGCAGGTGCGCGGCGTCACGCTGCAATACAAGACCCGTGACCACCTGGTCACCGCCACCTATCGGGTCGACTTCGACGTGCTGCGCTCCGACCGTTTCGTGCTGCTGGGCCCGTCCGGCTGCGGCAAGTCGACGCTGCTGAAGGCGGTGGGCGGCTACCTCGCGCCGGTGGAAGGGGAGATCCGCCTGAAGGGCGAGCGCATCGGCCGGCCGGGACCGGACCGGATGATGGTGTTCCAGGAATTCGATCAGCTGCTGCCATGGAAGACCGTGGCGCAGAACGTCACTTTCGCCCTGACGGCCAGCGGCAAGCTGTCGCGGCGAGAAGCGGCGGAGAAGGCGACGCACTACATCGCCAAGGTGAACCTGACGGCGTTTGCCGACAGCTATCCGCACACGCTGTCCGGCGGCATGAAGCAGCGGGTGGCGATCGCGCGTGGCATGGCGATGGAGCCCGACATCCTGCTGATGGACGAACCGTTCGCCGCCCTGGACGCGCTTACCCGCCGCAAGATGCAGGACGAACTGCTGCAGCTGTGGGACGACACCCATTTCACGGTGCTCTTCGTCACCCACTCCATTCCCGAAGCCGTGATCATCGGCAGCCGCATCCTGCTGCTGACGCCGCACCCCGGGCGGGTGAAGGCGGAGCTGACCGGGCTGTCGCCGGGCGAGGGCGACGCCAGGCAGCGGGCCGAGCTGGAAGACAACATCCACCGGCTGTTGTTCGCCGACCAGGCTGCCCTGAATGAGTCCACCGATGCCTGAAGCCCTGCCGCGGCCCGACATTTACCGCGAGCCGCCCGATGCCGCGCACTTCAGCGTGGTGCAGCGGCCGCTGTCCGTGTGGGAGCGCGCCTGGAACAACGGCGCCCTGCGAAAGACGCTGCTGCTCGCGACGCTGGCCCTGGCGTGGCAGCTCTATGCGATGCGGCTGGCCAACCCGCTGCTGATCCCCACCTTCTTCGACACCGTCATCGCCTTCCGCGACGCGATCGTGAGCGGCGGCCTGCTCGGCAAGGCCTGGTATTCGATCCGCATCCTGCTGATCGGATATGCGGCGGGTCTGCTGCTGGCGGCGATCCTGACCACGCTGGCCATCACCTCGCGCATCGGCACCGACCTGGTCGAGACACTGACGGCCATGTTCAACCCGCTGCCAGCCATTGCGCTGCTGCCGCTGGCGCTGATCTGGTTCGGCCTGGGCACCGGCAGCCTGGTGTTCGTGCTGATCCACTCGGTGCTGTGGGCCGTGGCGCTGAACACCCACTCGGGCTTCCTGGCCGTGTCCAACACGCTGCGGATGGTGGGACGCAACTACGGCCTGCGAGGCCTGCCCTATGTGGCCAAGATCCTGGTGCCGGCGGCGTTCCCGAGCATCCTGACCGGCCTGAAGATCGGTTGGGCCTTTGCCTGGCGCACGCTGATCGCCGCCGAACTGGTGTTCGGTGTGTCCTCGGGCGGTGGCGGACTGGGATGGTTCATCTTCGAAAACAAGAACCAGCTGGAGATCGCCAACGTGTTCGCCGGCCTGTTCAGCGTGATCCTGATCGGGCTGGCCGTGGAGAACATCGTCTTTCGCAGCATTGCGGCGCGCACCGTGCAGCGCTGGGGCATGCAAGGCTGATGGCAACGAAAAACCCCACCGGCCGTCGCATCGCGCCCGGCAAGACTGTCGCGGCGCAAGAGGCGCCGGCGGCCCGCACGTCCCTCGTCGACGGCGCCTACCAGGCCGTGCGGCAGCGCATCCTGGACAACCTGTACCCGCCGGGCCACCGCGCGCTGGAGCAGGAGCTGGCGGAAGAGCTCGGGATCAGCCGCACGCCCCTGCGCGAAGCCATGATCCGGCTGCGCAACGAGGGGCTGGTCGAGATCATTCCCCGACATGGCATCCGCGTGCTGCCGCTGTCGGCCACCGACATGAAGGAAATCTACGAGACGCTCACGGCGCTGGAGTCGATGGCCGCGGAGCTGGCCGCGCGCCGCCAGCCGGGGGCCGCCGAGGTCAAGCCGCTGGAGGATGCGTCACGCGACATGGCGCGGGCTCTGCGCGCGAACGACCTGGACGCCTGGGCCCGGGCGGACGAGCGGTTCCACAGCAGCCTGCTGGACCTGTGCGGCAATCGCCTGCTCAAGCAGACGGTGTTGAACTTCTGGGACCGGGCGCACCGGGCGCGCATGTTCACGCTGCGGCTGCGGCCCAAGCCGGTGCATTCAACCAAGGAGCACCACGAGCTCGTGGCGCGGATTCGCGCCGGCGACATGGCAGGCGCATTGAGCCTGACGCGCGCCCACCGCGAGCGAGGCAGCCGCGAGCTGCTGGGGATCATCGAGCGATACGGGCTGCAGCAGCTGTGAGTGCGGGATCCCGCGCAGGCGCCCCGAGCAGGAGCAGGTAACCAACCGGAGCGAGCCATGTTCGTCGTCATCGTGGATTTCATCGTCAAGCCAGAGTTCGCCGACATGTTTCGCGTGGAGATGCTGCGCAACGCAGGCGCCTCGCGCGAGCGCGAGCCGGGCTGCCGCCGCTTCGACGTCGCCTTCTCGGAGAAGGACCCGACGGTCGTCTTCCTGTACGAGCTGTACGACGATGCGGCGGCGTTTGCCGCCCACCAGCAAGAGCAGCACTTCAAGGACTTCGACGCCATGACGGGGCCGTGGATTGCGAGCAAGGTGGCGCGGACGTTTGTCCTCGCAGATTCGGCAGACCTGAAGACTGCACCAGCGATATGCC
>JBKJHN010000021.1:0-23113 GCA_046599015.1 Ramlibacter sp.
TTCAACTTCCGGAGTTCCCGTTGCTTCCTTCCTTCGTATTTCGGCCGCGTCTGCTGGACGCGTTGCAAGGCTACGATCGCGAGCGGTTCGCGCGTGACCTCGGCGCGGGCCTCACCGTCGGCATCGTGGCCTTGCCGCTGGCCATGGCGTTCGCCATTGCCTCGGGCCTGAAACCCGAGGCCGGCCTGTGGACGGCAATCATTGCCGGTCTGCTGATCTCGATATTGGGTGGCTCCAATGTGCAAATTGGCGGGCCGGCGGGCGCCTTCATCGTCATCGTCTACGGCATCGTCGAGCACTACGGTCTGGCGAATTTGTTGATTTCCACGGCCTGTGCCGGCGTGCTGCTGTTCGCGATGGGCTTGCTGCGGCTGGGCCGGCTGGTTCGCTACGTTCCTGTCAGCATCGTGATCGGCTTCACCAACGGCATTGCCGTGCTGATAGCCAGCTCGCAACTGAAGGACCTGCTGGGGCTGCAAATCGCCAAGATGCCGGCGGACTTCTTCGCGCAACTGAAGGTGATCGCGCAGAACATCAGCGGCTTCAATCCCACCGCCTTCGGTCTTGGCCTGGCCTGTGTGGTGGGTCTCTTGATCTGGCCCAGGCTGTGGAGCGATCGCTCACCGATCCAGTATGCGCTGGAGTTGCCGGGCATGCAGCGCGCGGCGCTGGTCGGCTCCCGCCTGCCCGGCCCGATCGTCGCCCTGACGACTCTCACCCTTGTCTCGTGGTACTTCAAGCTGCCGGTGGAAACGATAGGAACCCGCTTCGGGTCCATCCCGCAAGGCTTGCCCCTGCTGGCGTTGCCGGAGTTCTCCTGGGAAACAGTCAAGTTGCTGGTGACCCCGACCATCACGATCGCCCTTCTTGGAGCGATCGAGTCGCTGCTGTGCGCCCGCGTGGCTGACCAGCTCAGCAACTTGCCCAGGCATGACCCCAATCAGGAGCTGATGGCACAGGGCGTCGCGAACTTCGTGGTGCCGTTCTTTGGCGGCATGCCCGCCACCGGCACCATCGCCCGGACCGTGACCAATGTGCGGGCCGGCGGCACCACACCGGTTGCGGGGATACTGCACGCAGTGACCATTGCCATTTTGGTGCTGGCGGCCGCGCCGCTGGCATTGCACGTTCCTCTCGCGGTTCTGGCGGGCATCCTGCTGGTGGTGGCGTGGAACATGGGCGAATGGCATGAGTTTGCCCAACTCAGGAAGTACAGCAGGCACTACCGCGTGTTGATGTTGGGGACGTTCTTCCTCACGGTGGTATTCGATCTGACTGTGGCGCTGCAGGTGGGGCTGGTGTTGGCTTGCGCCCTGTTCGTACGCAAGATGAGCTCCCTGTTCAGCGTGGAGGAGGTGGCCCGGGCTGGCGCCGTGCTGCAATACAAGCTGTATGGGGCGCTCTTTTTTGGCGCCGTGGCGAAAATCGACGAAGTCGTGCAAGCGGTCGAGAGCGGCCCGCACGAGCCCGTGGTGGTTCTGGACGCCCTGCAGCTGGTGCACCTGGACACCTCGGGCCTGGATTCGCTGCGCCAATTGCACAAGATGGTGCTGACGCGTGGCGGAACGCTGCACCTGGAAAACCTCCAGCCGCAACCGCTGGAAGTGATCGAACGCTCCGGATTCGCAGCTGAATTGGCGGCGAATCGCGCCTCCCTGGAAGTGGCCGTTTAGGGCCGGCCGAGTCAACGGCCGCCGCAGTTTTCGGGCGTGTCGGGGTCCAGGGCGGTGCTGGTGCGCAACACCCGGTAGTCGGGGTCGAACCAGACCGTGAACACCATCGAGGTGCTGGGCGGCTGCATATAGCGCACGTGGGACCATGGCTCGGGGCGTAAAATCGGTCGAAAGGCACAGTCTATGTCCATGTTGCTCCGCATTTTCCGCCGCCCCGACTACAACTCCGAGATCACGCAGTTCATTGAACAGCTCAAGACCGAGAAGCCCGACCTGGAGGCGCAGCAGCGGGCCGGGCGCGCCTTGCTGTGGGACAAGCATGTGGACCGCGAAGCCTGGACCGATTGGCGCGGCGCCCAGGTGGCGCAAAAGCCCTACGTTTACCAAAACGAAGGCAAATGATCGCGTCCGGCGAACGCGCGCTGGCCGAAGCGGCGGCGCACGAGATGCCCGGCATGCCTGAAGTGGTGGATCAAGTGGCGCTGGCCCGGCTTTACGGCGAACCGCTGTTCGCCATGCCCACCGACCTGTACATCCCGCCCGACGCGCTGGAGGTGTTCCTGGAGGCCTTCGAAGGCCCGCTGGACCTGCTGCTGTACCTGATTCGCAGGCAGAACTTCAACATCCTGGACATCCCGATGGCGGGCGTGACGCGGCAGTACCTGGTGTATGTGGACGAAATCCGCACCCGCAACCTGGAACTCGCGGCCGAGTACCTGCTGATGGCCGCGATGCTGATCGAGATCAAGTCGCGGATGCTGCTGCCACCCCGCAAGACCGCGGAGGGCCAGGAGCCGGAAGACCCTCGGGCCGAGCTGGTGCGGCGCTTGCTGGAATACGAGCAGATGAAGGCGGCGGCTTTCCGCCTGAACGAGGTCCCGCAGATCGGGCGCGACGTGCTGCGCGTCCAGGTTCATATTGAACAGTCGTTGCATCAGCGCTTCCCGGATGTGAATGTGGTCGACCTTCAGCAAGCGTGGCGCGATATCGTCAAGCGGGCCAGGCTGATCCAGCATCACAAGATCACCCGCGAGGAACTCTCGGTGCGCGAACACATGAGCATCGTGCTGCGCAAGCTGCAAGGGCGCAAGTTCGTCGAGTTCGAAGATCTGTTCGACCCGTCGCGCGGCATGCCGCTGCTGATCGTCACGTTCATCGCAATGCTGGAGCTCGCCAAGGAAGCGTTGATCGACGTGACCCAGGCCGAGGCCTTCGCTCCGATCTACGTGCGCCTGGCTTATCACGCCGCCTAGCGTCATGAGCGCAACGCACCCGAGCTCGCGGGACTTCGACGTGCTGATCGTCGGCAGCGGGCTGGCCGGCTTGTCGGCTGCGCTGCACCTGGCGCCCACGCATCGCGTGGCCATTCTCACCAAACGTTCCATGAGCGATGGCTCCAGCGGCTGGGCGCAAGGCGGCATCGCGGCAGTGATGGCGGAAGGCGACACCTTCGCCTCGCACGTGGACGACACGCTGGTGGCCGGCGCCGGCCTCTCCGATCTGCAAGCCACCCAATTCGTGGTGGAACACGCGCCGGAAAGCATTCAATGGCTGCGCGCGCTCGGCGTGCCTTTCTCCCAGGAGCAGGGCCACCTGCACTTGACGCGCGAAGGCGGACACAGCGCGCGCCGGATCGTGCACGTGACGGACGCCACCGGCGCCGCAGTCCAGCACACCCTCATTGACGAGGTGCGCCGCACGCCCAACATCACGGTCTTCGAGCAGCATACGTTGGTGGATCTGATCACCAGCCGCAAGCTGGGGCTGTCCTCCACGCCGACCTGCCTGGGCCTCTATGCGCTCGATGAAGCCACGGACACCGTGCTGACGTTTCGAGCCCCGCAAACCATCCTGGCCACCGGCGGGGCGGGCAAGGTCTATCTCTATACGACAAATCCCGACACGGCCACGGGCGACGGCATCGCCGCCGCCTGGCGGGCCGGTTGCCGCGTAACCAACATGGAGTTCATCCAGTTCCATCCGACCTGCCTGTATCACCCGCTGGTCAAGTCATTCCTGATCAGCGAAGCCGTGCGTGGCGAGGGCGGCCAACTGCTGCTGCCGGACGGCACACGCTTCATGCCGCAGCATGACGAGCGGGCCGAACTGGCGCCACGCGACGTCGTGGCGCGTGCGATCGACTTCGAAATGAAGAAGCACGGCCTGGACTGCGTGCACCTGGACATCTCGCACCAGCCGGCCGAGTTCATTCGCGAGCACTTCCCCACCATCCATGCACGCTGCCTGCAATTGGGCATCGACATCACTCACCAGCCCATTCCCGTGGTGCCGGCGGCCCACTACACCTGCGGCGGCATCCACACCGACCTTTCCGGCCGCACCGACCTGGCCGGGCTGCATGCCATTGGCGAGACGGCGTACACCGGATTGCATGGCGCCAACCGTCTCGCCAGCAACTCGCTCGTGGAGTGCATGGTGTTTGCCCGCGCCGCAGCCCACGACATCAAGGCCGCGCCGCTTCCCGCGCCACCCGCCGTCCCCCCTTGGGACGAGAGCCGGGTGACGGACGCCGACGAAACGGTGGTGATCTCCCACAACTGGGACGAACTGCGCCGCTTCATGTGGGACTACGTGGGCATAGTTCGCACCAACAAGCGGCTCGAGCGCGCGGCGCACCGGATCCGGCTGTTGCAGGAAGAGATCCAGGAGTTCTACGCCAACTTCCACGTCACGCGCGACCTGCTGGAACTTCGCAACCTGGTCACGGTGGCCGACCTGATCGTGAAGTCCGCGCAGTCGCGGCATGAGAGCCGCGGCCTGCATTTCAGCCGCGACTATCCGCAGATCGCGGATGTGGCGAGTCCGACGATTCTGGTGCCCTCCTAAGCCGCGCCAATATTCGGCACCAGCGCCCCCGCCGGCTGGCCGGCCTTCAGGGCCGCGGTGAAGGCCAGCATGCGGTCGATCGGAAGACGGGCGCGCGCACCGAGCGCGGGATCTACGTGAATTTCGTTGCTGCCGGTTTCCAGCACATGGGCCAAGCCTGCCAGGCCGTTCATCGCCATCCAGGGGCAATGCGCGCAGCTCTTGCAAGTCGCGCTGTTGCCCGCCGTCGGGGCCTCGATGAACAACTTGCCGGGATTGAGCGTGCGCAGCTTGTGCATCATGCCGTTGTCGGTGGCGACGATGAACTCCCTTGCATCGATTTCGCGCGCGGCCTTCAGGATCGCCGAGGTCGATCCCACAGCGTCCGCCAGAGCCACCACGTCGGGCGGTGACTCCGGGTGCACCAGCACCTTGGCCTTGGGATACTCCTTCTTCAAGGCCTCGAGCTCGAAGGCCTTGAATTCGTCGTGAACGATGCAGGCCCCGTTCCAGAACACCATGTCCGCCCCGGTCTCGCGCGCGATGTACGACCCCAGGTGCTTGTCGGGGGCCCACAGGATCTTGTGCCCCTTGTCCTTGAGCGCGCGCACGATGTCCAGCGCGCAACTGGAAGTGACCAGCCAATCCGAACGCGCCTTCACCGCCGCGCTGGTGTTGGCATAGACCACCACGGTCCGATCCGGATGCTGGTCGCAGAATGCGGAGAATTCATCGATCGGGCAGCCGAGGTCGAGTGAACAAGTCGCGTCCAGGTCCGGCATCAGCACGCGCTTTTCGGGCGATACGATCTTGGCGGTCTCGCCCATGAACTTGACGCCGGACACAACCAGCGTCTGCGCGGGATGGTCGCGCCCGAAACGCGCCATCTCGAGCGAATCGCTCACGATGCCACCAGTCTCCTCTGCCAGGTCCTGAAGGTCGGGGTGCACGTAGTAATGCGACACCATCACCGCATTGCGCTCCTTGAGCAAGGCGCGAATCCGGTTCTTGAGCGCGGCGCGCTCGGCGGGCGGCGGGTCTGCCGGGACGCGCGCCCACGCACGCCGCGTGTCACAGGAGGCGTTCCCGGGCAGGGGATGCTCATACTCGACGGCGAATATCGGAATCGCTGCGCTCATTCGGTTCTCAATCGATTTCTTGCTGCTGGCGGCCAAGCATAGCGGGATCGGCTCTGCCGCGAGCAGCGACGCGCAAGACTCGCACTGTCAACGCCAGAAAACTCCGGAATGGGCCGACTTGAAGCAGCGGCCGCTGCCTACGCGCCCACCCGTGCTTTTTGGGACAATCTGCGCATGAAAATGGGTTATGCCGAAACAGAACCATCACTGGCTGAAGTAGAGACCTGGCAAGGACCGGCCGTGCTCGAGTTCGGCTCGCCCTGGTGCGGCTGGTGTCGCGCCGCCGAGCCCCTGGTCGCGAGCGCCTTAACGGCGCACCCCGGCGTCCGGCACCTGAGAGTCGAGGATGGAAGCGGCCGGGCACTCGGCCGGGCCTTCGGCGTCAAGCTTTGGCCCACCCTGGTGTTTCTGCGCGATGGCCGGGAAGTCGCGCGGGCAGTGCGGCCCGCCGGCCTGGAGCCGATCCGGCAGGCGTTGCTTCAACTCGATCCCCCGGCGGGCTAAATCGAACTCAGGGGCCTTCAGCCACCGGCTCGCGGCCCATCAGGATCCCTACAGCGGCGGATGGGGCCAACTCGCCATCGAGCAGCGCCACGACGGCGCGAGCGATAGGCATATCCACGCCCAGATGCTGCGCCCTGCGAACCACGGTGCGAGCGCAGTAGACGCCCTCGGCCACATGCCCGAGCGACTGCAAAGCCTCTTCCAGTGAGCGGCCCTGTCCCAGCAACAGTCCGACCTGGCGATTGCGGCTGAGGTCGCCCGTTGCCGTGAGCACCAGATCGCCCAGCCCCGACAGTCCCATGAAGCTGTCGGGCCGCGCCCCCAAGGCCAAGCCCAGTCGCATCATTTCCGCGAGGCCGCGGGTGATGAGGGCGGCTCGTGCATTGAGACCGAGATCGAGCGCGTCGCACAGGCCCGTGGCGATCGCCAGCACATTCTTCACGGCGCCGCCGACCTCCACGCCGGCCACGTCGTCGTTGGCATAGACCCGCAGGCTGGGCCCGTGAAAAGCGCGTACCAGCGCATCGCGCACTTCCGCCTGTTCACTGGCGGCGACCAGCGCAGTCGGCTGGCCGCGGGCCACTTCCTGGGCGAAACTCGGGCCGCTCAAGACCCCGGCCTTGAGTGTGGGCGCGACCTCCGCCTTGATTTCATGGCCCAGCAGTCCGTCGCGTCCGGCAAGCGCCGCTTCGAAACCCTTGCAAACCCAGGCAACGGGGCCAGGCTGATCCCGCAGCAGCGTCAACATCTGGCGCAAGCCGGCCATCGGGGTGGCGATGATCACAAGGTCACAGTCAGCCGCCATTGGGCCTACCCCCTCTGCGGGGCCGCTCAGCACCAGCTGGCCGGGCAAGGCAATGCCCGGCAGGTAACGCCGGTTTTCGCGCTGGGCCTGCAATGCCTGAGCCTGGCTGGCATCTCGTGCCCACAAGGTGACCTGATGCCGCTGCGCTGCGCTCACGGCCAGCGCAGTGCCCCAGGCGCCGGCACCAAACACTATGATTTTCATAGCTATTCAGCGCCGCCAGCCAAGTCTCAGGCTGTGGTGATGATGCGCGAGGGCTCGTCCGCCGCGGGCTGGCCGGCCTGCTGCTGCTGCTGCTGCTGTTCGAACATCGCCTGAAAATTGATTTCCGCCAGGTGCACCGGCGGGAAGCCGGCGCGCGTCACGATGTCGGCGACATTGCTGCGCAAGTACGGATAGACGATCTGCGGGCAGGCGATGCCCATGACCGGATTCATCTGCTCGGGCGCAAGATTGCGGATCTCGAAGATGCCGGCCTGCTTGGCCTCCACCAGGAACACGGTCTTGTCCTTGAGCTTGGTGGTGACGGTGGCGGTCACGCACACCTCGTAGACGCCCTCACCGGCTTGGGACGCCTCGACCCCCAACTGGATGTCCACCGTCGGCTGCTCCTGCTCCAGCAGGATGGCGGGAGAATTGGGCTGCTCGAGGGAGGCTTCCTTGAGGTATACGCGCTGGATCAGGAAAACGGGATCTTGCTGCTGCTCGGCCATGGTTATCTTTCGGGTGAATGCAAAAGCCCGCAGCGTCAACCGCAGCGGGCCGGGATCAAAAAGCCAATAGGGATTATCTCAAACGGCGTTCAGCAGAGGAACGAGGCCGCCGCGGCTGTCCAGCGCGATCAGGTCGTCGCAGCCACCCACGTGCGTGTCGCCTATGAAAATCTGCGGAACCGTGCGGCGGCCGGTGATTTCCATCATCTTCATGCGCTCCTGCGGCTGCATGTCGACCCGGACTTCGTTGATCGTGTCCACGCCCTTGGACTTGAGGATCTGCTTGGCCCGGATGCAGTAGGGGCAGACGGCGGTGGTGTACATCTTCACTGACTTCATCGTTGTAATGCGTCGCTTGACGGATGAAAGCCCCGGTTCAGGCTTTTTCGACCGGAAGGTTAGCTTCTTTCCAGGCTTTCAGCCCGCCAGCCAGCACTTGGGCATTGTCGTAGCCCAGTTTCTTGGCCATGCCCATGGCCCGGCCCGCCCGCGCTCCGGTAGCGCAGACCAGGATCAACGGCACGGTCTTGTTCTTCACAACCTCGGGCAGCCGCTGCTCCAACTTGCTCATGGGCACATTCCTGGCCCCACCGACATGGCCCGTCGCGAATTCGCCCTCCTCGCACACGTCGATGACGAGCGCGCGTTCACGGTTGATCAGCTGCACTGCGCCGGCCGGCGACACGCCGGTGCGGGTGGCCCCCTGCACCACCGGCCAAAGCAGCATCGCGCCCGACGCAAACGCCACCGAGATCAGCATCCAGTTGTCGATAAAAAATTTCACGTCTTTCCTTGTTTACGATGAGCCAGCCAACCCGCGATTCTAAAATGCCTCGTCAGGCACCGCATTTCACAGGCCCACTCCATGTACAAACTCGTGCTGATCCGCCACGGCGAATCAACCTGGAACCTCGAAAACCGCTTCACCGGCTGGACCGATGTGCCGCTCACCGCCACGGGCGTCGAACAGGCCAGGGCCTCCGGACGGCTGCTCAAGGCGCAGGGCTACGATTTCGATCTTTGCTACACCAGCGTCCTGAAGCGCGCCACGCACACCTTGTGGCACTGTTTGGACGAGTTGGACCGCACCTGGCTGCCGGTGGTCCATTCATGGCGGCTCAATGAGCGGCACTACGGGGCGCTGCAAGGCCTGAACAAGGCTGAAACGGCCCGGAAGTTCGGCGATGAGCAGGTGCTGTTATGGCGCCGCAGCTATGACGTGCCCCCGCCCGCGCTGGAGCCCGCCGATCCGCGCACCGAACGGGGAGATATCCGCTACGCAAGGCTCACGCCGGAGCAGTTTCCGCTCACTGAGTGCCTGAAAGACACGGTAGCCCGCGTCCTGCCATACTGGAACGAGTCCATGGCGCCTGCGATCAAGGCCGGCAAGCGGGCGCTGGTGTCCGCTCACGGCAATTCGATTCGCGCTTTGGTGAAGTACCTGGACAACATTCCCGACTCGGATATCGTCGGATTGAACATTCCCAATGGCATTCCGCTGGTTTATGAGCTGGACCGGGACCTGAAGCCGATACGCCATTACTACCTGGGCGATGCCGGCGCTGTCGCGGCGGCTGCCCAGGCGGTGGCCAGTCAAGGGGAAAGCCGGTTAACAAGCGGCTCGGGCGATGGCCAACGTGGGGACTTTTCCACAAAGATTAAGTCCCATCCAGGAACCCTTGCGTAACGGTTGCGTCATATGCTCTGCACAGGTGTATATTTTCAGCACTGAAGAGGATGGATTCGTTCGACATGAGCCACAAACTCAAAATTGCCGGCTGGATTTCGGTAGGCGCCTTGGCCGGTGCGCTGACGACGGTTTCATTGCAAACCGTGGCTCGTGGCTCGCTGGCCCCGCTGCCGCTCGAAGAGCTGCAGCAGCTCGCGGCGGTGTTCGGCATGGTCAAGAGCGACTACGTCGAGCCCGTGGACGAGAAGAAACTGATCACCGATGCGATCTCGGGCATGGTGGCCAGCCTCGATCCCCACTCGCAATACTTCGATAAAAAGACGTTCAAGGAATTCCGGGAAGGCACTTCCGGCCGGTTCGTCGGCGTGGGCATCGAAATCTCTCAAGAGGATGGCCTCGTCAAGGTGGTATCGCCCATCGAAGGCTCACCCGCTTATCGCGCCGGCCTCAAGCCCAACGACCTGATCACCAAGATCGACGACACGGTGGTTAAGGGCCTGTCGCTCAACGATGCGGTCAAGCGCATGCGCGGTGAGCCCAACACCAAGGTCATGCTGACGATCTTCCGCAAGGACGAAAACCGCACCTTTCCGGTGACCATCACGCGCGAGGAAATCCGCACCCAGTCCGTGCGCGGCAAGGTGATGGAGCCGGGCTACGGGTGGATCCGGCTTTCGCAGTTTCAGGAACGCACGGTCGACGATTTCGTCAGGAAGGTCGAGGAGCTGTACAAGGCCGACCCCAACCTGAAAGGGCTGGTCCTCGATCTGCGCAACGACCCGGGCGGGCTGCTCGATGCGGCAGTCGCGGTTTCGGCGGCGTTCCTGCCGGAAAACGTGACGGTGGTCTCGACCAATGGCCAGCTTGCCGAAAGCAAATTTGTCTACAAGGCCGCGCCCGAGTTCTACCAGCGCCGCTCCGGCTCCGACCCGTTGCGCCGGCTGCCGGCAGCGCTCAAGTCCGTGCCACTGGTGGTGCTGGTCAACGAGGGATCTGCATCGGCGAGCGAAATTGTCGCCGGCGCGTTGCAGGACCATAAGCGCGCCATCGTGCTCGGCAGCCAGACCTTCGGCAAGGGATCGGTCCAGACAGTTCGTCCGCTGGGGCCCGATACCGGCCTCAAGCTGACCACGGCCCGCTACTACACGCCCAGCGGCAAGTCGATCCAGGCCAAGGGCATCGTGCCCGACGTGATGGTCGACGAGTCTGAAGAGGGCAACGTGTTTTCGGTGCTGCGCACCCGAGAAGCCGATCTCGACAAGCATCTGGGTAGCGGCCAGGGCGCCGACGTCAAGGATCCGACGCGCGAAAAAGCCCGTGATGACGCCCGCAAGAAAGCCGAGGACGAGGCGCGCAAAGGCCCAACCGATCGCAGGGCGCCCGAATTCGGAACCGACAAGGATTTCCAGCTGCTGCAGGCCATCAACCAGCTGAAGGGCCGGCCGGTGCTGATCAGCAAGACCCTGGTCGAGCGCAAGGAAGAGAAGAAGGAAAATTGACACGCCGCCGACCTCCGGCCGGACAGGGGTGTCATCCCGGCGAAAGCCGGGGTCCAGGGAAAAGCCGGCGCCAGCCGGCTTTCCTTTTTATCCCACAATCCCCCCATGACCGACGACCAGCTCCTGCGTTACTCACGGCATATCCTGCTGGAGGAGGTCGGCGTCGAGGGGCAGGAACGTCTCATGGCCGCCCACGCGCTGGTGATCGGCGCCGGCGGCCTGGGCTCGCCTGTGGCGCTTTATCTCGGAACAGCGGGGGTCGGCCGCATCACCCTGGTCGATCACGACACTGTGGACCTCACGAACTTGCAGCGGCAGATCGCGCACACCCTGGCGCGGGTCGGTCAGCCCAAGGTTGAGTCGGCTCGCGAGGCTATCGCAGCGATCAACCCGCAGCCGCGGGTGCGCGCACTGATTGCCCGTGCCGACGCTGCGCTGCTGAACGAGCTGGTCGGCGACGCGGACGTTGTGATCGACTGCTGCGACAACTTCACAACCCGCCATGTCATCAATTCGGCTTGTGTGAAATTCGGCAAGCCGCTGGTTTCCGGCGCGGCGATCCGATTCGACGGCCAGATTTCTGTGTACGACACCCGCCAGGAAGCATCCGCGTGCTATGCCTGCGTCTTCCCGCCTTCGGATGAGTTCGAGGAGACCCGCTGCGCCACCATGGGCGTGTTCGCTCCACTGGTAGGCATCATCGGCGCCATGCAAGCCGCCGAAGCGCTCAAACTGCTCAGCGGCGCGGGAAAGTCGCTCGCGGGGCGGCTGCAGATGCTCGATGGCCGCGGCATGGAGTGGACCGAGGTCCGGGTGCCGCGCAACCCCGAGTGCCCGGTTTGTGCGCAGCGGTCGTCGATGGGCGCCTGACCCGGTCAAGCTCCAAGAAGCCGAGACATGGATTCCGGGTGAGGCCCTGGGTCAGGCCCAGATGACCACCTCTACGATTACGTCAATCTGCTGGCCCAGCGCCGGTAGCGACTACCTGGAACCGCTCTGTGCCCCTCCGAGGGTCGCGCTGCGCTCTTGCTGATGCCGGGCCTGCGACTTGACCTCCGCGCGAGCGGCGGCGGCATTGGGCGAGGCCGCGGCGCGCAGAATCGCCGCGCAATCCGCGTCTTCTCCCGGCCCGGTTTCGATGGTGGCCGCCAGGGCCAGCAAAGGGTTGATGACGCCCAGAGCCAGCGCCACGGCGGCACGGCCGGCCAGCGCCCCTTTGTCGGGGCCGACCTGCGGCGCGCCCAGTGTGCCCGTGATCTTCAAGGGCGAACGCAAGGTAAGGATGCTCGTGTCCTTCGGATAAGGCTTGAAATTCAGGTTGATTGCCTCGCTCGCGAGGTTGACGTTACCTTCGCCGTACACCACGGTGTCTTCGGTGTCGAGCACCAGCGCCCGGGTGGTCATGAGCCCGTTCTTCACATCGAATGCGGTGGCTGCACAGCGCAGCTTCACGTTCTCGTCGCCCCGGAACAGGAACTTCAGGATTTCGGCTCCATCCAGGCCGGCGAATTCCATCAACAGGTTGCTGATTCGGCCCGGCCCCATCAACAACGCGAAGTTACCCGAAGCGCTGCCCAGCATCTGCGCGACGGTGTTGCCGCGCCCACTCAAGTCGATGTCGCCCGTGATCTTGCCGGCGCTGCCCTTCGTGAGTTGCACGTCCGGGAACATCTTGCTCAATTCCAGTGATTTCGCGTTCAGCTTGGCCTGGACTACGACCGGGTTCGCGTGGCTGTCGATATGGAGGCGGCCAGCGACCGTTCCACCCGCGATCCCAAGGCTCAGCGGCTCCAGATTCAGCACGCCATTGTTCAGGCGCACATCCGCCGAGATGCGATCAAGCGGGAATTTTCCCGCGTTCGTCACTTTGGCAGCGGTGTAGGTCACTTCGGCATTCATGGCCTTCATTCGCGCCAGATCCAACGGCGTGGTGGGCAGCACCTTGCGCGCGGGATCCTTCGGCTTCTTCGGATTTCGTCCGGGCTGCCCGTCCACCACGGCTTGGGCGCCACGCCGGCCCGCCGCGCTGCTGGGCTGCTCGGGCAATCCAACTAGCGGCGCCAGATCATTGAAGTCAAGCCAGGCGGATTTCAGCTTGCCGGCCAGGTGCGGCACTTTCTGCGCCAGGTCATAGGCGAGTTCGCCCGCCATGTCCGTGTTGCCCAGCTTGCCGTTGATTTCCGCTACTCGCCACACTTCGCCTTGCTTGATGACACGTCCATGCAACGCGTATCGCGGCGTCGCCGGCAGCACCACACCTACCAGCTTGTACAGATCAGCAAGGTTTTTGCCCTGCAAATCGAAAACTGCGTTCGCGCCGTCGAGCGTAGACAGACTCGCGATGGCGCCGCGCGCACGCAGGCGCGTGGACCCGGCGGCGGCATCTACCTCGATCGGGAATGAATTCTGCAACGGCGCGCTCAGGTACAGCACATTGCCGGTGCTTCCCTTCGCCGTAAAAGATTCCTTCTGCCATGTGCCCTTGGCGGAGAAACGCAACGCCATCTGCGCTGGGGTGGTCCCCGGGGCGGTGGAGGGCGCCACAGCGCCGGTGCGCTCTTTGGATGCATCGCCGGCGCTGCGCGCGGGCGGAAGGGCCAGTGGCCCTTCGACTTCGAATTCCGTGCGGATATCGGCGCCATGAGCCGGCGCGACAAAGTGAACGCTGCCCTTGTCGACGATCAGCGCGCCGATCTCCGGGAAATTGTGCGGATCCGCGGAATCGCGACCCAACGCCCAACTCCGGCGGCCGTCCGGCTCGATCTGCAAACCCAGTTGCGGCTGGCGCAGCTCGATTCGCGGCATCACGATGCGTCGACTCAGCAGCGGCAGCAGCTCGATTTCGATTTCCGCGCTCTCGGCCTTGACCAGGTTCGGGTTACTGGCCCACTCAGGATTCGCGAACTCGATACCGTCAGCAAGGATGCGCGTGGTGCGGCCCAACTTGACGTCGAGCCGTCGCGTGATCTCGAAGTGCCGGCCCGTCTTGTCACTGACGTAGCGGTTCAAGGGCCCGCGCAGTACATCCCAAGGAAACATTGCGATCAGAAGCACCAGCGCCGCGACAACAGCCAGCAGGCCCGCGAGCAGCTTGACCCACAGCGGCTGACCGCGAACAACGGGGGGGGTGGCCGCCTCATTCATGCCATTCCGTCACCGGCGTCAGTGCGTAGTCAATGGACGGAATCACCTGGACGCGGGGCCGCTCGGAGTCCAGTAACCGATTCACCGCCTGCCTGACCCCTGCCTCCTTCGTCACGGCACGGTCCCAAGCCACAGGCTCGCCGAACGCAAGCAACCCCGCCGCCATCAGCGTGCCAAAAAAAATGATCGCCGATTCGACCAACAATTTCGCCACGGCACCCCCTGAAAGGAGGCCCGGCAAAGCCGAGCCTTGTTTCAGCGAAGTGTGCGCGGTGAGGAATTGTTGCGCGGTCAGCATGGTGCGGCAGCTGATGTGGGCGGTGGCCTACAAGCGCAAGGTAGGAAACATCCTACGCTTTCCAGCCGGTCGCGCTGGCAAAATGACCGCTGGCGGGGATACAAGACGATACATCGGCAGCGGTCCGGCGCGATGTCCATACCTCCCCGCCGTGCTGGTGACTCCTTGTGGAACTGAAAACATACATTGTCGAAGACAACGCGACGATCCGCGAAAACCTGATCGGAACACTTGAAGAGCTGGCCTCCATCGAGGCGCTGGGATGGGCAGAAACCGAGAACGAAGCCAAAGGGTGGCTGGCTCAGCATGGGACCCGATGGGACTTGGCCATCGTCGATCTTTTCCTTAAACAGGGCAGTGGCCTGGGCGTGCTCGAAGCTTGTCGTGGACGGCCGGCCCATCAGCGCGTAGTGGTGCTGAGCAACTACGCGACCGCGGACATGCGCAAGCGCTGCACCCAACTCGGAGCGGACGCGGTGTTCGACAAGTCCAATGAAATCGACGCACTCATCGAGTACTGCATCCAGCAAAGCGAATTGCCGCCACCCGGGGCATAAACACCGGATGCCAAAGGCCACACTCAGGCCCTAATCGATCAGCTTGTTCTTGAGCGCGTAGTAGGTCAGGTCGCTGTTGGACGCGAGGCTCATCTTTTCCATGAGCCGGGTGCGGTAAGTGCTGACGGTCTTGACGCTCAACGACAACGCCTTGGCGATATCGCCGGCGGTTTCGCCCTTGGCCAGCTTGAGGAAGACCTGGAACTCTCGTTCGGACAGCTGCTCATGGGGGGCGCCGCCTTCCTTTCGATTGAGCTGCTGGGCGAGCAGTTCGGCGACAGCCGGAGATATATAGCGGCGCCCGAGCGAGATGGTACGGATCGCGTTGACGATCTCCATCGGCTCGCACTCCTTGTTGAGGTAGCCGCTGGCGCCCTGCCGGATCAGGTTCATCGCGTAATGCTCCTCAGGGTAGCCCGAGAGGATGAGGATGCCGACGTCGGGAGCCTTGGCCCGGATCATCCCCAACGCGTCGATACCGCTCTGGCCGGGCATGGACAGGTCCATCACCAGAACGTCGAGTTCGGTGGTGCGGACCAGGTCGATTGCCTCTCGCCCGCTCGCCGCTTCGCCCACGACGCGCAGATCGACCTGTTCCGAAAAGAACTGTTTGAGTCCGGACCGCACAATCGCGTGGTCATCCACAACGCCAACTCTGATCATGTCCGCTCGCTTTCCTATGTCGGTTTGAGGCACATTGTGCCCAACTTTCCATCGAAACGCCGTACCCTTCAGCCATGATTGTTCTGGATTTCAAACAAAAGAAGGACCGATTCCAGTGAGATTCATGCCTTCGATCCCGGTACCCAGGATGGCGATCAGCCTGGCGCTCGCGCTTTTGGCGGCCTGCATCCTGATCGGCATCAACGAAACCGGCTTCAATCGGTCGACCGAGGCCCTGGACGACATCGCCGGGGCGGCGAGCACCCGCGGCTCGCTGAATCGAGTGCTGCAGCATGTGCTGGACGCGGAAACCGGTTCCCGCGGTTACCTGCTCACCGGGGACCCGCGCTACCTCGAACCCTACAACGCGGCGGTGGGGGAGATCGGGCAGCAGCTGGATGGGTTACGCCTGATTTATGGGCCCAGTGCGGACGAATTCAACACGCTGGCCCAGCTGACGCGCAACGTCCAGCGCAAGCTGGCGGAGATGGACTTGTCGGTGCGGATGCGCAAGCAAGGCAATGAAGATGCGTGGAAGTTCGTGCTGATGACGGACGTCGGCAAGGAGCACATGGATGCCATCCGGGAGCAGGCCGCCAAGCTGATCAACGCCTCGACCGCCAAGATGGAAGTGAGCCAGGTGCAGGTGCGGCGCTCGCTGATGTTGTCGCGCATTGGCATCGCCGCGGTGACAATGGCCGCCCTGTTTGCCTTTTACCTCTATCTGCGGCAGACCACTGCGCTCAAGTTTGCCGGCGAGGAGCAGCAGAAGGTGCTGCAGCAGGAACGCGATTTGCTGGAGCGCCAGGTGCGGGAGCGCACCGCCACACTTGCCGAACTCGCGACGCACCTGCAGCAGGTGCGCGAAGAGGAGCGCGGCCACCTGGCGCGCGAACTGCACGATGAACTCGGCGCGCTGCTCACCGCAGCCAAGCTGGACGTGGCACGCCTGAAGTCGAGACTGGGCACACAGTCCACACCGGAGGTCACGCAACGACTGCAGCACCTCACCGATGCCCTGAACAGCGGCATCGCGCTGAAGCGCCGCATCATCGAAGACCTGCGCCCTTCATCGCTGTCCAACCTTGGCCTGACAGCCTCACTCGAGATCCTGGCGCGTGAGTTCTCCGAACGCTCAGGCGTCGAGATCACCACCGGGCTGGAGCAGGTGGACCTGGACGAATCGCGACAGCTCACCGTGTACCGGCTGGTGCAGGAGTCGCTCACCAACGTGGGCAAGTACGCGCATGCCGAGCAGGTCGAAATCAGCGTGCGCAATTACGGCAACCACGTCGAGGTCGACATCAAGGATGACGGCAAGGGTTTCAACGTCGCCGACATCCGAGCGTCGACTCATGGCCTGGCCGGCATGCGGCACCGCGTCGAAGCGGCCGGTGGGCGTCTGACCGTGGCTTCGGCCCCGGGCCAGGGCACGCGCATCTCCGCCGTCCTGCCCAAGACACCGGCCGTCTGAGCAGCGCGCCGGCTGAGTCCAAAAGGTCCTTTCCGGCTGTCGGCGAAGTCCTACATTAAGCCATCTTCCCTACCGACAAGCACACACGCCTGCCGCTGATCATCAGCGGATGACCTGGCGATCTAACCTTGTCCCAGGTGTTTCGCACAACCGCGAAGCCCCCAAAAACCCGGGCGCGCCCGCAAGGAGTCGGCATGTTGCACTACGCCATTGTTTTCCTGGTGATTGCGCTGATCGCAGCCTTGTTCGGCTTTGGCGGCATTGCCGCGGGAGCTGTCGAGATCGCCAAGATCCTGTTCTTCGTGTTCGTCATCATGGCGGTCGTCGCATTTGTCGTCGGCATCGCGCGCAATCGATAAGGGTTTTTCCGCGAATATCTGTTCCCGCGAGGCCTGCCTCGCTCCTACCACCAAAAGAGGATTCAACATGACCACCAGCAGATCGCTCAGCACAGCACCGTCGGGTTACGAAGACGAGGCGCGCAGCGCCACCGCGCACGCCCTGGAGAGCACCAAGGAGTTCGCCAACCAGGCTTTCGAAAAAGCCAGCGAGAAGGCGCGCGACCTGCGCTATGGCGCCAAGGAACTGGCGAGCCGCGGCGTGAGCAGTGTTGGCGAGTATGCGCAGGCGACCACGCGGTATGTGGCGGAGCAGCCACTGAAGTCCGCCCTGATTGCCGCCGCCATCGGCGCCGCAGTCGCGGCCCTGGTATTGGCAATGCGGCGTAACAGCGACCGCCGTTACTACTGAAGCCCCGGCTTCGACACGCATGATTCATCCAATATTCTCGGTACTGATCAATCGGCCGGAACTGTTCGTGGACCATGTGGCCGGCTATGCGGCGCTGGTGCAGGAAGAGGCCTCGAGCGTCGGCTCGGAGGTAGCCAAGCGCGTGATCGCCTGGGGCGTCACGGTGATGGCTCTGGTCGTGTTCCTGGTGCTCGCAGGCGTGGCCGTGATGCTGGGAGTCATGCAGGGTGAGTTCAACTGGGTATTCCTCTTCGCGCCTGGCGCCGCGCTGCTGGTGGCGGTGTTGGCCTGGAACGTCGCGCGCCAACGGCTTCCCGCGAAGGCCTTCACGGAGTTGAAAGCCCAGCTCGATGCGGACGCCCAGGCGCTGCGCACGATCGGGGCGAGCTCATGAGCGCAGCGCACGGTGCGGCCGCATCAGCGGCAAAGAGGGTCACATGACCGATGCCGCCGACAAACTGGCCCGAACGCGCCTTGCCATCATCGAGCATGTGCATCGCCGTGACCGCCGCAATGACGATCGAGAGACCCGCCGGCCTGGCGCCGAGCAAGACCGATCGGATGAAGACCGATCCAGCGGGGGCCCCGTGGCCTGGTTCGGCCGCTTCAGGCGGGCCGTGAGCAGCTGGTGGCGGCATCACCCAGCCCACATGGGCGTGGAGTTGGCGACGCCGCTCCTGTCCTCCTATGCGAAAAGAAAGCCGGCGCGGTTTCTGGGCATTGCCGCCGCCCTTGGCGCGGTGTTCGTCGTCGCGCGCCCCTGGCGCTTGATTTCCGTGACGGGACTGATCGTGGCGCTGGCCAAGTCCTCTCAACTGTCCAGCATCGTGATGTCGGCCATGTCAGCGGCGGACTTCCAGAAGGACCATCAGACCTGACGGTAAGAAAAGAATGCAAGCCGGAGGCGTGGTGCCGTCGTCCGGGGAGCTTTGGAGAGCTTCGGCACCGTAACCATCCGATCAACTCAAGGAGAAAGTCATGAAATACACAAGAGCCATTGCATTTGCACTACTGACCGGCGCGACCATCGTCACCACGGGCTGCGCCGTCATCCGCGGGCAGGAAACCCCGGGCGCGTATGTCGACGATGTCGCCATCACGACCGCCGTCAAGGCGAAGTTCGTCGAGGACAAGACGGTGGACGCCGTCGCGATCAAGGTCGAGACGCTGAACGGCACCGTCGCTCTCTCGGGCTTTGCCAAGTCGAACGCCGAGAAGAACCAGGCCGAAGCCATAGCCCGCAACACCAAGGGTGTGCGTGAGGTGCGCAACAACCTGGCCGTGCGTCCATAAGACACGGCGGCGCCGGCCCGTCAGCCGGCGCGAAAGGCAGGCGACTTATCGGCCGGGGGCCGCGCCTGCCTTTTCCTTTGGACGGATTGCGATGAAGACTTTTCGCTGCGACCACTGTGGTCACACACTGTTCTTCGAAAACGTCCAGTGGCTGCAGTGTGGCAGCGCACTGGCGTTCCTGACGGACCGTCCTTCGTACTGAGTTCACAAGCCCTGAACAAATTGCGTTTCGTGCACGACGTGATCCACTCGCCGCACCCTTCTGGTTCAGCCGTTCAAGGCGACGCATGGGCCTCCTGTCAAAGCACCGACAAGACAAGCGGCGAAGCGTCGGCGCACTCATGAGTGCCTGACACGGCACGCCTGTCACGGGATGGTGGTATCACGCTCCATGTCACGCAAGATCCGGTCAAGGCGGGTGGAGAGCTGCTCGGTTGTCAGCTGCTCACGGAAACGCTCGACCATCAATGGCAGGCTCATCGGACTGGGGTGACCCAGCTGAACGAACTCGATCGTCTTGCGCCGCATCCCAGCGAGCGTGGAGCGCAGGCGCGAAATTTCCAGCTCCTGACTGAGCACCTCTTGTTGCGCCTGCGTCAGCAGCAGGTTGCCCTCGTCGTACTTGCGGAACACCTCGAAGAAAAGCCCGCTTGAAGCCTGCAACTGCTTCGCGCTCTTGCGCTGGCCGGGGTAGCCGGAGAACACCAGGCCGGCCACGCGCGCAATTTCACGGAATCGACGCTGCGCCAGCTCGGTGGAATTGAGCGATGCCAGCACGTCCTGCAAGAGATCGCCGGTTGTGAAAACGTCCTTGCCGGTCACCGGCGAGAGGTCGAATTCTCCGGGACTCACCAACTCGAACCCATAATCGTTGACCGACATGCTGAAGGTGTTGGGCCGTTCGCGCGCGAGGCGCCAGGCGAGCAGACTCGCAAGCCCCAGGTGCACATGCCGGCCGGCGAACGGGTACAGGTACAGGTGGTATCCCTCGCGCGAACGGAATGCCTCGACGAGCAAGGTGCCGGGCGTGGGGATGCGGGACAGCCGGGCCTGGGTTTCCAGCATCGGCCGCGCCGCCTGCAGCTCGGGTTCGAAGAAGTCGCCTTGCGCCGCCCTTTGCATCATTTCCAGCACGGCATCGGCCAGCTCGGCCGAAAGCGCCATCTTGCTGCCCTGCCAGGTGGGGACCGTACCTTTGTTGCGCGTGGCCTTCCTGACGTAAGCGGCCATCTCGCGCACGCGCACGAACTCGAGCAGCTTGCCGGCGAAAAAGAAGCAGTCGCCCTGGCGCAACCGGGCGATGAACCCTTCTTCCATCGTACCGATGTTGGCGCCGCTCAGGTACTTCACCTGCATGGCGGCATCGCTCACGATCGTGCCGATGCCCAGACGATGCCGTTTGGCCACCGCCCGGTCCCGCACGCGCCAGACGCCCTCCTCGTCTTGGGCGATGCGGTGATAGTCGGGATAAGCTGTCAGGCTCGTGCCGCCTCGCTCACAAAACGTCAACGCCCAGTTGAATTCTTCTCGCGTGAGGTCTTCATAGGCCCAAGCCGTGCGCACCTCATCGAACAGTGCGTCAGCCTCAAAACCGCCGCCCAGTGCGATGGTGACCAGGTGCTGCACCAACGCATCCAGGGGCTTGCGCGGTGACTGGCGCTGCTCCACCCGCCCGCTATGCGCGGCTTGCCGCGCGGCCGCGGCTTCGATGATCTCCATGGTGTGCGTGGGCACCAGCGTCAGCCGGCTTGCGCGCCCGGGCGCATGGCCGCTGCGCCCGGCCCGCTGCATCATCCGGGCGACCCCCTTGGCCGAACCGATCTGCAGCACACGCTCGACAGGAAGGAAGTCCACGCCGAGGTCAAGCGACGAGGTCGCCACCACCGCCCGCAAAGTCCCCTCTTTGAGGCCCTGCTCCACCCACTCCCGGGTGGCGCGGTCCAGTGATCCATGGTGCAACGCGATTTCGCCGGCCCAGTCCGGCCTGGCTTCGAGCAGCAGCTGGTACCAGATCTCGGCTTGAGAACGCACGTTGGTGAACACCAGCGTGGTCCCGGACCTGGCGATCTCGTCCACCACCGGCTGCTGCATGCGGGCGCCCAGGTGGCCGGCCCAGGAATATTTGCCGGGATCTGGCGGGATCAAGGTGTCTATGATCAGGTTCTTTTCGATGCGGCCGCGCACCAACGCCGGAGGCGGCGCTTCACTCACTGCGCGAGCCGGGCTGCAAAGCACTTCCATGGCCTCCTGCAGATTACCGAGCGTCGCGCTCAGTCCCCAGGTGACGAGACCCGGATTGAAACGCCATAGGCGCGCCAACGCCAGCTGCGCCTGCACGCCGCGCTTGCTGCCGATCAGTTCGTGCCACTCATCGACCACGACGTATTCGACGCTTTGCAGTTCGTCGCGGGCGTTGTCGCGCGTGAGCATCAGCGTGAGCGACTCAGGCGTCGTAACGAGCACGGTCGGAAAGCGCCGGTCCTGGCGCGCGCGCTCGCTGGCAGGCGTATCGCCGGTGCGCTGCCCGATCGACCATTGGGGCGCCAGGTCGCGTAACGGCTGCGCAAGCGCGCGTGTCGTGTCGGCCGCCAGGGCGCGCATGGGCGTCAGCCAGATAGCGCGTAAAGGCTCGGCCCCGCGTGCCGGCGGGTGGCGCTGCAGCAATTGAGCCAATATGCCGAGCCAGACCGCGTAGGTTTTGCCCGAGCCGGTGGTGGCGTGCAGCATTCCGCTGCGTCCCTGGCAGATCGCGTCCCAGACCTCGCGCTGAAACTCGAAGGGCTCCCAGCCGCGCTGCCCGAGCCATTGCTGGACGAGGTCGTAGCTGATGGGCGGACGGGTTGGCATAAAGTCGCAATGCGAGATAGTCTGGAAGCATCCATTGTCCCGGGATAGAGTGAGCCACGGCACTGGCGCGCCAAACACCCATTCGCTGGAAAACATCACGAAGGCAACCGGTATGGAAGGTCGAATGAAAACAACCCAGAGGCCGAACATCATCTTCATCGTGGCCGACGACCTCGGCTTCGCCGACCTGGGATGCTATGGCGGCAGACCCGCGAGCTTCGGCGAGGTTTCTCCGGTGCTCGACGGATTGGCGGCCGACGGCCTGAAACTGACGCAGGGTTATGCCAACTCCCCCGTGTGCTCGCCGACGCGTTTCGCGCTGATGACCGCCCGCTACCAGTACCGCCTGCGCGGCGCGGCCGAGGAGCCGATCGGCAGCCGATTGGCTGGCAGCACGACGCTGGGTTTGCCGCCAAGTCACCCCACCTTGCCTTCGATGCTCAGGGCCAGCGGCTATCGCACGGCCTTGGTCGGCAAATGGCATCTGGGTTTTGCGCCGCACTTCGGGCCTTTGCGTTCGGGTTACGAGGAGTTTTTCGGTCTTATGGCCGGCGGCGCCGACTACTTCACCCACTGCAATTCGACCGGCAAACCCGACCTTTATCTCGGCGACCAGGAGCATGCAGAAGAAGGCTACATGACCGACCTGATCAGCCGGCGCGCGATCGATTTCGTCGACCGCATGGCAGCGGGTGCGAAACAAGGTTCGGCCTTCTTCCTCAGTCTGCACCACACCGCTCCGCACTGGCCATGGGAGACGCGGGACGATGCGAACGTGCCAGCGCAGATCAGCAATAGCCTGTTCCACCTGGACGGCGGCAACATCGACACCTACCGGCGCATGATCCACCACATGGACGAAGGCATCGGTCAGCTGGTGGTGACGTTGCGCGGCCATGGACTGCTCGACAACACCTTGATCGTGTTCACCAGCGACAACGGCGGCGAACGCTTCTCCGACAACTGGCCGCTGGTGGGCGGCAAGATGGATCTGACCGAAGGCGGAATCCGCGTGCCCTGGATCGCCCATTGGCCGGCAGGCATTGCGCCGGATGGTGTCAGTTCGCAGCACTGCATGACGATGGACTGGTCAGCCACGATGCTCGACCTCGCCGGTGTCGCGGCCCACCCCGACTATCCACTGGACGGAATGTCACTGACCCAGGTGTTGCGCGACCCGACCCATGTCTTTGACCGTCCGATGTACTGGCGCATGAAACACCGTGGCCAGCGCGCGT
>JBKJHN010000092.1:0-18611 GCA_046599015.1 Ramlibacter sp.
GGCCGTGGGTCAGACGGGCGGCGATTACACGCTGCTCGCCGGGCACGCCCGCTGCCAACCCGGCGACGACCTGCCGGCGCGGGTTTTGGCGCTCATCTCCGACCCCGGCTGCGAGGCGCTGGCGATAGAGACCAGCGCCGAATCGCTCGGCAACTCCGGGCTGCCGCTGGACCGGTTCGACCTGGTGGTGGGTTTCCAGGCGTTGTCGCCGGAGTTGCGCTCGCTCGTGCAGTCCTGCAGCGTGAAGTTCGCCGACGCCTTCGCGCCGGAGGCAGCCATAGCACCACTGCTCGACGAGGTCCTCCAGCGTTACGCTGGCGCGGACCGATAAGATCCGGATCACGCAGCGGCCAACTGCCTTGCCGCGTCTTTCAGTGCGGACTGCACCATCTCCTCGACAGTGGGGTGGTAGTAGGGCATGGCCAGCAGCTCGCCAACTGAATCGCCCCGCTGGATTGCCCAGGCCAGCAGATGCGCCAGGTGCTCTCCGTGGGTTGCGATCAGGCTGGCGCCGATCAGCACGCCGCTTCCGCGCTGCACATAGAGACGCACCAGATTTTCCGGCACCCCCAAAATCCTGGAGCGTCCGTTGCCATCGCCTTCGGCAGTGCCAACGACGACGGCTGCCTGATCCAGTCGATCGAAGGGCACACCGACCGCGGCAATGTCGGGATCGCTGAAGATGATCGACAGCGATGTCCGCCGCGCCGGCAGGGTCGGCGACCGGCCTGTCACGAGCGCGAGCGCGCCGCGTGCCGCGATGACGCCCTCGTCAGCCGCTTCGTGCATGAGCGGTCGGTCGGGTTGGACGTCGCCAGCCAGGAAGACCGGTGCCGTGCCGGCGCGAAGCGTCGAGGAATCAACAACGGGCTGTCCCTTGGCGTCCAGGGTGACGCCGGCACGCGCCAGGTCCAGAGACTCGACGTTGGCCCGACGGCCCAGCGCCGCGAGGACGACATCCACGGTTTCGCTGTTCTCACCATTGGACATGCGCACGCCGTCCGCCACGGCCTGCGTCTCGATCGGACGCCCCATCCACATCGGCAGTTCACGGCCGAATCGCTGCATGGCGCGCTCGCGCACGGCGGGGTCGGTAATGCCGGCCGGCGTGTCCTGGAGGTCGCCGGCCACGACGCGTACCCCCAGACGCGCCAACGCCAGTCCCATCTCCAGACCTATGGCGCCCAGTCCGATGACGCCGATGCTGCGCGGCAGCCGGTCCAACTCGAACAAGTTGTCGGTGGTCAGAAGCCGCTCCCCCAGCGCCGCCATGGCGGATGGCACCACCGGGCGTGATCCCGTGGCAACGATGAAGGCGCCGGCACGGACCTGCCGACCGTCAACATCCAGCAGATCGGGCGCAATGAAGCGCGCAGTGCCCATCAACAGCCGCTCGCCAGCGAGTGACTCCGTTTGCCGGACGGCGCCTTGCACCAGCGCATCGCGGGTGGCACGGGCATGGCGCCAAAGCTCGTCGGCCGAGCAGCCAGGCGGCATCCCCTGGCGAACCGTGAGCTCACGCAACGCGGCCCAACGTTGCCCCGCATGCAACGCTGCTTTGGACGGCATGCAGCCCACGCGCGCGCAGGTCGTGCCCAGCGGACCGCGGTCGATCAACAGGGCGGACCGGCCAGCGCGGGTGACTTCGTTGAAAGCCGTCAGGCCGGCCGTGCCGGCGCCGATCACGGCAACGTCGGTTGCGAGGAGGGGCGTCACGTCCAAGGCCGGCATCATGGAACTGTACGACGAATGTCAGCCGCGCGGCGAGCGCGCCCGTCAGCCGCGCTCTCACCCCTCGAACAGACGCGTTGCCATCTTCCTTCAGCGGCCACGGTGGGTTTGCTGCTCAACAAGACGCCTCCAGCCGAGATGAAATCCGTGCGTATGGCAACCCCACAGCAATCGAAGACTGTGCAACACTCGGAGCAGGCCACTTACAAGCCGGCCCGGCTTAGCGACTTAGGATTCCAGAAGAACTATTTTCTGAATGGATCGAGCCACTCCGCAGTTGCGGGATTTCGCCCGGCGTCTTATTGCCATGGAGGCGATGGAAGCCAAATCTTCCGCCACGAAACCCTCGACGGAATTTGCTGTCCTTGAAAAGTTACGTCCCCATCTGGCACAAGTTCTGGGCGAGTTGCCACTCTTCAAATCGACTCGACGGGCTATCCTCGATGACGGGCCAAACGAGGCTCATACGACGCCTGTAACGGAACAAGCCATTCTATCGCGCCAAGAGAGCGTCCCCTGACGACGCAGCGCAGTGGGGTTGTCGATCAGAGGACTTCGTGGAGCATATAAAACACGTTGTCCTTCAGCTTGTGCCACAGCCCGCGCTTTTGCCAAGCCTTCAGCTTGATCTCCTGACACTTCGGGGCGTATTTCTCGAAAACCAAATCCAGCTTCTGCGCCGTCGCTTTGTCGCAGATCCCCAGCATGATTTCGTCATTCGTTTCGAACGAGCGGTCATCGAAGTTGCTGGAGCCGATCGCGCTCCAGACGCCGTCGACGGTCATCACCTTCTGGTGCAGCAGCGTGTGCGGATACTCGAACAGCCGCACGCCGCACTTCAATAACTTTTCAAAATTGCGGTGGCCCGCGTGCTGCACCATCGGGTTGTCGGAGCCGCTGGTGGCGGGCATCAGCACGCGGACGTCGACGCCACGTTTGACGGCTTCGCCGAAGGCGTCGATCGCCTTGGGTTGCGGGATGAAGTAGGGGTTCTGGATCCAGATCCGCTTGCGGGCCAGGCAGATCGCAGTGTGGTGCATGATCTTCACGGCCGCCGCTGACCCGCCCGGCTTGGCATACGTCACATGGATCAACACGTCGCCAACCGGCGCCAACGTGGGGAACACGTCGTTGCCGACGAACAGCTCGCCGGTCTCGCCCGCCCAGTTCTCGCTGAAGGCGGCCTGCACGCTGTTCACGACGGGTCCGTGCACGCGCACGCTGAGGTCGCTGTAGTGCTCGCCGTCCTGCGCGTCGCCTAACCATGTGTCGACGAAGCAATGGCCGCCGACGAAGGCTTCGCGGCCGTCGATCACCACCAGCTTGCGGTGGTCACGGTCGTTCAGCACGCCGACGTTGCGAAAGGCCCGCTTGTGGAAAAAGACGACCCTGCATCCGGCGTCGCGCATCTGCTTCAGCGCGGCTTTGCCGATTTTCCTGGAACCGGTCGCATCCAGCAGCACCCGCACCTTGAGGCCGGCACGCGCCCGATCTGTCAATGCGTCCGCCACGCACTGGCCGAGCACGCCTTCTTTCCACAGAAATGTTTCGAAGTGCACGGTTTTTTCGGCGGCCCGGATCCGTTGCAGCAGCACGTCGAAAAACGCGCCGTTTTCCAGGACCTCGACCAAGTTGCCGGCCACGGCAGTGGTGAGCGTCAGGCCGGCCATCGATGTCATGAGCTCGTCGATCGACGCGGTGCTCTCCACATACAGTGTCGGGTCAAGGTGGCGGCGGATCGACCAGATGACGATCAGCAGGAAGATGACGACGCCGATGAAGGCCAGTGGAATCAGGAAAAGCGCTTCGCGGAAGAGATCGATCATCGGTGGATTGTGCTTGGCCGTGCCCGTCCCTTGAGCACGTAGGACCAATCCGACAGGAACTGCCGTCGCTGTCTGAGGCTACGCCTAAAACACAAGGCCATGCTGAGCCATATCGAAAAAGCCACAGTGGCCAACCGATACTTTCAACCAACCGAGGGATTTTTTATGAACCGCGATCAAGTCAAGGGCGCTATCAAGGACGCGGCCGGCAAGGCGCAGGAGAAGGCTGGAAAATTGACCGGCAGCACAGGCCAGCAAGTCAAAGGTCTGGCCAAGCAGGTTGAAGGCAAGGCTCAAAAGGGCGTGGGCGATGCAAAAAAAGCTATGAAGAACACTGACCGCAAGTAGCAGTGGCAACGAATATTTCCATCGACTTTTGGGAGAGAACGCAATGAGCTACACCGAACGCAATCCCTATGGGATGTATCGGTTCACCAGCAATTGCCGTCGGCCCTGAATTCGGCCCTTTGTTGCCTCTCGGCGAGCCGGAAGACTCCGGCGCGCCAAGCCACCATCATTGAAGAGAACACCATGACCGTACAGCCTCACAGCGTGCCCCCGATCGTGCCTCGACTCGATGACGAGGAGCCCGAGATTGAGCGAGAGGATGACATTCCTTCGGACGACAACACACCTGTGGACGAGACTTCGTCGTCGCGGGACGGCTTGTCCCGCGACATCGAGCGCGAATGAGCGCCCGCGCCAGCAACCCCGTCCCACCGCCGCCACCGCCGCCGGACCGCAAGCCTGAGCCCCTTCCGAAAACGACGGAGGATCCTGAAAAGGGACGCGTGCCGCCGATCACCGAGCCCGGAAAATCTGAACACCCGAACCAGGACGCAGCGTCAGGGCGCGAGAGCGCCCTCATCGGGCTGCATCAAGTCGGTTTATGTAACCGGGAGAAATATCAAATGCCTCACCAAAAGTTCAATGCGTGCATCGAAGCTTGCAATGCCTGCTATGTCGTATGCAATCACTGTGCAGCCTCGTGTCTGCAGGAGCAGGACGTCAAGATGATGGCGAAGTGCATCGCCCTTGACATGGACTGTGCCGCCATCTGTGCGACCGCCGTCGGTGCAATGGCTCGGGGCAGCGCTCATGCAAAAGCCATCTGCGGCGTGTGCGCCGACATCTGCCAGGCCTGCGGCGACGAGTGCGCAAAGCACGCCATGGCGCATTGCAAAGAATGCGCCGAAGCCTGCCATCGGTGCGCTCAGGAATGCCGAAAAATGGCCGCGATGGCCTGAACCAACGATCCAACCAACAGGGGTGATCCAATGTAAGCGTCTTGCCGTCCGACCCTTGACGGGTCGTCGGATGACGAGCGCGCGTTGGCTCGGCGCCCCGGCGTCAGTTTGTGGGGAAGCAGTTCGTCGCGATGCGGCTGTTCAGATGCGTGGGCAGGCGCGTCTGCTGCGATCACTGCGGCGAACAGGCGGGCGTGAAGGAACTGCGCGAGCGCCCCTGATGCAACGACATACGCTTCAATCGTGAAGACTTGATACAAGGAGAATGGACATGCAAAAGCTGAAAGACCTGATGAGCCGCGACGTGAAGGTGATCAGTCCCGATATGAGTATCCGGGAAGCCGCAAGAGAGATGCGCGATGGGGACTTTGGAATGTTGCCGGTCGGAGAAAACGATCGCATGATAGGGACGATCTCGGATCGCGACTTCGCAATTCGCGCCGTCGCCGAGGGCAAGGACACCGGCACCAAAGTCCGCGATGTGATGTCCGAAGGCATCGCCTGGGCCTTCGAGGACGACTCGGTCGAAGAGGCCGCCAAGATCATGAGCAAACGCCAAGTGCGGCGTTTGCCGGTCGTGAATCGTGAGAAACGCCTGGTCGGCATCGTTGCACTGGGCGATTTTGCCGTCGAAAGTTCGGAAATCCGGCCGGCTGCCGAAGCGCTTTCGGAAATTTCGAAGCCATCCTAGTACGCTAAACCACCAACCTGGAGTCATCATGAAACAGCCAAAAAGCTCAACCAACGCGCAAGTGCCGGGCAAGCCTCTGAACCCGCAGCAGTTCCCGTTGCACGCGCAGACGGATGCGACCGCAGGTCGTGACAGAGTTCGCGAGGTGGTGCCTGTGCATGCACCGCGTCAATCGAAGCGTCCCGTGGAAAGAACGGGCAAAAGCCGGACTGGCACCTGATCTCACCGTAGTTCCCGAGCGGCGCGCCGATCAGCTCGTCACGCGTGCAACCGGTGAGTGCCTCCATCCGCTTGTTGACGTCGGTAATGAAGCCGGACGGATCGGTGGCTATCAGCGCGTCGATGCCGATGGAAGGCACACGTCGGCGACGTGGAAGATCACGCGACCCCACCACGACCAGGCGCGATCCGCGGCTTGGGCAATGAGGTTGAGGGAGCCGGACCCGCCCGCAAGACTGGTGAACGCGGCGACCTCTCCTCCGTGGTGCACCGTGAATCCCAACGCCCTGTAGAACCGAACCGCGCGAGCCATGTCGTGCGTCGCCAGGGTCACTGCACTGATGGTCTCGATTGCGGATACAGCAACGGCGGTACCACGCTCGCCGGGTGGGCTCGCGTTCATTTCGCGGGCCGCTGCCGACCGGCGTCCTCCATCGCGGGGTCGTACTGTCCCTCGCACGCCGCGCCGTTCAGTCGCGCTCGTTCGAGCAACGCGTCTTGCGCGCTGCGCGCATTGACTACCTGCCCCTTCCAAGCCTGCAGGACCGGCTCCTGCAGCGCGCGCCCGTACGAGAAGCTCAAGCCCCACGGTTGCGGCGCGAGCCGGTTCCTCGCGTCGAGATGGACGGTCGCCTCAGCGGGCGTCTGTCCGCCGGACAGGAAGAAGATACCCGGCACGGCCGCTGGCACGCATCGCCTCAGGACGCGGATCGTCTGAGCGGCGACATCGGCAACCGGTGCCTGTTGCGCCTGCTTCTTGCCGGCAACGACCATGCTCGGTTTCAGCAGCATGTGCTCGAGAACCACCCGGTGTCGATGCAGGACGGCGAAGACTTCGTGCAGGACGGCTTCAGTCACCTCGGCGCAGCGCTCGAGGGTATGTCGATCGCCCATCGTGCATTCCTCCATGCGAGTGACGTGGCCAAGTCCCGGATCCGAACCGGCGGGCCCGTCGCTGCAGGCGCCCGGCTCGTTGCGCCAGCGCCCGGCAAGCGCGCGGGATCAAAGATTGGAAATGCCACCCGATTGTGAGTTTACTCTCGACGCGATGCGTCGCTCACCAGGCAAGACGTGCGCGAACGCGGCCCTGGTCCTATTTGCCCCTGAGCTTCCCAGCGCACACTGGCGGTCTTCTCGTCCATGGCAAATCTTCCACAAGCTGCAAGGAAACACGATCAGGACTTCAGCGCGGGGGCCAATTGATGCGCTTGTCAGGCTGGCTTAGCCGGCCGGCGAGCAGTTCGCTGCGGCCGGGCGCGCTCAGCGCTGCAGAGCTTGCTCCAGCTGCGCCTTGGTCATCCTGGAGCGGCCTTTCACGGCGCGTTGCGTCGCCTCGTTGCGAAGCTGAGCCAACGTGCGCCCACCCGCACCTTGATGCGATCGCAGACCGCCGCGCCGGCTTGCCGACATGTCATTAATCGACGAGGGGCTCGACTGCTCGGACTCGCCGTGTTGCGCCCGCTCCTTGTTGACGGTGCGTGCCGCAATCTCCTCGGCTACTTGTTCTCCCTTGCCGCTTTCGAGCAGGCTATCCTTGATGTGCGCATACTGGCGCTCGCGCTTTGCGCTCCACTTTCGTGGCATGTCGGCTCCTTGGGCAGACCCTGGAAAATGCGAATGAGCGAGACCGCTGCCGGACCTCGATTCGCGCGGACGTGACGGCCACCGGCGGCCTTTCGGAGGGCGGCTCTCGCACCGGATCGGGATGCTCCGGGAGGTTCGGATCGCGCACTGGCTCTGGCGTCCTGTCGGGTGACGGCGGCGAAGGCGAAGGTGGCGGAGGCGACGACGGACGCGCGGCATCCAGTAAAACTAGAAATTTGGCTGGAGCATTCATTTACCTTTGATGTTACGCAGTGCTTGCGCTCGGCGCAGTCATCGCCTGCCGTTTCTTCCTGTCGGAATGCGCTTACCGCATTCAGTCCGTGCGGCAGCGTACAAAGTGCGGCATTGACATGCCCATCTTTCAATGGACAGGAGGTCACCCGAATCTCGCTGCTCCATTGGGCTTCCACTTGATAAAGGTCAACACTCAGATGCCGCGAACCTGTCGACTCTCAATTGATGACGCTCTGTCCTACAGACACGCTACGCCGCCGCGTTAAATTCAGTTATTTGGAAGGTGAACATCATGCATAGCGTCAACACCACCCTGGTCCCTCGCGAAGTCCGTATTCCCGTCGGTGACGCTTGGCTCTACGGCGACTTGGTGTTGCCCCCTGGGTCCCATGGCCTGGTGCTGTTCGCGCACGGCAGTGGCAGCGGGCGCCACAGCGCGCGCAACCGACAGGTCGCGCAACACCTGCAGCACGCCGGCATCGCCACTCTGCTGTTTGATCTGCTGACCGCGCAGGAAGAGCAGATCGACCTGCACACGCGTGAGCACCGCTTCAACATCCCCTTGCTGACCCGGCGGATGCAGGACGCCACCGCCTGGGCCGCTGCTCAACCCGAGTTGCAACATGCCGCCATAGGATATTTCGGCGCCAGCACCGGTAGCGCGGCGGCGCTCATTGCGGCCGCCCGGCTGGGCGACCAAATCGCTGCCGTGGTTTCCCGCGGTGGGCGGCCGGACTTGGCCGGGCCGGTGGCCCTGGCTGCTGTGACAGCGCCCACACTGTTCGTTGTCGGTGGTGCCGACTATGAGGTGATCGAACTCAACGAGCAGGCCCACGCGCAGCTGCGCTGCGAAAAGAGCCTGGTCATAGTGCCCGGCGCCACGCACCTGTTCGAAGAAGCGGGCGCGTTGGAGCAGGTCGCGCAACTGGCCTCCTTCTGGTTCACCACCCACCTGACTTCTCTGCAGTACACAACATGACGGCCGTCAATTTGCCCTTTCGCGACCGGCGGCATGCTGGTCGGGTACTGGCCACCCACCTGGAGCAGTACCGCGGTCGGGCAGGCTTGCTGGTGCTGGCCCTGCCGCGCGGCGGCGTTGCCGTGGGGTTCGAGGTGGCCCGCGAGCGTCCGGCAGTTCCCCTTCAGGGCCGCACGGTCATTGTGGTCGATGACGGGCTGGCCACGGGCTCGACCATGCAGGCCGCGGTATTGGCGATTCGCCACCAGCATCCCCTGCATCTAGCCGTGGCGTTCCGCAAGCCGTGCACGGTACCGCTACGCCTGCTTCGACCATGCAGCAGAAGACACCCAAGCGTATGGCTATGCCGCCAGCTTTGGCCTCAAGGGGAGTTGCGAGGACGAGGTGGTGCAACAACTACGCGAAATGAACCGCCGCGCCGCCGAAGTGCCACTGACGCCCGGACTGGAGCGTGATGAAGCCTTCTACGCGCAGCAGAACGCGCGCCTGGTGCGCAACGCCGAAGAGTACTACGTGCCATCGGCGTGATCTACCGGCCCGACACAGAACGCCAGAGCCACTATTTCTACACCCGCGTGGCCCAGCAGTTCGATGCAGTCATACACATCGACGAAACCAGCGCACTGGAGCCGCTGGACGTGGGCCAGGTGTGGAGCGACAGGGAGGCGCCGGAGACGTTTCCGTCAGGCATTTAGCCATTAAGGAAGTTGCGATGAAAACGAGCGTTATTGAAGTGCACGACATGCTGTCGGTATTTACCGTGGACGAAGTGGAGGAGCGGATTGGCGGGGTACCGGGGGTTGAGAGCGCAACGGTGAACTACGCTGCCGGAAACGCCACAGTGCGCTACGACGAAACCCGACTCGAAGTCGCCGATATCAAGGTGATGGTGCACCAACGCGGGCATCAACCCGCAGGCGAGTCCCTACCCATCCATGTGAGCGAACACGAGCCCGCACGCGAGCCTGCTGTAGTGCCGACGCCGAAAGTTGCGCCTGCCCCTGCTTCAAAGCCCGAAGCCGCCATGCCAAAAACTTCTACTGTCGCGGCCGCCGCCGTGCCCCAGGTGACCGTTCCCGCAGGAGACGGACAACAGGATAAAACGGCACCGAGCGCGCGGCCTTCAACGCCGCCATCGGCAACGCCAGATGCTCCGCCGAAGCCGTCTCCGGTCGCGCTGGCCGCGAAGCCCTCAACGCCCGTAGCTGCTGCGCCAAGAGCTGACTCCTGGAAAGTACATGCGCTCTCGCTGACGGTAACGCTGAGTGTGGCATATACCTTATGCGCAATTTTCGACGTTCTGTTTCCGCCCTTCGGGCTGCTTGCTGCACTTGCGCCGGCCAGTCCGTTGCCAATCTCCGGCAGTCCCCTCGCTTACTTGACGGGATTCGCGCTGTTCACCGTCGCTGGATTTGTGTTTGGCGCACTCCATGGAATCGCATGGGAATTCTGGAGCAAGAGACTGCGGTGATGATGACGTCATGGATCCGAATGCCCTGAATAAAGATGACGCCCAATGACGCCCTTTGAGAAAGTGCGATGAGAACGAGCGTCATTGAAGTGCGCGACATGCTGTCAGTCTTGACCGTGGACGAAGTGGAAAGACGCATTCGCAATGTGGCGGGCGTTGCAAGCGCTACGGTGAACTACGCCGCCAGTAGCGCCACTGTGCGGTACGACGAAACCCGACTTGAAGTTGCCGATATTAAGGTGATCGTGCACCAACGCGGGCGTCAGTCCGCAGACGAAGCCCTACCCAAGCACGTGAGCGAACACAAGCCCGCACAAAAGCAGGCTGTAGCACCAACGCCGAGAGCGGCTCCGGTCTCCGCTTCAACGCCCGTGGTACCCGCCGTGCCTGCGCCGGCCGCTCCCGCACTCGACGACCACACGGGCGACTCGGCGTCGGACGCGCCGCCTCCAACCCCGCCGCCCGCCACGGCGAAGACAGGTAGTCTCGACGACCCGTCCGTCAAGGATGCTGACGAGGTGGCAAGGGCTCTCGGCGCAGACATCGAAAACGGGCTCACTTCAGAGGAGGCGTCGCGCCGACTGTCGGAAAACGGCCCCAACGAACTCCGCTCCGCGCCGCGGCGGCCCGCGTGGCGTCGCTTCCTGTCGCACTTCCATGATCCCCTGGTCTACCTGTTGCTCGCCGCTGTTGCCATCGCGCTGCTGGCCTGGGTGATCGAGGGCCAGGGCGGCTGGCCTGTGGATGCACTCGTCATCGCGACGATCGTCCTGCTCAACGGGGTGCTGGGTTATGTGCAGGAAGCCAAGGCGCAGGACGCCGTGGCCGCACTGGCCCGAATGACTGCGGCGACTTCCGCGGTCCTGCGTGACGGTCAGGTGCAGCGGTTGCCCAGCTCAGAGCTGGTGCGTGGTGACCTGCTCGTGCTCGGCGAAGGTGACGCCGTCGGGGCGGATGCGCGTCTGGTTCAGGCCACATCACTGCGCGTGCAGGAGGCGTCTCTGACGGGCGAGAGCGAAGCGGTGCTCAAGGATGCCACCACGCTGCCCGAACTGGCACCGCTCGGCGATCGGCTCGACATGGTCTTCAAGGGCACGGCCGTTGCGCAGGGCACCGGTCGCGCCGTGGTGACGGCGACCGGGATGGACACCGAGATGGGCTCGATTGCAGAAATGCTCGAAGCCACCGCGGAGGAGCCAACACCGCTGGAAAAAGAAATTGGACGCATCGGGCGCATGCTCGGTATCGCGGTCGTCATCATTGCTGCCGTCGTGGTGGGGACCATCCTGCTGATGTCCGATATCCGCAGCGCCGCCGACGTGATTCACGTCTTGCTGCTCGGCGTGTCGCTGGCGGTGGCGGCCGTGCCCGAAGGGCTGCCGGCGATCCTTTCGGTGGTGCTCGCCCTGGGGGTGCAGCGGATGGCCAAGCACAACGCGATCGTCAAGAAACTTTCGTCGGCGGAAACCCTGGGCTCCGCCTCGGTCATCGCCTCGGACAAGACCGGCACCCTGACCCGCGCCGAAATGACCATCGTGCAGGTGATGACCGCCTCGGGTAGCAGCCACGTGACTGGGGTGGGATACGCGCCCGAGGGGCAGGTGGAACAGGAAGGCACCGAGCTGCCAGCCGGACCGTTGCGTGACGAGAACATCGTGGTGCTCAGCGGCGGCAGCCTGGCCGGCGACGCCGACCTGCGCCAGGGGGCCAACGGCGAGTGGGAAATCCACGGCGACCCTACCGAGGCGGCGTTCCTGGTGGCTGAGCGCAAGCTGGGCGTCACCGAGCGGCGCGAGCGGCGTTTCGAGCGCATCGGCGAAATCCCGTTCACGTCGGAGCGCAAGATCATGTCGACCATCGAGATCGACCACGAACACGAAGACGACGTCGTGGTGATCACCAAGGGCGCCCCGGACGTCCTGCTCGGCCGATGTACCCGGGTTCGGGTGGGGATGGATCTGGTCGATCTCGACGATGCGCGTCGGGCCCGGATATTGGCAGATGTCGACACGCTTTCCGACGCGGCGCTGCGCACTCTGGCCGTGGCCTACCGCCCGCTCGCTTCGGGCGAGGACACGCAAGCCACGGAATCGCTGGAACGCGACCTCGTATTCGTGGGCACCGTGGGCATCATCGACCCACCGCGCGAGGAGGCGGCGGTGGCCATTCGCGAGGCGCGTCGGGCCGGCATCCGGGTGATCATGATCACCGGCGACCACCCGCGCACCGCGGCGCGCATCGCTGTGGATCTCGGAATCGTGGAGGCCGGCGCCAGCGCGTTGACGGGGTCAGAGCTCGACGCACTCGACGACTCGGGCTTTGCCGAGGCGGTGCGCAAGACGTCCGTCTACGCCCGGGTGTCGCCCGCGCACAAGTTGCGCATCGTCGATGCGCTGCAAGCCGATGGCAACGTCGTCGCGATGACCGGCGACGGCGTCAACGATGCACCAGCACTGAAGGCGGCCGACATCGGCGTCGCGATGGGTGTGACCGGGACCGAGGTGACGAAGGAAGCAGCCAAGATGATCCTTGTCGACGACAACTTCGCCACGATCGTCGAGGCTGTGCGCGAGGGTCGCGCAATCTTCGACAACATCCGCAAGTTCCTGCGCTACCTGCTGTCCGGAAACATGGGCGAGGTGCTGACCGTGTTCCTGGGTGTCGTCGGGGCGGGAGTGATCGGGTTGACAGCCACAACCGGGGGCGCCGGCGGTGCCGTGGTGCTGCCCTTGCTCGCCACGCAGATCCTCTGGATCAACCTGGTCACCGACTCCTGGCCGGCGCTGGCAATGGGCGTCGACCCGGCATCCGACGACGTGATGGCGCGCAAGCCGCGGCAGCTGAGTGAGCGTGTGATCGACGCCAGCATGTGGTCGGGAGTGATCCAGATTGGCCTGGTGGTGGCAATCGTGACGCTGCTGACGATGGACTTCTACCTGCCGGGCGGACTGATCGAGGGCACACACGACCTCGCCACGGCGCGCACTGCGGGTTTCACGGTGCTTGTCCTGGCCCACTTGTTTAACGCCTTCAACGCGCGCTCGGACACCACCAGTGCGTTGAGGCACCTGTTCACCAACCCGTGGCTCTGGGGCGCGATCGCACTGTCGCTGCTGCTGCAGGTGGCGGTCGTCAACCTCGAATTCCTCAATCTCGCCTTCGGCACCGTGCCGCTGGAGTTCAACCAGTGGCTGCTGTGCGCTGCGATGGCCAGCGTGGTGCTGTGGTACAGCGAACTGCGCAAGCTGGTCGGTCGCGCATGGAGCCGGCGAGATGCCCCCAAGGGTTCGCTCTGAACGGCGGCAGGGCGGGTCCATGACGCACCTGCTGGTCGGCAAGCCATGACCCAGGCACTGGCCCGCTCGCTCTCCCTCACGCAGTTGATCTTCTATGGCGTGGGCACGATTGTCGGAGCGGGCATCTACACGATCATCGGCTCGGCGGCTGGTCTGGCCGGCACCGCGCTGTGGGTCAGCATGCTTTGTGCCGGCGCGGCAGCGTTCCTCACCGCTTTGTCCTACGCAGAACTCGTTTCCATGCTGCCCAAGGCGGGAGCCGAGTACCAGTTCTTGAAGGCAGCGTTCCCGAAGGCTCCCCTGGTCTCTTTCCTGGCGGGCTTTCTCATCGCGCTCAACGCCGCCGCCACCTCGGCCACGGTGTCGTTGGCCTTCGCCGGATACCTCAAGGTGTTCCTGGAACTCCCTGCGCCCCTGACAGCCCTCGCACTGCTGAGCGTGTGCACGGCGCTCAACATCGTGGGTTTGCGGCAATCGACTTGGGTGAGCATCGGCATGATCGTCATCGAAGTGGGCGGCCTGCTGTTGTTGATCGTGATGGGGTTGTTCAAGGGCGACGCTGGCGCGGCGATCACGCTGCCCACATTTGGCGACGCCCCCGGCGTCTTTGCTGCCACGGCCCTGGTGTTTTTCGTCTACATCGGTTTCGAGGATGTGGCCAACCTCTCGGAAGAAGCGAAAAATCCGCGCCGCGACGTACCCCGGGCGCTGCTGTGGAGTGTGGCGGTCACCTCGCTTGTGTATCTGCTGGTGGTCTGGGCCGTTTTCGCCGTGATGGACCCCGGCCAGCTGGCGCAAAGCGATTCGCCTCTGACCACGGCGGGCCGCGCCGTCGCACCCTGGCTGGGGCAGACCCTGGCGGTCACGGCGATGTTCGCCACGGCCAGCACCGCATTGATTTCGCTGGTGAGCATCAGTCGCCTCCTGTTCGGCATGGCGCGCGATGGCGAAATGCCGGGGGCCCTGGCAAAGACGATGAGCCGGCGCAAGACGCCCTGGGTCGCCGCGCTGGCCCTTTATGCCGGAGCCTGCGTCCTGCTGCCGCTGGGCGAGGTGAGGATTATCGCCAGCGTCTCGGCCTTGGCCATCCTGGGGGTGTTCGTCGGCGTGCATACGGCCGTGATTGCGCTGCGCTTCAAATGGCCCGGTCGCGAGCGTCCCTTCCGCACGCCCCTGCATGTCGGCCGCCTGCCCCTGCTGCCGCCGCTGGGAATCGCCATCAGCCTGGCGCTGATGACCCAGTTCGAGCCGGTCGTCTATGCCGTGACTGGCGGGGCCGTTGTGTTCGGCATGGCGGTGTATTGGATCACTCGCCGAACCCGGTGATTGACGAATGGCCTACAAGCGGGTTACGGCGGCTGGCTGGGCGCCCTTCCGTGGGACCAGGGCCCACGTGTGGCGAGCGATCTGCTCGTCTTCCTGCGAGGCGAGCACGTGAACCGCGCAGCGCGCTACATCGAGCGGCTGCTGAGCGGGCCGTACCAGGTCCAGACCGTGCCGGACGGCGAGGCGGCGCTCGCCGCGGTGCGGCAGCGCATGCCCGACCTCATCCTGACGGACGTGATGATGCCCCGGCTGGACGGGGTCGGGCTGCTGAGGGCGTTGCGATGCGACCCCCGCACGGCCGGCGTGCCAGTCATCCTGCTGTCGGCCCGTGCGGGCGAGGAAAGCTGGATCGAGGGCATGGAAGCCGGGGCCGACGCCTACCTGGTGAAGCCCTTCAGTGCCAAGGAGTTGTTGGCTCGTGTCGGGGCACTGTTGCAAATCACCCGGCTGCGGCAAGCGGCGGACGAGTCGATCCGGGCCAGCGAGGAGCGGTTCCGGGCGTTCGTGAGCGCCTCGTCGGACGTGATCTACCGGATGAGTGCGGACTGGACCGAGATGCGCCACCTGCAGGGGCGGGAGTTCATCGCCGACGCAGAGAGGAAGGGATGCGGGAGTGCGGTTTTCAAAGGTGTCCTCTTTCCGTCTTCAGAGGATCGAGCGCGTGCTCGTCAGGGCGCAGCCACTTCACAGGTGGCCAAGCCATCCTGGCGGGCGTCACGGCGCGCGAATCGCTGCTTGAGCTTCGCTTCTCGGTGCACTCAACGCCGCACGGATTGAGCGCCACCGACGGAGGCTGCCGAGCCCGCATCCCAGCCCCATTTGACGAAGATCTTCTGCCCCGTAGCGGATTTGAGGAACTCGACGAAGGCGGCGGCTTGCGGCTGGGTCTTGCCTTTGTGCGTCAGCACGACGCCGGCGTCGCGGTAGATGCGATACGGCTCGTCCATCTCGACGACCTGCGCCAGATCGGGGTTCGCCACCTGCCAGATGTTCCAGATCAGCCACGCGTCGATGTCCTTCTGTTGCGTCCACTGCTCCTTGGCCGCGCCGCTGTTGGCAGCTTCGGGGAAGACCATGTTCTTGCGGAACGCCCGCACGATCGCGATGTCTCCAGTGCGTCCGGCCACGTCTTCCCACAAGCCCGTCTGCCCGGCGCCGGCCACGGTGAGGATCTTGACGTTCGGAGCGAGCAGGTCGCGAAAGCCTCGGATGTTCTTCGGGTTGCCGGGCCGAACCAGGATTGCTGCGGGGCGCAGGTAGAGCGGGTAGGCGTCCTTTAGTTCGAAGGCGCCTGGCAAGGCCTTGGCGAAATCGGTGAGCATGTTCTCGGCGCCACTGAAGATGATGTCGGCGTCCTGCTTGGCCTTTTCAACCCACTGCGCAGTGGGCCCGGCGACGACAGTCACGCTGATGTTGTGCGCGGCGCCGAACGCCTTGGCGGCCTCTTGCATCGCCGGAGCGGGACCGCCGGGCCCATAGACGTTGAGCACCGTCTGTGCATGCGCCGCGACAAAGCCTGACGCCGCAAGTGCCAGCATCGCAAGTGCCTTGGTGTGACGGTACATGTCTGCTTCCTTGTGCAGGGTTCGGAATAGGCAGCATGTCAACATTGACCGTGCCTGGGCAGTGGCGGACATCGCACGCTGGTGTAGGACCGTAGCTCGCGATCAGCGCGGCCCGAAGATGACAGACAGGTCGGGACTACAGCGCCCGCTCGCGCATCTGCACGCTGCCTTTGGAGTTCTTCCACACCAACCGCTTCAGGCTGTCGTCGCCGAGTGGCTTCGGCGATGCCGGCAGCGGGCTGGGCCTTTCCATCGTCGATGCTATCGAGAGGCGCTACGGCGGCAAATTGCACCTGGAGCCGCGCCAGGTTGCAGGCATGGAAGCCTAACTGTGCTTTCCGACGGACGGCGTCGGCGAAGGCCAAGTTCCAGGGTAGATCGGTCGCTTGCTGAGAGAGTCGCCGCCGGCTCCTATGGGTCGTCAAGAGACATCGACCGATCTCAGCCAGCCCAACCGAGAGTGGTTGGGGCTTCGAGTATGGTGGTGGGTCGGCAACCGGTGTCAAAACGCATTGAAAGTACGCGAAACCGGGGTCTTGGCAAGTTGCGGATTGCTGCGGATTCCACGGAAAAGTGGCGCTTGACAGGCCCATTTCAGAGCGTTTCTGCGGTTTTCATCGTCGGCATTGGCGGAATCGAACCCGGCCAGGCGGGCGAGGCGCTCGAATCACAACCATTCCAGGGCTGGCGACTGCTCGCTTGGCTTCCGTGCGGCGAATGTGACCCTCAATCGCCGCACTGTTCGCGGCGATTAACTTGCGCGTGCGGAGAATGCACCGCATAATCTCCGCATGAACAGCGGCGATTACACCTACATCTGGCAGGCAAGCGACTGGGCAACTTGGCGCTTTGACTTGGCTGCCATGGCCCAGCCACTGGCCGACGTCAGCCGCGCCCAGGGTCTGTTGATGGGACGACTGGCCGATGTCGGCATGACCCTGCGCGATCAGGCCAGCCTGTCGGTATTGACCGATGACGTCATCAAGACCAGCGCGATCGAGGGCGAGCAGCTCAACGCCCTGTCTGTGCGATCTTCCATCGCGCGCCGGCTCGGCGTCGACATCGGTGCCCTGGCCCCGGTGGACCGGCGCGTGGAAGGCGTCGTCGAGATGGTGCTCGACGCCACTGCCAACTGCAACAGCCCGGTCACCCGGGATCGTTTGTTCGGGTGGCATGCTGCGTTGTTCCCGACGGGCTACTCGGGCTTGGTACGGATCAACTTGGGCGACTGGCGCAGTGACGCCTCCGGTCCGATGCAGGTGGTGTCGGGCCCACTGGGTCGCCAACGCGTGCATTTCGAGGCGCCGCCAGCCGACCTCTTGGCGTCCGAGGTAGACAGCTTTCTCGCCTGGGCCAACAGCGCGTCGAACGAGCCGCCACTGATCAAGGCCGGGCTCGCGCACCTGTGGTTCGTCACCCTGCACCCGTTCGACGACGGCAACGGCCGCATCGCACGCGCCATTGGCGATCTATTCCTGGCCCGTGCCGATGGCAGTCCCCAGCGCTTCTACAGCCTGTCGGCGCAGATCCAGCGGGAGCGCAAGGCCTACTACGACATCCTGGAGCGGACCCAAAAGCAATCATTGGATGTCACCGAGTGGCTCACGTGGTTCCTCGCCACGCTGCATCGCGCCGTCGATCAGGCACAGCACACGCTGGATGCCGTGCTGGTCAAGACGCGGTTCTGGCAGCGATGGGCCGCTCCCGGTTCTACACCGCTGAACGAGCGCCAAGCGAAGCTGGTCAACCGGCTGCTCGATGGCTTTGAGGGCAAGCTCACTAGCAGCAAGTGGGCCGCGATCGCCAAGTGTTCGCCGGACACTGCGCTGCGAGACATCACGGACCTGCTGGCGCGTGGCATCCTGCGCAAATCGGATGCGGGTGGACGCAGCACCAGCTACGTGATTAACTCATCGAAGTAAGACGAACTTCGAGGAATTGCCTTGGCCTGGTCGATCCAACTTGACGAGGCACCGGGCCCGGCGTGCTTCAAGTGCCGCAAGCGCGATGACCGACCCGGAAACCGGGATCAGCGACGACATGACGGTGGTCCCCTGGCGCTGCCTGGCTGTGGCACGCAAGGACGGGTCTCGAACTAGCAGGGGACGTTCTGGGATCTCAGCACGGGCATGCATTCGGATTGAGCCCTGGCATGGCTCACACTCACGAACCATGCCCAAAGAGCCAGCCGAGAGCCTCACCCGATCATGACCACGCACAAATGGCAGTTCACGTCCCGCTTCCGCCGTCACGCTTTTGGCTGGCGATCCGACACGCCGATCCAGCGCATCAAGGAAGCCGTTGCGGAAATCAAGCTGGTCGCACGCAAGGACCCCGTTCTTGCCGCAGAGGGTGCAGTGATCTTGCTGGAAAAGCTCTCGCCCGCCTTGGAACAGGTCGACAGTTCATCCGGCGCAATGG
>JBKJHN010000191.1:0-13459 GCA_046599015.1 Ramlibacter sp.
CGCGGCGGTCAGCGGGCGTGGTGCTAGCATCATGTCGATGGCCAATCTGATTCCCAAGACGCCGCCCGGCACCTGGCTCGCGACAGCGCGCAAGGCGCTGATCGAGGAAGGCATTCAAGGCGTCAAGGTCGACCGGTTGGCCCAGCGGCTCGGCGTCACGCGCGGAGGCTTCTACAAGCACTTCGCCGATCGCGGTGAACTGCTCGACCGCCTGCTGGACCTTTGGGAGAAGGACAACGTCTTTGCGCTCGAATTGCCGGTACTCAAAACTCACCAGCAGGCCCGTGGCGCGCTGAGCCGGTTGACCGACCGGCTCATCGAAGAGGATGGCTTCGACCCGCGATTCGACCTGGCGGTGCGTGACTGGGCCCGCAATGACAAGCGGGCGGCGTGGGCAGTCGAACGCGTGGATGCCAGGCGCATCGACTTGCTGCGACGACTGTTCGTTGCGATTGGCTGTGATGAGGAGGAGGCGGTTGTACGGGCTCGCGTCTTCTACTATCACCAGATCGGCTACTACGCTTTGGGAATCAAGCAGACCACTGCGGAGCGCAAGCGGATGCTTCCGCTGTACCTCCGCATTCTGGTGGGCACCGAGCATTTCGTTGAGGCCGATGCCACCGGCGCACGCGCGGCCGGTGCGGGCCGGCTGTCGGCAGCGCGTGGCGTCATGCGCTAAGTGTTGAGTTGCGATAGGTTCGGCCGGGCCTCAAAAGATTCATAAGCGTTTACCCTCATCCCATTCCCTCGAATCATGGATTCCAATGGGCGAATGACCGGTAAAGGCGGCGGCGCTTTGGTACTGCCGGTCGAAAACGGCTCTGTATCTGTATCGATAGCGAACCGCCATGACACAACTTCTGTTTAAGAACGCACGGGTATTCGATGGCGCGTCGGCCGATTGTGCTGAAGGCATGAGCCTGCTAGTGGCGGATGGGCGTATCCAGGAGGTGTCGGGCGGGTCGATCAGCGCGCCGGATGCGCGCGTGATCGATGTCGCCGGCCGCACCGTCATGCCTGGAATGATCGACGCGCACATCCATGCGTTTTTCAGCGACGTGGCGATGCAAAAAGTCGAGGAACTGGGCGAGGCGTATCGCACGGCGCACGCCGTGCGGATGCTGACCCATGCGCTGCAGTGCGGCTTTACCACGGTGCGCGATATCGGCGGGGGCAACTATGGGTTGTACCGGGCAGCTGTGGACGGATTGTTCAATGGCCCGCGCTTTTTCTACTCGGGCCGGGTCCTGTCGATGACAGGCGGCCACTGCGACATCCGGCAGATCGAAGAGGCGCCGCGGTATCAGTCCATTTGCGCCTGCGCCGGCACGGTGTTCAGTGCGCTGGGTGTCGTCGCCGATGGTGTGGACGAGTGCATCAAGTGCACACGCGAAGAGTTGCGGCAAGGGGCGCACTGCATCAAGATCATGGCCTCGGGCGGCGTTGCCTCGCCCACCGACCCAATCTGGATGAACCAGTATCGCGAAGACGAGATCCGCGCCATCGTCAACGAGTGCGCGGAGCGGCGCACGTACGTCGCGGCACACTGCCATCCCGCCAGCGCGGTGCGCCGCTGCGTCGAGTTTGGCGTGCGCAGCATCGAGCACGGCACCTTGATCGATGCGGAAACGGCGCGCTTCGTTGCCGAACGGGGCGCTTACATCGTGCCCACGATCGTCATCATCTCGGCCCTGGTGACGCTCGGCCGTAAGCTGGGCTTCGCTCCGCAGAGCCAGGAGAAAGCTGAGCACATCTGGAAGCAGGCGATCAGTGGCCTGGATCTGATGCGGCAAGCCGGTGTCAAGCTCTGCTATGGCACCGACCTGTTGGGCAGCACGTACGACCAGCAGTGCCATGAATTCACGCTACGCAGCGAGGTGTTCACTCCACTCGAATTGCTGCGCCAGGCCACCTCCATCCCGGCCGAGATGATGATGATGGAAGGGCAGATCGGATGCGTCGCACCCGGAGCGCATGCCGACCTCCTGGTTGTGGAAGGCGATCCGCTCAAGGACATCTCACTGCTGGCCGCCAATGGGCGTAACTTGCGTGCGATCGTGCGCGGCGGCGAGTTGGTCAAGAACGAGTTGCACTGAACGGTATGGCGCTGAACACGATGGAACGGGCAGTTGATTGTGAGATGGGTACTTGCCCGGGGTCTGCCGGCGCCGCGAGTCTGATACAAGGATTGACCTCTCCGAGGAGCACGAATGACTGGCAATGATGTCCACAGCCGCTCGATCGTCATCGACGGCCTCATCATCTCGAAATGGAGCCGCAGCGTCTTCGAATCGATGCACAAGGGCGGCCTGACGGCCGTCAATTGCACGTGCGGCATCTGGGAAGGCTTTGTGCCTTCGATGCAGGCCATCGCACAGTGGAAGCAATGGCTGCGCGAGAACGACGACCTCCTGCTGCAGGTCTATACGGTTGACGACATTCACCGCGCCAAGCGGGAAAACAAGGTCGGGATCATCCTGGGCTGGCAGAACTCGGTCGGCTTTGCCGAAGACCTGCGATTGATTCCGCTGTTCCGCGAACTCGGCCTGCGCGTTGTGCAGATGACCTATCACACGGCGAACATGGCGGGTTCCGGCTGCCTGGAAGGGGTCGACCGCGGGCTGACCGACTTTGGCCGTGATCTGGTCGCCGCGCTCAATCAGGAGGGCATCCTCATCGATCTCAGTCATGTGGGAACGCAGACTTCGGCCGACACGATCCTTGCCTCAAAAAGACCCGTCGCCTACACCCATTGCGCGCCCAAGGCCCTCAAGGATCATCCCCGCAACAAGACCGACGAGGAGTTGCGATTGATTGCCGAGCACGGCGGCATGGTCGGCGTGACGATGTTCCCGCCTTTCCTGATTCGCGGCAATGACTCCACGCTGGAGGACTATCTCGACGCGATCGAGCACACCATCAACGTTTGCGGCGAAGACAACGTGGCGATCGGCACCGATTTCACCCAGGACGTGACTGCGGAAGGCATTCAGTACCTGGTCCATGACAAGGGCTACGGGCGCGTGCTGCTCGAGGTGGGCGAAGTCGTCTTTTCCAAGCAATTTGGCCGCATCGAGCAATTCCCGAATCTCACGACCGCAATGGAGGGCCGCAAGTGGAGCGAGCGGCGCATCGGCAAGGTGCTCGGCGAGAACTGGATGCGTACCTTCGGTGAGGCCTGGAACTGATATGGCCGATCTTCCTGTCCCGGTGGTAGTCGATCCGAAAACGGGCGCGTGGTCTGTTGACGGCCAACCGATGATCCTGGTGCCTCGCCATTTCTGGGCTTTTATTCAAATGGAATGCGAGCGACGCTTCGGCGTCGATGGCACACGCGCTGTGTTCGACGCGGCAACGTACAAGGCGGCGAAAGTCTGGTGCGTTCGAGAGGCCAAGACCCATGGGCTGGCGGGGCTCGACGTCTTCAGGCATTACCTGAATCGCGTGACGCAGCGGGGCTTCGGCAAGTTCACGATCGAGAAGATCGACCCCGAGGCCGGCACCGCCACGATTCGGCTCGATCACTCCGTCTACGTCGCCGAATACGGAAAAGACGCGGGCCGGCGGGTCTGCTACACGTTCACCTCCGCCTTCACCGGCGGCATGGAATACGTGGCAGAGAGCGCAGGGCATCCGCACGCGCTCAAGGCCGAGGAGATCCAGTGCGTGGCGGAGGGGGCCGATTGCTGCCGCTTCGAAGTCACGCCGGCCGCCGGCTGATCCGGGTCATGGTTCAACAAGCTTTACCAGGAAGAGAGCACATCATGCGTATCCAGAAACTCGTCCCTTTGCTCGCCGGTTTCGCCGCGTTCGCGCTGGCGTCGCCCGCGTACGCCCAGCAGGTGATCAAGATCGGCGTGGTCGGTCCGTTGACCGGGGCCTTCGCCGCCGGCGGACAAAGCCAGCTCACTGGCGCGGAGATGCGCGCCAAGGAGATCAATGCAGCCGGGGGCAAGTACAAGATCGAGTTGGTGTCGCATGACGATGCCAGCAACTGCGACCAGTCGGTCAACGCCACCGTCAAGGTGATCACGCAGGACAACGTAGTCGCGGTCATCGGTGCGATGAACAGCCCGTGCGCGCTGGCGATGGTTCCGATCACGCGCCGATATTCGACGCCTCAGTTTACCGCCGGGGTCGGCACTGCAATCACCCAGCAGGGCTCGGAGTGGATCTTCCGGGTGGCCGTGGCTGCGCCGGGCCAGACCAAGGAACTGGCCGAATACGCGGTCAAGAAACTCAACCACCAGAAGATCGCGGTCCTGTACTCCGACGACGAGTACGGCGCTTCGATGGCTACCGGTTTCAAGGCCGCGCTGGCCGCCATGAAGATGGAGCCGGCAGCGTACGAGAGCTTCCCTCGCGCCGACCAGGACTTCACCGGGCAGCTGACCAAGATCAAGAGCTCGGGCGCCACCGCCATGTTCGCTACCGGGTCCTACACAGCCGCGGCATTGATTGCCAAGCAGGCGCGCCAGCTCGGGATGAAGGTGCAGCAACTAGGTGACACCGGCAACGCCACGCCGAAGTACGCGGAGCTCGGTGGCGAGGCCGTGGATGGTGCGGTGGTCGTCGAGCCGTTCACGCCGGCCGACCCGGACCCGAAGGTGCAGTCATTCGTCAAGCGTTACAAGGACCAGTACGGACGCGATCCGGACGGTTGGGTCGCCGAAATGTACGACACCGTGTCGATCATCCACGAGGCGGTGAACAAGAGCGGCAAGATCGACCGCAAGGTCGTGCGCGATCACGCCGCCGGCCTCAGAAAAGGAACGCCCTACACAGGCATCCTGGGGACCTGGAGTTTTTCCGAGACCGGAGACGCGGTGTTCCCCCTTTACAAGGTGCAGATCAAGGGCAACCAGAAGGTGATCCTCGAGCGTTGAGCGACGCCCGGCGCAACAGCCTGAAGCCTCTGAATGGACCTTCAGACAGTTATCCAGCTGATAGTCTCGGGGCTGACGATCGGCTGTGTCTACAGCCTGGTCGGCCTCGGCTTCGCATTGACGCTGCGCGCCACTGAGTTGATTAATTTCGCCCAGGGCGAGATGGTGATGCTCGGGGCGCTGATCGGCTACACGCTGCTGGCGACGCTGCGCCTGCCCTTCATTCTTGTATTCGTGATCGCGACACTCGCCACTGGCATTGTCGGTGTGCTGCTGGAGCGCGTGATTCTGCGCCCGATGCTCAGACGCAAAGCGCCGCTGTTGAACCTCCTCATTGCGACGCTGGGCATGTCCGTTGCGCTGCAGGCCTTCGCCATCATCGTCTGGGGCCGCGAGCCGATCCCGTATCCGCCGATCTTTGGCGAGGGCATGACCGTGATGGGCATCGCGGTGCAGCCACTGAACCTCTGGATCATGGGCCTGGGCTTCGCGCTGATGGCGGCGCTGCACCTTTTCTTCCAGAAGACCCTGATTGGCATCTCCTGGCGTGCCGCGTCCCTCGATCCGAGTACTGCCGCGCTCTACGGCGTCAACCGCGCCACCAACGTTTCGCTCACCTTCGGCATCAGCGCGGGGCTCGGCGGCGCTGCCGGTGTGTTGATTGCGCCCATGTTTTTCGCATCGTTCGGCCTGGGCCACTCCGTCCTCATCAAGGCTTTTGCGGCGGCGGCGATAGGCGGTTTCGGCATTGTCGGCACGATGCTGGGCGGGCTGATCGTCGGGGTGGTCGAGACGCTGGCTGCCGGTGTTGTCTCCTCGGAATACAAGAACGTCATCATGTACGGCATGCTGCTCGTGATCCTGATGGTGTTCTTCAGGCCGGGGGTGCCCGTCGGCCGCTCGATCACCGAGGGCTCGAAGGTGGTGGCGGCCCACGACATCGCGGCGCTGGTGGCCGGCGTGCCGCGTTCGATCCGGGTGGCGGTGCTGGTCGTCGCAATCATCGTCTGGGCCGCTTTCCCGTGGTTCGCAGATGCCTACGTGCTGCGCATCGTCAACCTCGCTTCCATCTTCGCGATTGCCGCGCTCGGTTTGCAGCTGATCGTCGGCTACACCGGACAGTTCTCCTTCGGGCATGCGGCCTTCTATGGAGTCGGAGCTTATGCGTCCACATTGCTGGTGATGAAACTCAAGGTGCCATTCCTGCTGGCGCTGCCTTGCGCCGCGATCGCTGCTGCACTAGCGGGGTTGCTGATTGCTCCCGTGCTGCGCCTGAGCGGACATTACCTGGCGATCGCCACGCTGGCCGTGGGTGAGATCGTGATCGTGCTGATGGTCAACTGGAAGTGGTTGACCAACGGCGCCTACGGAATCTATGGCATTCCGATGCCGGAAATCGGACCACTCAAAGTCGACGACGATCCAAAATTCTTCATTCTGACGACCCTGGTCCTCGCGTTGATCTACTTCATCGCGGTGCGACTGGTGCATTCGCGCTTCGGCCGTGGCCTGATCGCGGTTCGCGAGAATGAGTTGGCGGCGATCGCTACCGGCATCAATCCGCTGCGCCAAAAATCGGCGGCATTCATCTACGGATCGGCCAGTGCCGGCGTTGCGGGTGCGCTCTATGCCCATTACGGCTCATACATCAACCCGGAGTTCTTTTCATTCAACACCTCGGTGCAAATGGTGGTCATGGTGGTCATCGGCGGGCTGGGGTCGATGCCGGGCGCCATCATCGGCGCGCTGGTCGTCGTCCTGCTGCCGGAGTCGCTGCGCGCTTTCGCCGATTACCGGCTGGTCATCTATGGCGGACTGATCATCGTGTTCATGCTGTTCCTGCCAGGGGGGCTGGCCGACATCGGCCGCCGGGCGATCCGCTTCGCAACGCGCCGCAGTGTGGGCCAAGGCGCGGCGGTGCGCAGCGCGCCCGCCGACTGACGCCATGGCTGTTCTCGACGTCTCCTCGGTGACCAAGCGATTCGGCGGCCTGACGGCCGTCAAGGAGGCATCCTTCTCGATCGACGCAAAGAGCATCCATGGACTGATCGGCCCCAATGGATCGGGCAAGTCGACGATGTTCAACCTGATCACGGGCATCTTGCGGCCAGACGCCGGCAGCATCACCATCGATGGGTCTGACGTCACCGGCTTCCCATGCCATCGCATCATCCGGCGCGGCGTGGCCAGGACGTTCCAGAACATCGAGCTGTTCTACGACATGTCGGTGCTCGAGAACTGCATGGTGGGCACCTATCCCGTGACCAAGGCCGGCGCCTTCGCCGCGATGCTGCGGCCGCGGTGGGCGAGGGACGAGGAAGCACGCATCGAACAATTGGCGATGCAGTCCCTTGCTTTCGTGGGACTGAACGCCCTGGCCGGCGAACTTGCCCGCAACATTTCGTACGGACACCAAAGGCTGCTGGAAATCGCCCGAGCCCTCGCCAGCAGTCCCAAACTGATCCTGCTCGATGAGCCGGCCGCCGGCATGAACCAGTCAGAAACGCGTCAGCTGATGCAATACATCGAACGGATTGGCGAGTCGGGGATCACGGTCGTGCTGGTCGAACACAACATGAAGATGGTGATGAACGTGTGCCGGCAACTTACGGTACTGAACTACGGCGAAGTGATTGCGCAGGGTTCGCCGGCTGAGATCCAGGGCAACGAGGCGGTGATCTCTGCCTATCTTGGACGCCCGAGGTCCTGATGCTGAAAGTCGACAACCTGCATGTTTCCTACGGGCCGATCGAGGTCCTCAAAGGCGTCTCGATAGAGGTGCCACAAAGCGAGATCGTGGCGCTGATCGGCGCCAATGGCGCCGGCAAGACGACCACGCTCAACGCGATCTGCGGCTTGGTGCTGCCGTCGGCCGGCACGATCACCTTCGATGGCGAGAACACCACCGGGTTGCCGCCGCACCAGATCATCCGCAAGGGCATCGTCCAGGTACCGGAGGGCCGCAAGGTCTTCCGCAATCTCACCGTGTACGAGTGTCTGCTGATGGGAAGCTTGTCGCGGCGCGATCGATCCGAGGTCGCGCGCGATATCGACCGGATGTATGAAGTGTTTCCACGGCTCAAGGAGCGGCACAAGCAACTCGCGGGTACGTTAAGCGGCGGCGAGCAGCAGATGCTGGCGTTCGCCCGTGCCCTGATCGCCAAACCAAAACTGCTTCTGCTGGACGAGCCATCCATGGGGCTGGCGCCGCGGTTGGTTCAGGACGTGGTGGACCAGATCCAGCGGGTTCGCGCCGAAGGCGTCACCATCCTGCTGGTCGAACAGAACGCCGAGATGGCGCTCGCCATCAGCGACCGGGGCTATGTACTGGAAACAGGTGAGGTGGCCCTGTCGGGCACAGGGCAAAGCCTGCTCGCGAACGACCAGGTCCGCAATGTCTACCTGGGTGTCTGAGGGCTTCACGCTGCAATGAAAATGCGCACCCGCTATTCAGCCTGGAATCTCTTCGCTGCAGCACCCGGGCACACCGACTGGGCGCCCGCGTGGCGCGACGCGGAACCGAAGCCGCGCTACGACGTGATCGTGATCGGCGGTGGAGGCCATGGCCTGGCCACTGCTTACTACCTCGCCAAGAACCACGGCGTGACCAACGTCGCCCTGCTGGAAAAAGGCTGGATCGGCGGCGGCAACACCGGCCGCAACACGACGGTGGTGCGTTCCAACTATCTGTATCCGGAGAGCGCCCGTCTGTATGAATTTGCGCTGAAGCTGCTGGAGGGGCTGTCGCGCGAGCTGAACTTCAACATCATGCTCAGCCAACGCGGCATCCTGACCCTCGCGCATTCCCGGCACGACCTCGATTCGCAGTCGCGTTGGGCCAACGCCATGCGCTTTAACGGCATCGACGCCGAAATGGTCGACGCCGCGCGGGCACGCGAACTGGAGCCGCGCCTGAACTTCGAGGCCGGGGCGCGATTCCCGATCCTCGGCGGCTTCCTGCAGCCCCGCGCAGGGACCGCGCGGCACGATGCCGTGGCGTGGGGTTATGCGCGCGGTGCATCCGCCCGTGGCGTGGACATCATCCAGAACTGCCGCGTGACTGGTTTCCTGAAGCAGGGCGGACGCGTGGTGGGCGTGCAGACTTCGCGTGGAGAAATCCGTGCGGAGAAGATTGGCGCCGCCGTGGCGGGGCACAGCAGCCAGATCGCCGCGATGGCGGGTTTTCGCCTGCCGGTGACGAGTTACGCCTTGCAGGCGATGGTGTCCGAGCCGGTCAAGCCGGTCCTCAACACCGTCACCCTTTCTCCGGGAGTGGGCGCCTATTTCAGCCAGAGCGACAAGGGCGAGGTGGTCATCGGCGGAGCGCTGGATCATTTCCCGTCCTACGCGCAACGTGGCAGTTTCGCCCTGACGCAGCAGGTGTTGACGGCGATGGCGGAGATCTTCCCGTCGCTCGGGCGACTGCGCATGCTCAGGCAGTGGGCCGGCATCGTTGATGTGGTGCAGGACTCGAGCCCGATCATCGGCGCGACGCCGGTGCCCGGCCTGTACCTGAATTGCGGCTGGGGTACCGGCGGCTTCAAGGCGATCCCGGCCGGAGGCTGGACTCTGGCGCATGTGCTCGCCACCGGGCGCAACCACGAACTGGCCGAGCCTTTCCAGCTGGAGCGCTTCCGCACCGGTCGGCTGATCGACGAAGCCGCGGCAGCGGGCATTGCGCACTGAGGCGGAGCAAGACGACATGATGCAGATCCAATGCCCCTGGTGCGGCGTCCGGCCGGAAAACGAATTCCATTGCGGCGGCACATCGCACATCCAGCGGCCGCCGCTGGAGAGCAGCGATGAAGTCTGGGGCGACTACATGTTCAATCGCGACAACCCCTTGGGACTGCACGCGGAGCGCTGGCGGCATACGTACGGCTGCGGCCAGTGGTTCAACATGCTGCGCGACACGCTCAGCCACGAAATCGCGGCTGTTTATCAAATGACCGACCCGATGCCGGAGATCGCCAAGTGAGTGGCAGCCGGCTGGCCGCACCGCACGGCGCCTGGATCGATCGCTCGCGGCGGGTGGAGTTTTCCTTCAACGGGCAAGCTATCAAAGGTTTTGCCGGCGACACCGTGGCCTCTGCGCTTTTGGCGAGCGGCGTCCAGCTGGTCGCACGCAGCTACAGGCTGCATCGGCCGCGTGGCATCTTTTCCTGCGGCGTGGAGGAGCCAACGGGCCTGGTCGACATTGGCCTGGGCCGCGAGCGCACACCCAACACGCGCGTGACCGACATCCTCGCGCACAACGGATTGATAGCCACCAGCGGCAACTGCTGGCCGAGCCTGAGTTTCGACATCGGCGCGATCAACTCAGCGCTTGGCGCTTTCATGCCGGCCGGCTTCTACTACAAGACGTTCATGTGGCCGCGGTGGAAGCTGTTCGAGCCCGCGATCCGGGAGCTGGCGGCAGCGGCTGTCGCGCCCGATGGCACCGACCCCGAACGGTATGACGAAGTGTCGGTCAGCACCGAAGTGCTGGTGGTTGGGTCAGGGCTTTGCGGCATGCAGGCTGCACTGTCGGCAGTGCAAGCCGGGCGGCAGGTCATGCTGCTGGAAGACGGTGTTCAGCCGGGCGGCTGGAGCGCAAGCCAGTCGCTGAGTCCCGCAGGCAAGGCCGCCGACAGGCCGGCAGCGATGAAGAGTGCTCTGCAAGCCGCCGGCGTGCGTGTGCAGACCCGAACCACGGCCGTCGGGCTGTATGACCACGGACTGGTGACAGCGATCGAATCTTTCGAGGGTATGGGCGCCGTCATCCGCGAGCGCCTCTGGAAGATCCGTGCCCGGCAGATCATTCTCGCCACCGGCGCGTTCGAGAGGCCGCTGCTCTTTCCGGACAACGATCGCCCCGGGGTGATGCTGGCGGGCGCTGTCGAGCGCTACATCTCTCATTACGGCGTCGCCTGCGGCGCAAGGGTCGTGGTGGCAGCCGCGTGCGACAGCGCTTACGGCGTCGCGCAAACGCTCGGGGCCGCAGGCATCGAGGTGGTGGCCATCGTTGACCGCCGGGCGCAGAGCGACATCGGGGCAGTCCAGGCGCCGCAGGGCGTGCGTATGCTCTCTGCAAGTGTGATCGTCGCGGTCTCCGGCAAGCTCGCGGTACAGGGCGTTGACGTGGCCTCCGTCAGCAACGGTGCACTGACAACCCTGAAGTGCGACCTGTTGGCCAGCGCCGGCGGCCTGACGCCGAACGTCAATCTGTATTCGCAGGCGGGCGGCGCTTTGAAGTGGCTCGCTGACAGTGCCATGTTCGTCCCGGACCGGGCGCTGGCCGGAGTGGCCGTGGTCGGGGCCTGCGCCGGCGCCTTTGGTCTGGAGACCGCACTGGCGCATGCCGACGAAGTAGGACGCATGGCGCCAGGCAGCGCAATGCCGGCGGCGCCCGTGGGCGGTGCGGGGCAGGTGCCAGCCCACAATGGCCCAACGCCGGCTGCGTTGGCCGCCTTGCCACGCAAGCCGGGCAAGCAGTTTGTCGACCTGCACAACGACGTGACGGTCGGCGATGTGGAACTGGCGGCGCGTGAGAACTACCGTTCGGTGGAGCACCTGAAGCGCTACACCACCACCGGCATGGCCCCCGACCAGGGCAAGACCAGCAACGTCAACGCGCTTGTCGCCATGGGGCAGCTGACCGGCAGAACGCCCGAAGAGGTCGGGACCACGCGGTTCCGCCCGCCATTCAAGCCCGTCACCATCAACGCGCTGTGCGGGGGTCGCAACGGCGCGCGCTATCGCCCTCTGAAGGTCCTCAGTGCGCGGAACTTTCATGTTGAGCGCGGTGCTTTGTTCGAGGAGTTCGGGGGCTGGGAGCGGCCGGCCGGCTATCCCAAGCCGGGCGAGGAACTGATCGCGGCGGCCGAGCGCGAAGCGGCCCAGGTCCGTAGCGGGGTGGGGCTGTTCGATGGCTCGCCGCTGGGGAAGATCGAAGTCTACGGACCGGATGCTGCCACCTTCCTGGACCTGATGTATGTCGGCACGATGTCAACGCTCGCGGTGGGAAACGCCCGATACGGCGCACTGCTGAACGAAAATGGCATCGTCACCGACGATGGCGTCATCGCGCGGCTGGCTGAAAACCACTTCTGGGTGAATACCACTTCAGGCGGCGTGGACCGGGCCGTGCTCGGCTTCGAGGAATGGCTTCAATGCGAGTACCTCAACCTGCGCGTCTTCATCGTGCCGATGACGTCGCAGTGGGGCAACGTCACCGTATCCGGACCCAACGCCTGGAAGCTGCTTGAGAAGGCGGGGTTTGACGCGGCGCTGTCGCCCGCGTCGATGAAGCACATGACGATGAAAGCCGCAAGGTGGCGCGATCATCCTGTTCGCGTGTTGCGCGCCAGCTTCAACGGCGAACTGGGCTACGAAATCAATCTGCCGATGTCGAAGACACAGGCGCTGCTGGAGGAACTCTGGGATGCCGGTGCCGGCCTGGGACTGTGTGCCTACGGCGTCGAGGCGCTGATGATCATGCGGACGGAAAAAGGGTTTCTGCATGTGGGGGCCGACACCGATGGCACCACGCTTCCGCAGGATGTCGGCCTGGCGCGGGCAGTGAACAAGAAGGCGGCGAACTTCGTGGGTCGCCGTTCGACGACCCGCCCGGCCGGTCATGACGAAAATCGTTTGCAGCTCGTGGGCTTGCAGCCGGTAGACCGGCGCACGCGCCTGGTTGTGGGAGCCCATCTGTCGTTGCGGCCGCCACCCACGGAAGCCGAGGGCTTCATCACCAGCAGTTGTTTCAGCCCCGCGCTGCAGCAGCCGATCGCACTGGCCATGCTCCGGCGCGGCACGCAGCGGCTGGGCGAGAAGCTGACCGCCTGGCACCTGGGCACTCCGGTTGAGATCGAGGTCGTGAAGATGCCGTTCTTCGATCCGGCGGGGGAGCGTCTGCATGGTTGATCTCATCGTGGCGCAGGCTGGGCTGCCGGGTTGCCGCGCGGTCCAGCGCTGCACGGCCATCACGATTCGACATGCTGACGGTGATGCGAGCGCGCGAGAAGCCGTACAACAACAGGGCCTGACGTGGCCGGAGCAGCCCGGGAGTCTTACAGGCGCAGACCCCTGGTTGGCCTGGCGCAGCCCGAGTGAGGTCATCGCGCTGGGCCTGCAGACCCAGCGGCTCACACCGTTGCTCGAAGTGCTGGCTGCGGGGCGCAGCGAGAGCGCGCTGGCGGCCGACATTTCGGAAGCGCTCGCCGTCTTCGAGTTGCATGGCCCGATGCTGGACGAGTGGTTGGCGCATTTGGTGGACTCGACTTCCATCCCGCGCCAACCGGGCCGGGTTACGCGCGCGCGATTGGCAGAATCGGCTGTGATGCTGCTGCGCCTTGCCGGCGATCGCGTGTGGATGGTGGCAGATGCCTCGATCGTCTCGTATGTGGAGGACTGGCTTGTGTATTCGCACGAGGGGGCGCTTGGGGTGGTGCGGGTTTCGAAGTGAAGTGCCGGCTGCCGATGCCGTGCCGCGTCACGAAACGTCGCCGTTAGAGGATCCCGAGAGACGTGCGGCGTACGATGAACCGGGACGCCGGTGGCGCCCCAACACGCCTGGTGCCTTTTAAGAT
>JBKJHN010000177.1:0-28796 GCA_046599015.1 Ramlibacter sp.
AACACCACGCCGCCGGCGTCGGTATCCTCCCAATAGACGCGGACCGGCCAGGAGAAGGCCTGGCCGTTGCTCATTGCAACAGGGCCTTCAGTCGCGCCGCGGCTTCTTGCAGCTGGACCATGGAGTTCGCCGTGGAGAAGCGCACGAAATCATGCGTCTGCGCGCTGCCGAAATCGCGCCCCGGCGTCACGGCGACATGGGCACGCTTCATCACTTCAAAAGCGAAGTCCCAGCTGCCTTCGACACCGAGCCGCCTGGATGCCTGCGAGCAATCCGCCCAGGCGTAGAAGGCGCCATCGGGCGCCACAGGCACCGGCAGCCCCATCGCATTCAGCTGCGGGATGAACCAATCGCGCCGGGCCTTGAACTCGCACCGGCGGCGCTCGTATTCGGCCAGGCTTTCCGGCTCGAAGCAGGCCAATGCCGCGTGCTGGGCGACCGTGCTGGGGCAGATGAACAGGTTCTGCGCCAGCCGCTCCACTGCCGGCACCAGCATCTCCGGCACCACCATCCAGCCGAGGCGCCAGCCCGTCATGTTGAAGTATTTGGAGAAGCTGTTGATGCTGATCACCTGGTCGTCGATCGCCAGCCCGGTGTGCCCAAAGGTCTCGTCGTAAGACAGGCCCAGATAGATTTCATCGAGCAGCGTGATGCCGCCCTTGCCGCTGACAAACCGGTGGATGCGGCGCAGCTCGTCGGGATGGATCGAAGCGCCGGTGGGATTGGAGGGGGACGCGAGCAGCACGCCCCGCGTCTTGCTGCCCCACTGTGTTTCCACCTTCGCGGCACTGAGCTGGAAGCGCTCGTCGGCGGTGGTTGGCACCAGCACCGCCCGCCCGTCCGCGGCACTGACGAAGTGGCGGTTGCAGGGATAACTGGGATCCGGCATCAAGATTTCATCGCCCGCGTCGATCAGTGACAGGCAGGCCAGTTGCAGCGCGGCCGAGGCGCCTGCGGTCACCACGATGCGGCGGGCCGGAACTTTTACCCCGAACCGCTGCGAGTACCAGCCGCTGATGCGTTCACGTAATGCGCCCAGGCCGGTTGCGTGGGTGTACTGCGTTGCGCCGTCGTGGATCGCTTTCGCGGCTGCTTCCTGCACCAGCGGCGGCGCGGTGAAATCCGGCTCTCCGATGTTCAGGAAGATCATCGGCCGATCGCCGTGCGCCACTTGCAGCGCCATCTTCGACGCCGCCTTGGCGACTTCCATCACGTAGAAGGGCTCGATGCGCTCGGCGCGGCCGGATAGTTTCATCGGGTTTTTCGGGCGGCCTTGTCGGCTTCGACCTCCGCGGGTCGAACCTTGGGCGCCAGGCCATTCAACACCGCATTCACGTACTTGTGGCCGTCGGTGCCGCCAAACTCCTTGGCCAGCTCGATGCATTCGTTCAGTACTACGCGCCACGGCACATCGGCGCAGTGCAGGAATTCGTAGGCGCCGATCCACATGATGGCGTGCTCGATCGGCGAAATCTCTTGCAGCTTGCGGTCCAGCAGCGGGAGGATCAAGGCGTCGAGTTCCGCGGCCTCGTTGACGCAGCCATGCAGCAACGCGTCGTAGTGCACCGAATCGGCTTTATGGAAACCGGCCAGGTCGCGCGTGAAGGCGTCGATGTCGCTGGCCGGGTTGCGCCCGACCAGGTGCTGGTACAGCGCCTGCACAGCGAACTCGCGGGCCCGGCTGCGTGCCGACTTGGCCGACGCCTTGCGGGTGCCGGTGGCGGTGAGACCGCCGCGGGACGGGCGCGGCGGCCCTTCCAGGGGCGCCTTGTCGTCGCTCTTCACAGCTCGTCCAGCAGGTGGCACATTTCCACGACGACCCGGGCACCCTCGCGGCCCTTGTCGGTCTGGCGCGCTACGGCTTGATCCACGTTCTCGGTGGTGAGGATCACGTTTGCGATGGGCAACTGGTAGTCCAGAGCCACCCGCGTCACACCGGCGGCCGATTCGTTGGCCGCCAGTTCGAAGTGGTAGGTCTCGCCGCGGATGATGCACCCCACGGCAATCAACGCGTCGTAGCCGCCCTTTTCGGCCATGGCCTGCAACGCAACGGGAATCTCAAGCGCGCCCGGCACGCGCACCAGGTCGATATGGTCTTCCGACACGCCCAGCACGCTGAGTTCCGCGCGGCACGCTTGCTCCAGCGCGTGGGTGATGCTTTCGTTGAAGCGGGCCTGCACGATCCCGATGTACAGGCCCTTCCCATCCAGCCGGCCGGCTTTGCCTTTCTCTGCGCCAAACATTGTTGTTCTTTCAGTGATGCTCAGGAGCAATGTGCCCCGTGATCTCCAGCCCGTAGCCGGCCATGCTCGGCATCCGGCGCGGGGTGCCCATGAGGTTCATGCGGTGCACCCCGCATTCGCGCAGGATCTGCGCGCCCACGCCGTAAGTGCGCAGGTCCATGCGGCCGCGCTCGGGCGCCTGCGATGCCTTGGCCGTGCCCTCGAACTGGGCCAGCAACTGACGCGCATCCTCACCGCAGTTCAGCAGCACGGCAACGCCTTTGCCGGCGGTCGCGATGAACTTGAGGCTGGCGTCCAGGTTCCACGAATGCATGGAGCGGTTGATCTCCAGGGCATCCAGCACCGACAGGGGCTCGTGCACCCGCACCGGGATCGATTCGTCCAGCGCCCACTTGCCCTTGACCAATGCCAAGTGCAGTCCGTGGCTGGGCTTGTCCGTATAGGCATACGCCATGAACTCGCCATAAGCCGTCTGCAGCGGGCGGGCGCCGACATTCCTGATCAACGACTCGTTGCGACTGCGGTGCTCGATCAGGTCGGCGATGGTGCCGATCTTCAGACCGTGTTCGGCCGCGAACAACTGCAGGTCCGGCAGGCGCGCCATGGTGCCGTCGTCCTTCATGATTTCGCAGATCACCGTAGCCGGCGTGAGGCCCGCCATCGCGGCCAGGTCGCAGCCGGCTTCGGTGTGACCCGCCCGCATCAGCACGCCGCCCTCCGCGGCCTGCAAGGGAAAAACGTGACCGGGCTGGACGAGGTCGTCTGCCCTGGCATTCCTGGCGACTGCGGCCTGGATCGTACGGGCGCGGTCGGCGGCGGAGATGCCGGTCGTGACGCCCTCGGCCGCCTCGATCGACACCGTGAAGGCCGTGCCCATCTTGGTGCCGTTGCGAGTGGCCATCGGCGGCAGTTGAAGTCGCTCGCAATGGTCGCGCGTGAGCGTCAGGCAGATCAGGCCGCGGCCGAAGCGCGCCATGAAGTTGATGGCTTCGGGCGTTACGTGTTCGGCCGCCAGCACCAGGTCGCCCTCGTTCTCGCGGTCTTCCTCGTCAACCAGGATCACCATGCGGCCGGCCCGGATCTGCGCGACGATGTCCTGGACCGGGGAGATGGCCACGGGCGAAAAGGCAGGTGAGGGGTTCATGCGCTGGCTTTCGATGTGACGGGTGGAGCAGTGAGCATGCGCTCGACATAGCGGGCGATCAGGTCGATCTCCAGGTTCACCCGGGTGCCCGGCTCGAGCACGCGCAGTGCCGTGTTCTGCACGGTGTGCGGGATCAGGTTGATGCTGACCTCGGTGCCTTCCTGCGAGTCGGCAATCGAGTTGACGGTGAGGCTGACGCCGTTGACCGTGATCGAACCCTTGTACGCCAGGTATTTGCCCAAGGCGCGCGGCGCCAGGATCCGCAGTTCCCAGCTTTCGCCGATGTTGGCGAAGCCGGTCACGGCGCCGACCCCGTCCACATGCCCGGCAACGATGTGGCCGCCCAGGCGGTCGTGGGCCCGCAGCGCCTTCTCCAGATTGATGGGGCCGGGTTCGGCAAGGCCGGCTGTCCTGGCAAGAGACTCGGCCGAGATGTCGATACGAAAACAATTCGTGGCCGGATCGAGCCCCGTCACTGTCATGCAGGCGCCGTTGAGCGCAATGCTGTCGCCCAGGCCGACATCGTCGAGGTAGCCCGCAGGCGGCTCGATTTCCAGGCGCTTGCCGTGATGCGAAGAGCTTCCGAGGTCGCGCGCGGCAACGATGCGCCCCACGCCGGTGATGATTCCCGTGAACATTCGCTATTTTCTCATCTCGGGACAGAAGCGTCCCGGCCGGGGATGCGGGCGACCAGCCGCAAGTCCGGTCCCACCATGGCCGTGGATACGAACTCGATCGCCACCACCCCCGCCAGATCGGCCAGGGGTCCGAAATGCGCCATGTCCCGCCCCTGCCCGACCAGTTTGGGCGCAAGGTAAATAAGCCATTCGTCCACCAGATCTTCGCGGATCAATGATCCATTGAGTCTGTGGCCGGCTTCCACATGCAGTTCATTGATCTCGCGAGCGGCCAGATCGCGCAGCATGGCGGCCAGGTCGACCTTGCCTGCCGGCCCGGGGAGGCCGAGGACCGTGGCGCCGCATTGCTCGAGTCCGGCCTGCCGCTGGGCATCCTGCACTGCCGTGTAGATGTAAAGACGGCGCCCTGGAATGAAGATGGCGGCATCCTGTGGCGTTTCCATCCGGCTATCGACCACGACCGCATCGGGCTGGCGGGCCGCCGGCACATGCCGGACATCGAGCCTGGGGTTGTCTTCGAGCAGGGTGCCGATGCCGGTCAGCACCGCGCCCGCACGGGCGCGCCAGACGTGGCCGTCGACGCGGGCTTCGGGCGAGGTGATCCACTGGCTGGCGCCGTTGTCCAGCGCAGTCTTGCCATCGAGCGATGCCGCGATCTTCATTCGCACCCAGGGCGTGCCTCGCACCATCCGGCTGAAGAATCCGATATTCAGTTCGAGCGACTCGGCCGCGCCTGGCCCGGTTACCACCTCGATACCCGCGGCTCGCAGCCGGGCAAATCCCTGGCCGGCCACCAGCGGATTGGGGTCGGGCAGGGCGGCGACCACTTTCGCGATGCCCGCCGCGGCTATCGCATCGCAGCAGGGGCCGGTTCGGCCCTGATGCGAGCAAGGCTCGAGCGAGACGTAGGCCGTGGCGCCCGCGACAGACCGGCCTTTCGAGGCGGCGTCGCGCAGCGCCATGATCTCCGCGTGCGCCTGGCCGGCCGCCTGGGTGTGCCCTTCACCCAGCACCTGCGCGCCGTCGGGGGCGACGATCACGCAGCCGACGCGGGGATTGGGCTCCGACAGGCCGATGGCCTGCCCGGCCAGCGCCAGCGCCCGCTGCATGAAAGGATCAAGGGGTTCCATGGTCCTCTATTCTCCGCCATCACCCATGTGTGGCGCGCGAACAAGCCATTCGCCGGGCGCAGGCGACCGGTTGTCGGGGAACGCACCGCTCAGCCGCGTGCCTGGTTTAAGGTCCAGCTTGAGTCAGGGGCACAAGCGAAGGAAAAGGCATGCCAAAGGTCAGACAGCGAGGGTTCACGCTCATCGAGTTGATGATCACTGTGGCGATCGTGGGAATCCTGGCGGCGGTTGCCTACCCTTCGTATACGAGTTACACGAAGAAGGCCACGAGGCGAGCGGCCCAGGCCCAGATGCTGGACTTGGCGAACAGGCAGCAGCAATACCTGCTTTCCAACCGCACCTATGTCTCCGATCTCGCATCCGTTAGCTATCAGTTGCCGAATGAACTGTCCGGGAAGTACGCCACACCCACAGTGACCGTAGCAACCAGCACCGTCCCCGCTTTCACCATCACGTTCACGCCTCTTGGGGCACAAGCCACCGACGGTCCGCTGACGTTCAACAGCGAGGGGGTCAAAGGGTGCGGGGGCGGCTGCGACCCGTCTTCGAAATGGTAGCTGCACGTTTTGCACAGCGGGGCGCCTCGATGATCGAGGTGCTGGTGGCGATGGTGATCATCGCTTTCGGGCTTCTGGGGATGGCAGGATTGCAGGTTCGAATGCAGACCTCCGAAATGGAGTCGTACCAGCGCAGCCAGGCGCTCCTGCTGCTCAACGACATGTCCAACCGGATTGCCGCCAACCGAAACAACGCCAGTTCATATGTGACGGGCACGGCCGCTCTGGGCAGCGGCATGGCGTGTCCCACTGCAGACACCACCATGGTGCAAAAGGATTTGAAGCAGTGGTGCGAGTCCTTGCAGGGCGCCGCCGAGATCTCGGGTACAAGCAAGGTCGGCGCGATGGTCGGGGGCCGCGGCTGCGTGCAGTCGGCCAGCGGCGACTACCTGGTTACAGTCGTCTGGCAGGGGCTGATACCCATTTCCGCCCCTCCTGCGTCGGTCAACTGCGGCGCCAACCTGTTCAACGGAACCGGCGGTTCGAGTTGCGTCAACGATCTCTGCCGCCGCGCGGTAACGACTCTGGTCCGGATCGCTACGCTATGAAAAAGACATACCGCCTGCAGCAGGGCTTCACGTTGGTGGAGCTGATGATCTCCCTGGCCCTGGGGCTTTTCATTGTGTTGGCTCTGGTGGTCATGCTGATGAACGTCAACCGAAACAACAGCGAGCTCAGCACGACTAACCGCATCATCGAAAATGGCAGATTTTCGCTGCAACTGCTTTCGGCCGACATTTCGCACGCCGGTTACTGGGGTGGCCACGTGCCGGAATTCGACAGTCTCACCGCGTCGACAACTGTTGGCCCAGCCGACGTTCCGACCGCCGTCCCGGATCCGTGCCTGAGTTTCCCGGATTGGGACGCTGGCTACAGGAAGAACGTGGTGGGGATTGCCGTGCAGGGCACGGATGTTCCCAGCCCGGTGCCCAGCCCGACTACGCCGTTCTGCGGCACCCTGGTCGCGAATCCTCAACCCGGGACCGACGTCCTGGTGATTCGCCATCTCGAACCGTGCCTGGTCGGCGCCGGAACCGATGACTGCTCAGACACCCGGGGCCAGGCGTCCCCGCACCTTTACATGCAGCCGTCCCGCTGCGCAACGGATGCACTGGCGTACATCCTGAACACCTCCACGTTCACGTTGAAGGCGGGCGACTGCGTCGCGGATGCCCCCATCCGGCGGTTCTCTTCCACAATTTATTACGTGCGCAATTACGCCGCCACTCCCGGCGATGGGATCCCCACTCTCGTTCGGTCACGGTTCGGGGTCAGCAACACGGCGGCGGCCGGAAATGTTCCTCAATACCTGCCGGCACAGGCCCTCGTCGAAGGTGTCGAGGGTTTCAGAGTCGAATACGGTCTCGACAACAAGGGTGATACCGGGGTGACTGTCGACTTGGCTGCACTAAGCACGCCCATCTACTTCGGCCCGAATCCAACGATATTGAATACGCCTTCAAATCGCGGTAACGGCCTTCCCGACGCATACGTCCGCTGCTCGCAAGGCGCCCCGTGCACCTCGGACCAGCTGGTCAACGTCACCGCGCTCAAGCTGTATGTGCTCGTTCGCGCGGAAAAGGTGTCGGCCAGCTACACGGATTCCAAGAAGTACTGCCTGGCAAGCAGCTGTGCGGATCCCGCCGATTACATGGGGCCGTTCAACGACCGCTACAAGCGCCATCTGTTCATGCAGGCGATACGCCTGACCAACGTGGCGATGCGGCGGGAGACGTCATGACCCGGTCCCGCCAACTCGCGTACGGGATGCGTAGTCAGCGCGGCGCCACTCTGGTTATCGCGCTGATCATGCTGACGTTGATCACGCTGGTGGTCTTGAATGCCTTCAACCTCACTTCTTCCAACCTGAAGGCAGTGGGCAACATGCAGGTGCGCGAAGAGTCCATCGCGGCGGCCAACCAGGCGGTCGAACTCGTCGTGAGTTCTTCGTTCACCAGTGCGCCAGTAGCCCAGGAAATCAATGTCGACATCAACAAGGATGGCACTACTGATTACACCGTAGCGGTCTCTACGCCCAGGTGCGTCAAGGCTATCGAGGTGCCAAACCCGGACAAATGCGACGAGGATCTGAAAGCGCTTTGCGCGGCCAACAATTGGCATACCGATTGGGACCTGGAGGCCAAGGTCAAGGACGCGGCCAGCGGCGCTGATGTGGTGCTTCATCAAGGAGTGCGCGTCAAGCTCAGCAACTCGCAGAAAACCTCGGTCTGCAACACACCAACTTTCTGACCTGACTGGAATCCCCATGCGACAAAAAATCTGCCAATTGATTGCGGCACTGCTGGTGTCGGTGGCGTATCTCACGCCTGCAGTGGCCGAGGACATCGAAGTTTTCGTCGGTGTTCCGCCGCTCACGGCCGAGATCCCCAATGTTCTGATCGTCCTGGACAACACCGCCAACTGGAACACCGCATTTGTCGCTGAAAAAGCGGCACTGGTCTCCGTGTTCGCTGGAATGCCTGTTAACAAGTTTCGGGTGGGACTGATGATGTTCACCGAAAGCGGCGGCGGCAACTCGGGCAACGACGGCGCCTATGTCCGTGCCGCGGCTCGAGTGATTACAAGCACCAACAAGATGGCTTATGCCAACCAGATCAACAGTCTTCACATTCTGAATGACAAGTCGAACGGCGGCAAGGTCGCCAAGGCGATGATGGAGGCATATCAGTACCTCACCGGAGGGGCTCCCCACGCGGGCAACTACAAGAACAAGTCCGACTACACGGGCAACACCGTTGGCAACGACTTCGACGATGCCATCGACGCGATGAGCGGCAACGCCCTGGATAGCAAGACAGCCACGAGATACACCAGGCCGGGCTCAGGCGACTGCCTGAAGAATTACATCATCTACATCAGCAACGGCCCGGCGCAGGACAATAACTCGGACATCACCACGGCCACAGCTGCGCTGGCAAGTGCCGGCGGCCGGACGACCGCTATCTCATTGAACCCCAGCGGCTCACAGGACAACCCCGCGGACGAATGGGCGCGCTTCATGAAGAAGAGCCCGATCAAGGGCGTGGTGTACACGCTCGATGTGAACAAGGGCACGACCGGCCAGGGCCCGGGCTGGAGCGCCTTGCTCAAGAGCATGGCATCACAAAGTGGCGGTCGATATTTCGACGTCAGCACGGCCGGCATCGCTGACGCCATCAACTCGATCCTCTCTGAAATCCAGTCGGTCAACAGCGTGTTCGCCTCAGTCAGCTTGCCGGTGAGCGTCAACACGCAGGGCACTTTTCTGAATCATGTCTACGTCGGCATGTTCCGTCCCGACGGCGACGGCTCTCCCCGCTGGAAGGGCAATCTCAAGCAGTACAGCATCGCCAGATTCGCCAACGGCCTGAAGCTGGTGGATGCAGACGGCGCCCCGGCCGTCAATAACCAGACCGGGTTCGTGACGGAGTGCGCGCGAAGTTACTGGACACCATCGACGGTGGATACGGAATGGAATGCCGCACAGGAAACCGACTGCATTGGCATCGCCGGCGCGGAGTCGTCCAATTATCCGGATGGGAACGTGGTTGCCAAGGGCGGGCAGGCGTACAAGGCGCGTGCCAACGCCTCCCGAAACGCGCTGACCTGCAACAACTCGACTTGTACCAGCGTTGTGACCTTCGACGCAACGAGCGCGACGCAAGCGGCACTGGGGGCGGCCAGCACCGCAGACCAGAACAGCCTGATCGCCTGGGCCAAGGGGATCGACAACTTCCAGGACGAAGATATTGACGGCTCATCCACCGACAACCGGTTGTCATTGCACGGCGACGTAGTGCACTCGCGCCCGGTTGCGGTGAACTTCGGCACGGACGCGGACCAGAAGGTGGTGGTGTTTTACGGCGGCAACGATGGATGGTTCAGGGCCGTTAATGGCAACCGCACGGCATCTATCGGCAGCGTCACCGCCGGAAGCGAGGCCTGGGCCTTTGCGCCGCCGGAGTTCCTGTCGAAGTTTTCCAGGCTCCGCGCGCAAACTCCGTTCGTTAAATATCTTAACTCGCCGGTGACGACGGCCACACCGAAAGACTACGGCATCGACGGACCGGTCACCGCCTACCGCGGCGTCGTCGGCGCGTCCACCAAGACCTTGCTGTACGCGGCGATGCGGCGCGGCGGCCGGTCCGTCTATTCTTTCGACGTGACCAATACCGCGACCACGCCCACCAGTCCGACGTTCAAATGGCGTATTGGCTGCCAGGCCGATGGCACGTGTACTCCCGGCATGAGCGGGGTCGGCCAGACCTGGGGCTCGCTAAAGGCATTCACGCATGCCAGCCACAGCAGCGGGACGTCGCCGTTGCTGGTCATGGGCGGCGGATATGACACCTGCGAAGACTACGACGCGTTTAGCTCGACCGGCGCCAACCATAACTGCACCTCCAGTTCAAAGGGCCACTATGTTTACGTCCTGGATGGTGACACGGGGGCGGTTGTCGCTTCTTTCGACACGGCAGCCGCAGTAGTGACCTCGACCAACAAGTACCATGGCGTGATCGCCGACGTGGCGCTCGTTTCCGGTGCTGACGGGCACGCCAAGTACGGGTACGTGGTCGACCTGGGCGGAAACGTTTTCCGCATCAAGATGCAAGGCGCGCCGGCGGCATGGACCATGGCGCAAGTCGCGTCGCTGGGCTGCGATACGACGTCCAGCTGCACCGCAAATCGCAAGATGATGTTCGCACCGAGTGTGATCAACACGGCAAATGGGGAATACACCCTCTTGCTGGGTTCGGGCGACCGCGAGAAGCCGCTCACCGGCTATACGGCTGCGTCCGCCGTGGTCAACTACTTCTTCATGTTCAAGGACAAGCCGGAAGTGCCTGCTGCGACCTACCCCGGGACGACGGATTGCGGATTCGCAGTGATCTGTCTCGCTTCACTGATCAGGATTGAGCGAAATCTGGATGCGCCCCCATCACTGGGAACCAAGAACGGCTGGTATCTGCAATTCAATTCGACCGAGCAGGTGGTGACGCAAGCCCTCACCATCTTCAGCGTGGTGACGTTCAGCACGCATGAACCCGCAGTCCCCGGCGGTAACGTGGCGGGAACTTGCAGCAATCTCGGCACGACACGGGTCTACAACGTGGCTTATGATTCCGCAAAGCCTATCAATAGCGACTCGCGGTACGAAGACGTTGCCGGAGATGGCTTACCACCGTCGGCCACCGCCGGCCTCGTGACGCTGGACACCGGGGAGACGGTTCCGTTCTGTATCGGGTGTTCAGGTGACTCGCCACTCGAGGCCAAGGAGCCGACCGCGTCGTCTTCGTCGGTTACTCCGAAGGGTCGCCTCTACTGGTACCTCGATAAAAAATGAAGCGCCAAGTGCCAGTGCGGCAGGCAATCCACGCGGGGTTGTTCGTGAGGACGGCCCGCGGCTTCACATTAATTGAGTTGATGGTGACGGTCACGGTTATTGCCATCCTCGCGCTGATAGCCGCGCCGTCGTTCAATGAAGCGATCCTGAGCAACAAGCTGGCGGGGTATTCCAACAATTTCGTGGCCAGCGCCCAGCTGGCGCGTAGCGAGGCCATCAAGCGCAACACTCCGGTCGTCTTGTGCCGTTCCGCCGATGGACAGACGTGCGCCACCAGCGGTACATGGCAGCAAGGCTGGATCGTCATGTGCAAATACAAGCCAGCGGAGCCCGGCATCTGCGCGACGGACGGCACCGATAACCTGGTCATTTCCGTGCAGCAGGCCTTGCCAGCGGATTACCGCTTAAGTGCGGACAACTACGCCCTGACGTTTAAGCCGGTCGGCGGCGGAGCAACAAGCGCAGCGCTTACCTTGTGCCGGGCGGCACCATCGGCCGGCAGCCAGGAGCGAACGATTGGGGTGAGCTTCTCAGGAAGGCCTTCGGTCACAACCACACGCAACGGCGTCTGTAGCTGAAGATGAATATAAGCCATACAAAAGATCTATTTTATTTTGCTAGATGAGTTAATTTGATTTATATTTGGTGCCATGAGCACCGTGCGTGTCCCGAACCGCAGCAAAGGCTGGAAGGCAAATCCGCCGCTCCGGCACCTTCAAGGTTTCACTCTTCCAGAGATGCTGGTGGTACTGGTCGTATCCGCCATCCTCGTGGCCCTTGCTGCTCCGTCCTTCTCCGGGGCGATCGATTCAGTCAAGCTCAGTTCGGCGACCAATGGATTTCTCTCCGGCCTGCATCTCGCGCGCAGCGAAGCGATCAAGCGAAACAGCCGGGTTGCGCTGTGCAAGACGGCCGACGGCGTGTCCTGTGCTGCCACGGGCGGGTGGGAGCAGGGCTGGATCGTGTTCCACGACGCCAACAACAATGGCGCGCGCGAGAGTTCGGAACTGGTGATACTGCGCGAATTGCCGCTCTCGTCCAGCTTGCGGTTGACGGGTAACGTGAATGTGGCCCGGTATGTGTCGTTTACCCCGACGGGCGGCACCCGGCTCATAGGGGGAGCTTTCCAGGCGGGCACGCTCACTGTCTGCCGCTACTCCGCCCAACCCAGCGAGGCCCGGCAGATCATTCTGAACGCAGTCGGTCGGCCGAGAGTTCAGCGGGCGGCCATTTCGAGCTGTGGCTGACTGACTCTTGCCTCCTACCGCCGCACTTCGTCCACCAGCGTCTTGAATTCGTCGATGTCCTCGAAGCTGCGGTAGACGCTGGCAAATCGAACGTAAGCCACCTTGTCCAGCTTCTTCAACTCGCGCATCACCAGCTCTCCGATGCGCGCGGACGGAATCTCGCGCACGCCCATGTTCAGCAGCTTTTCCTCGATGCGCTCCACCGCGCCGTCGATCTGCTCCGTGCTCACCGGGCGCTTGCGCAGCGCCAGGTTCATAGACCCGAGCAGCTTGGCTCGCTCGTAATAGATGCGCCGTCCGTCCTTCTTGACGACCGACGGGAAGCTCACGTCCGGCCGTTCGTAAGTGGTGAAGCGCTTCTCGCACGCCAGGCACTGCCGGCGCCGGCGCACGAAGTCGCCGTCTTCCGCCACACGCGTCTCGACCACCTGGGTCTCACCATTGCTGCAGAAGGGGCACTTCATTTCAAGCGGGTAGTGAGGAGCGTGGGGGCTGGCATGCTTAACCGTAGACCGGGAACCGACGGGTTAGAGCCTGGACCTGTTCGCGCACGGCCGCGATGTTGCTCTCGTCGTGGGGGTTGTCAAGCACGTCGGCCACCAGGTTGGCCGTGAGGCGCGCTTCCTCTTCCTTGAAGCCGCGGGTGGTCAAGGCGGGTGTGCCGATGCGCAGCCCACTGGTCACCATCGGCTTCTGCGGGTCGTTGGGGATGGCGTTCTTGTTGATCGTCATGTGAGCGCTGCCCAGGATAGCCTCGGCATCCTTGCCGGTGATCCCCTTGGATCGCAGATCGACCAGCATCACATGGCTTTCCGTGCGCCCGCTCACGATGCGAAGCCCGCGGCTGGCCAGCGTTTCAGCCACGACGCGTGCATTCTTGACCACCTGCTGCTGGTAGACCTTGAACTCGGGCGCCATCGCTTCCTGAAAAGCCACGGCCTTGGCGGCGATCACGTGCATCAGCGGGCCGCCCTGCAGGCCAGGGAAGATCGCACTGTTGATTGCCCGCTCGTGCGCGGCCTTCATCAGGATGAAGCCGCCGCGCGGGCCGCGCATGCTCTTGTGGGTGGTTGAAGTGACCACGTCCGCATGCGGCACCGGGTTGGGGTAGACACCCCCGGCGATCAGGCCGGCATAGTGCGCCATGTCGACCATGAAGATCGCGCCGACATCCTTAGCGACCTTGGCGAAGCGCTCGAAGTCGATCCGCAACGCGTAAGCCGAAGCGCCCGCGATGATCAGTTTGGGACGTGACTCGTGAGCCTTGCGTTCCATGGCGTCGTAGTCGATCTCTTCCTTTTCGTCCAGACCGTAGGAAACCACGTTGAACCACTTGCCGCTCATGTTCAGCGCCATGCCATGTGTCAGGTGCCCGCCTTCAGCCAGGCTCATGCCCATGATGGTGTCGCCGGGATCCAGGAACGCCAGGAAAACGGCTTCGTTGGCCTGCGCTCCTGAGTGGGGCTGCACATTGGCGGCCTGCGCGCCGAAGATCTTCTTGATACGGTCAAGCGCCAGCTGCTCCGCAACATCGACGTTTTCACATCCGCCGTAGTAGCGTTTGCCGGGATAGCCCTCGGCGTATTTGTTGGTGAGCTGAGTACCCTGGGCGGCCATCACCGCCGGGGAGGCGTAGTTCTCGCTGGCGATCAGCTCGATGTGCTGTTCCTGGCGCTTGTTTTCGGCTTCGATCGCGGCCCAAAGCACGGGATCGGTTTGTTCAATCAGGATGTTGCGGTGGTACACGGCGCGTCGTCGTAAAGAAAAAAGAGGGTGGTTCCCTGTTGTCTGGCGTGAAACAAGGGCTGCCCAGGCGAGCGGCTGAACATCGGCTGGCCGGCGGCGCGCTTCGTGGGGTGGGGGCCACGCCGGCGCCAGCCGCCTACCGGGCCGCGCCGATCGCCAGTGGCGTGCGCCGCCAGTGTAACTGAGCGACGGTGCCGAGCTCAGAAGAGGGAAAGCCTGGCGACCTTCTCGTCGGCCGTCGGGCGTGACTCGATGGGTGTCACAGTCCGCACCACGGGTGGGGCGAGGGGAACAGAGCGCCCGGCAGCGACCTGCTTCAGGCGGCCGTGCTCCGCCAAAACCTTGTCGGCGTACCCGCCATCGCTCTCCATGTTGCCCGCGCCCACGTAGAACTTCAGCCCTGCATTGAGCGACCCGGCGCGCTGGATGCACTCCTGCAAAACCTTGACGCCTACGCGCAGGTTGGTTAGGGGATCAAAAGCGGCCAGGTTGCCCCCGAAGTTCTGATACTTGTCGGTATGGACGCCCGTCATGACCTGCATCAAGCCCTGGGCGCCGACAGGGCTCTGTGCAAAGGGATTGAAGCCGGATTCGATGGCCATGATGGCCAGGATCAGCGTCGGATCGAGCTTGCTCTGATGGCCAATCTCATAAGCCTCGGCGACCAGCGCGCTCACGGGCTCCGGGGCCACGCGGTACTTCTTGCTTAGCCAATATGCCACTGCCGCCTGCTGCTTGGGCAGGTCCTGCGGGTTGGCCGCCGTGGCACGTTCGATCGCGTCACGCTCCACGGGCATGCCAACGGTGGCCTCGTGCCGGGCCTGCAGCCAGCCCATCAGCTTGCTCTCGCCGGTCTGACGCAGGTCAGGCCGGGCCGTGAGGGTCATCGCACTGAACACCGTGGCCAGGCCGACGAGGGCAAAGCCGTTGTGCGTGATTTCAAAAAAGCCCTGGGCGACATCGGATGCGAACACTCGCACGCCCTGAGTCAATTTTCCTAGCGCTGTCATAGCACTTCCTTTCTACGCGTGGGCCTGCGAACGCATGCTACCTGGGCAACATCACCGCAAGGCTCTCGTTTGGATTGGTACGCCATCGGAATTGCCGGGAGCCATTCAGAGGACTCGACGCAGCGATTCGACTTAGCCGGGGTCGGCAGCGAATACGGGTTGTCCCTAGTATTTGGGGACGGTCGATTCTAGAGGCCGACTTCATACGAGGTCAAGAATATAGAATCAAACTTTTATTCCAACCCATCCTACCTTCACGAATCGAGTGCATGAGGTCCTTCGATTGTCAGCAAGCGGGGCTTTGTCAAGCCAAAATCTGCAATCGCCAAGCTGGAACTCATTGAAACTCGGACTTGAATTCAGGCCTGCGGTGGACTACCTTCAGTAGGTTCGAGCTAATCGGACAAACAGCCGGTAGGGCCACTTCGGTGGTAGCCCCGGCGCCCTTTGGAAGCAATCCATTGCTTCCGGCGCGGCAGGGACATAACAACTCCCTGGTCGCGAACCCAGGCGGCGCAGGACTTTTAGTCAGCCGTCAAGCCCGGCAGGCGGTTTTGCTGTCTGTCCGGGCTTTCTCTTTGGTGCCGTCGCTGTATCGCGTTGTGCGTGGTGGTCCGCGTTTCGCGGCGAGAATAGCGGTTTGCCCTCTTCGTGAGGGCTTTCAACCTTAGCCCCCAGAGATCGCAGTGACTCAAGCCACTCTCAAACCCAACGACACGCACTCTCTTGACACCTTGACGGGAGGCGCGTTCTCCGCGCCGACATCCGGCGAGCGCGCCGCGCGTGTTCGCGAATGGCTGGCCGCCAGCCCCAGCGTCGAGCAAATGCAGGAGGTCTTTCGCGAACTGAGCGGGCGCGACAAGGGCGCAGCCAAGCCGCTGCGCGAAAAGCTCGACGAGATCAAGCGCACCCGCGGCCAGGAGGTGATCGCGGCGGAGTGGGCCGAAAAGGCCAAGGCTCTACTGGAAGTGGGCAAGCTCAACATCGCGGATGCGATGGCGTGGCAGCGCGATGCGGCCAAGGCGGGCGCACCGCTCAGCCGCGAGCCGCTGGCTTCGCTCAAGACCCAGTTGGCCGATCGCGTCAAAGGCATCGAGGACTTGCAGCACCGGGTGCAGGTTCAGCGCGAAGCCGCCGTGCTGCTGGCCCAGCGCATCGAAGTGCTTTCCACCAAATCTTGGCGCGACGCCCAGAGTGCCGCCGAGGCGCTGGCGGTCGACGTGCCGGACTGGCAAGCGCAGGCGCAGGCCCTGCTGTCCGACCCCAACTGGCCCAGTGTGGACACCAGGTTTCCGGCCTTGTTGGAGGCTTCGCGCACCCAGTTGCAGGTGGTGTCCGATTCGTTTCAGAGCGCAGTGGGCCAGGCCGTGGCGGCGGCTCAGGATCCATCGGCGCCGTTGCCGCCGGTGCCGGTATGGGCCGATGAACTCCGCGCCGCTCGCGGCGTTGCTGTAGAGGCTGCGCCGAAGGCCGGCAAACCGAAGATCGATCCCGAAGTGCGGGCCCAGGCCATTCAGGCCGTCCGCGAAGTGCTCGGCAAACTGGAGCAGGAGATCGCGCAAGGTCATGGCAAGGCCAGTGCCGGCGCGGCCGCTGCCCTGCGCAACGCGCTCAAGGAACACGGCAAGCTGATCGACGACAAGCTGGAGAACCAGGCCCATGCCGCGCTGGCCGCCGCCGGCGAACTGGAAGGCTGGCAACGCTGGCGCGCCGACCAGCTGCGGCAGGAGCTGGTGGCCAAGGCCGAAGGGCTGTTCGAGCATGCGGCGCCAGTTCAGCACGTTGCACCGGTTGAGCCCGCGGCGCAGGTCGATGGCCAGGAGCCGCAGCCGTCGAAACCGAAGCGTCCGGAGAGTGGAACGCGTAAGCCGCGCTTTGGCGGCCGCAAGATGCAGGAGAACCTGCGCGCCCTGCGCGAGCAGTGGAAGCAGACCGACCAGGGCGGCGTGCCCAATCACGCATTGTGGAAGCGCTTTGACGATGCCTGCAACGAAGCCCACAAGGTGGTCGAAGCCTGGCTGGACAGGATCAAGGCCGAGGCCGCGGAGCACCGGGCGCACCGCCTGGCCCTGGTCGAAGAGGTCAAGGCCTGGGCTGCCGGGAACGCCACCGCGAAGGACGGCGACTGGAAGGGGTTCAGCCGGATCCTGCACCAGTTCGAAGGCCGCTGGCGTGATGCCGGCCACCTGGGTGAGAAGGCGTTCGCCGAACTGCAGCCGCTCTGGAAGGAAGCCATCCAGGGCGCGGCCGCCCCGCTCGAAGCCATGCAGAAGCAGAGCCTGGAGCACCGCCACGCGATGATCGACGAGGCCAGGACGCTCGGCGCCGCGCCGCTGTTGCGTGTCGACGCGGTGAAGGCGCTGCAGCAGCGTTGGCAGGCCGAAGCGCAGTCGATCCCGCTCGACCGCAAGCACGAGCAGAAGCTGTGGGACGCCTTCCGCAAGCCGATCGACGAAGCCTTCAACCGCAAGACGGTGGAGCGCGAGCAGGCTGCGGCGGCACTGAGTGAGCGCGATCGCAGCGTGCTGGAGGCATCGAAGGCGCTGGAAGCGGCGAATGCTTCTGGGGACGCGCACAAGATCAAGTCGGCGATGTCGGGGCTAGAAGCTGCGTTGCGGGGTCAGGCGCAGGCTGTTGCCGCGATGGCCGCCGCCGGGCCGGCGATCACTGCGCCTCATGTGGAAGCACCGCACGCCGATGCGCCCGCAGACGGCGTCGCAGTCGAACCCCCGCAGACCGCGGGCGCTGACGCAAGTGGCGGCGAGACTGCCGCAGGCGATGCAGAAGCTGCAGCGCAACCTGTAGCCGCGCCGGTTGCGCCGGCCAAACCGCCGCCGAAGCCAGTCGTCGCCATGCGTGGCGACGACCGCCCCGGCATGAAGAAGGCCGAGCCGATGGCGCCGGGCCGCGGCGGCAAGTTTGGCGATCGCAAAGGCGGGCCGGGCGGCAAGTTCGGTGAGCGGCGCGATGGCCCGCGCGATGCGCCGCGTGGCGACAGCCGCTTTGGCGGCGGACGGTTCGGTGACCGGCCGGCGCCGGACGAGGACCGCGGTCCACGCCTGGGCGATGTGGCGTTCCGCGCGCAGCGCGAAGCGTTGGAACATGCGCAGATGACGCTGAAGAAGCTTGCCGCGCAGGCGCACGGCGAGGCATTGACGCAGTTGATGACGGCGTGGGAACACAGGGCCGCCGACCAGGTGCCCACCCAGCAAGAGCTGGGTAAGGCCGTCACGCCCGCTGTTCGCGGGGCCTGGGCCAAAGCATTGAGTGGCGGTCCTGCTGGTGATGCTTCAGAGGCGCTTCTGCGGCTGGAAATCGCCGCCGAGACACCAACGCCGGCCGATCAGATCACTGCCCGGCGGGCATTGCAGCTGAAGCTGCTAACCAAGCGCAATGATCCCGGGCCCGCGCAGACCTGGGGCGAGGACGCCGCCGCTGTGCTGAGTTCGACGTATGAGGCGGGTGCTGCACGGCGGTTGCAGACGACGTTGAAGAATTTGCTGCGGCGGTAGGTTTTCTTGCTCCCTCCCCCTCTGGGGGAGGGAGTAGTTCAGGAGCGCCTGAAAAACCCATCGAACAACGGCGCTAACTTCGGGAACTCCACTTCGAAGCGGCGGCGATTCACGAAATAAGCCTCGCACGCCACGGCGAAAAATTCGTCGATGGACTCGGCGCCGTAAGCATCGAGCCACGGTGATTCGCCACCGAAGCGCTCGGCGATGATCACCTTTTCGCGGAAGGCATCGTAGGCAGTCTTCATGTCTGCAAGCCAGGCCTCACGCGAGGCGCGGGTTGGGAGCGGCGGGCAGCCGTCCGGCGCGCCATCGCGCATGTCGATCTTGTGAATGAACTCATGGATCACGACGTTGTAGCCTTGCTCGGCGCTCGCGCCGGCGCTGTCGACATCACTCCAGTTCAGCATCACCGGGCCGAGATCCATGGCTTCGCCGGCGAGCACCTCTGCATACTGATGCACCACGCCGTCCTCGTCGGTGACTGTGCGCCGCGCGAGCACTTCATCGGGATGCACCACGATGCCGACGAAATCGTCGTACCAGCCGAGTCCCAGGTTCAGCACCGGCAACACGGCCTGCGCGGCGATGGCCACCGCAACGGCATCGGTGATGACGAAACCGTTGGCGCCGTGGAACTCCTTGGTGTCCAGGAACCGCGCGGCCAGCTCGCGCAGTTTTTGCAGGTCGGATTCGGGCAAATCAGTGAGGAATCCATATCGCGCCAGCATCTCCGCCCAGAGCGCGTCGGGGATCGGCCGTTCGGTCCGGCGCTTGCGAAGCCAGTCGAACATCAGTCGTACATCAATGGAACGGGATACGCTCGAGTCCGTCGACCGTCAGGCGCAGAACCTCCTGCCGCGCTGGCTGCGCACGCGAATCCCAGTCGCTCAGCACCGTGCGGCGATATGCTGGACCGAGCGCGTGATCGGCGGGCCGGTGCGTGTGCCCGTGAATCAGCACTCGCGCATCCGCTGCTTGCAACCACGTATTGGCGGCATCGCTGTCCACGTCCGCATAGATGGCGGCTGAGCGCTTGCGTGCCTCGCTCTGCATGCGCAGATCGCGGCCGATTTGCTGGCGCTCGGCCAGCGGCCGCGCCAGGAACTCGCGCTGCCAGCCGGGCGCGCGTACCTGCTCGCGAAAGCGCATGTAGTCGGTGTCGGCCAGGCAAAGCGCATCGCCGTGCGTGAGCAGCCAACGCTGACCGGCGAAGCCGAGCACGGTGGGGTCGGCCAACAGTGTGGTGCGGCACGAACTCAAAAACCCGTCGCCGACCAGAAAGTCGCGGTTGCCGTGCATGAAAAAGATCGCCGACCGCTTGGCCGCGGTCTGCAGCACCGCCGCGCATTCAGCGGCGAAGCCCGGCTCCTGGGCCATGTCGTCGCCCACCCACACTTCGAACAAGTCGCCGAGGATGAACACGGCATCGGCCGGGGTTTCGCGCATGTAGCGGCGCCAGACTTCGAAAGTCTCCAGTTCGCCCGTGTGCAGATGCAAGTCGGAGATGAAATCGATCGTGCGCCAGGACGCCGGAGCCTGCAACTCCTCGAAGCGGGGCAGGGCAGGCGGCGTCAACTTAGAGCGCGACGGCCTTTTCGAGCACCACGTCGTCGTTGGGCACGTCGTCGTGAGAGCCCTTGCGGCCGGTCTTGACGGCCTTGATGCGATCGACCACGTCGGTGCCGCCGACCACCTTGCCGAACACGGCATAGCCCCAGCCCTGGGATGTCTGCGCGGTGTGGTTCAGGAACTCGTTGTCGGCCACATTGATGAAGAACTGTGCGCTGGCCGAGTGGGGCGCCTGCGTGCGGGCCATGGCGACCGTGTAGTTCTTGTTCTTCAGTCCGTTGGTGGCTTCGTTGTCCACCATCGCGTCAGTCGGCTTCTGCTTCATGCCGGGCTCGAACCCGCCGCCCTGAACCATGAAGCCCGGGATCACCCGATGAAACACGGTGTTGTCATAGTGCCCCTTCTTGACGTACGAGAGGAAGTTGGCCACCGACTTGGGCGCCTTGTCCTGATCCAGTTCGAGGGTGATGACGCCGTAATTCGCGACGTGCAGTTCGACTTGGGGATTGGTCATTTGAAATTTCCTAGTCAGTTTTCTTAATCAATTCATTTAAGAATCGTTGCGGAGGTGATCACCACGGGCGTCTTCGGCACGTCGCTCGGGAACGAGCCGCCCGGGCCGGTGGGCATGACCTTGATCTTGTTGACCACGTCCATGCCGCTCACGACCTTGCCAAACACGGCGTAGCCGTAAAGCTGAGTCGCGTTCAATAGCTGCGCCCGTGCGACGTTCTCGTACACCCGCCCCTGGTGTTCGAATCGCGGCACCGGATCGCCGGGCGGGATCACGACCGGGTCGAGAAAGGCGTTGTCCTTGACGTTAATGAAAAATTGCGAGCTGGCCGAATTGGGATCGCTGGTGCGCGCCATGGCCAGCGTGCCCACGACATTCCTGGCGCCGCCTTTGGCGAGCGCCTCGCGCCCCTCGTGCGCAATCGGCGCGCGAGTGGGCTTCTGCACATATTTGGTGTCGAAGCCGCCCCCCTGCACCATGAAGTTGTCGATGACACGATGGAACACCGTCCCGTCGTAATGCTTGTCCTTCACGTACTGAAGAAAGTTCTCGACCGTCTTGGGCGCCTTGTCCGGGTACACCTCCACCACGAAGTCGCCCGCGCTCGTGGTGAACTTGACTTTGGGCGCTTCATTGGCGGCAGCGGCACTCGTTCCAAAGGCCAGCCCCAGGGACAAGGTTAAGGCCGCAAGGCGGCGGGTCATGACAATCATCAGCGGATCACTCCTCGGTACAAGACCCGACATGGTACCGGCGCGCGGCACCGCGGGCATTGTTCAGCTATTTGGCCTTGGCGGCAGGTGGCGCAAATAGCTGGCGCACGAGCGTCAGCTTGGGCTGCACACTCGAGTTCTTCGGGTCCAGCTGCTGAGCCTTGCCGTAAGACACGGCAGCCAGCTTGGCATAGACGTCGCCCAGATTCTCGTGGGCAATCGCATAGCTGGGGTTGGCGCGCACCGCCGCTTCGAGCGAGTTGCGTGCCTTGTCGAATTCGCTGCGCCCCGCATAGAGCACGGCAAGGTTGTTGTAGGGCTCGGGCAGCTCCGGGTATTCTTCGGTGAGCTTGCTGAAGGTGTCGATGGCGTCTGCCGTGCGGCCCGCTTCGGACTGGGCGACGCCTTTGAGGAAGCGCATCTGCGGGTCGCGCGGCTTGGCCGCCAGATATTGATCGGCCTTGGCCAGCGCCTCGGGCAGCTTGCCGGACTTCATCAACTGGTTGACGTCGGCATATTCGTCGGCCCAGGCGCCCACAGGCCAGCACAGGGCCGCCGCAAGGGCCAGCAAGCCGCAAACGCGGGGCAATGCGGTGCCGGCGTGGGTCATGTGATCATCGATAAATTTGGACGTCGGGCACCTGGACAGGCGCTATATACTGATCTGAATTGTAGCCGCCGGCCTTGCGCGCGCAGCTCCACGCAAGCACCAAAAAATAGAGACGATCAGAATCGCGCCGCACGATGACACGCCAGCAACCGCTGTCCGCCAATCACCCATGAGCCTGCGAATCTACAACACGCTCTCGCGTGGATTGGAGGATTTCGTGCCGCTCCACGCGGGGCAGGTGCGCATGTATCTCTGCGGCATCACGGTGTACGACCTTTGTCATGTGGGGCATGCGCGCTCGAACATCGCCTTTGACGTCATCGCGCGTTGGATCAGGGCCAGCGGTTACCGGCTGATCTTCGTGCGCAACATCACCGACATCGACGACAAGATCATCCGTCGCGCCGTGGAGAACGGCGAAACCGTGCGGTCGCTCACCGATCGCATGATCGCCGAGATGTACCGCGATTTCGACGCTCTGGGCATCGAGCGTCCCACTCACGACCCGCGCGCCACCGACTATGTGCCGCAGATGCTGGACATCGTCAAGCAGCTGGAAGACAAGGGCCTGGCGTACCGGGCCGAGGGCGGCGATGTGAACTACGCCGTGCGGCGCTTTCCGGGCTACGGCAAGCTCTCCGGCAAGTCGCTCGATGAACTGCATGCCGGTGAACGCGTGGCGGTGCTCGAAGGCAAGGAAGATCCACTCGACTTCGTGCTGTGGAAGTCGGCCAAGCCCACCGAGCCCGCCGACGCGCAATGGGACAGCGCTTACGGCAAAGGCCGACCGGGCTGGCATATCGAATGCTCGGCCATGGCCTGCGAGCTGCTGGGCAAGACTTTCGATATCCACGGCGGCGGCGCCGACCTGCAGTTCCCGCACCATGAGAACGAGATCGCCCAAAGCGAAGGCGCCAACGGCCAGCCGCTGGCGCGCTACTGGATGCACAACGGCTTCGTCAACACCGACAACGAGAAGATGTCCAAGTCGCTGGGCAACTTCTTCACCATCCGCGAGGTGCTGAAGAAGTTCGATGCACAGACCTTGCGCTTTTTCCTGGTTCGCGCGCATTATCGCAGTGCCTTGAACTACAGCGACGTGCATCTGGATGACGCGCGCGGCGCGCTCAAGCGGCTCTACACGGCGCTCGACCTGGTGACGCCCGCGCCGGTGGAGATCGATTGGGCCGAACCGTACGCGGCGCGCTTCAAGGCCGCGATGGACAATGACTTTGCCACGCCCGAGGCCGTGGCCGTGCTGTTCGATCTGGCGGCCGAGGTCAATCGAGGCAAGTCGCCGCAGATGGCAGGATTGCTCAAGGCATTGGGCGGCTGCCTGGGCATCTTGCAGGGCGACCCCCAGGCGTTCCTGCAAGCTGGCAGCCAGATGGACGAAACCACCATCGCGAGCATGATCGAACAGCGTGCTTCCGCCAAGAAGGCCCGCAACTTCGCCGAGGCCGACCGCATTCGCGGCGAGTTGCTGGCCCAGGGCGTGGTCCTGAAGGATTCGCCGACCGGCACCACCTGGGAGGCGGCATCTTGAGCTCACCTTCTTCCGGGATCATGCTGTACACGCCCGATTACTGGGACGAAGCCTGCCGCCACTTGTCCAGGAAAGATCGCGTGCTCAAGCGGCTGATTCCGCAGTTTGGCGATGCCTGCCTGCAGTCGCGCGGCGATGCATTCACTACACTCGCCCGCAGCATCGTCGGCCAGCAGATCTCGGTAAAGGCGGCGCAGACGGTTTGGAACCGGTTCGCCGATCTGCCGCGCAAGATGACCGCTGCCAACGTGCTCAAGTTGAAGGTGGACGACATGCAGGCGGCCGGCTTGTCGGCGCGCAAGATCGAATATCTGGTGGACTTGGCGCTGCACTTCGATTCCGGCGCGATCCATGCCGAGGCGTGGCAGCAGATGCCCGACGAAGAGATCATCGCCGAGCTGATCGGCATCCGCGGCATCGGCCGCTGGACGGCCGAGATGTTTCTGATCTTCCACATGATGCGCCCGAACGTGCTGCCGCTGGACGACGTGGGGCTGCTCAACGGCATCAGCAAGAACTATTTCTCAGGGGATCCGGTCAGCCGCAGCGACGCCCGCGAAGTGGGCGCCGCATGGGATCCCTATTGCAGCGTGGCAACTTGGTATATTTGGCGCTCATTGGATCCGCTTCCGGTCGAATACTGAATGGCCCCCACGCTTGTCACTTCGTGTACTGCGCTGCCCCCCGAGGGGGCCTCAGTCGCCTTGGGGCGGCCCGGCGGCGACTGAATAACAGGCAAGGAGCCCACCTTGGCAAAGAAGACCTTCCTCGATTTCGAGCAGCCGATCGCGGAGCTCGAAGGCAAGATCGAAGAGCTGCGTTATGTGCAGACCGAGTCGGCCGTCGACATCTCCGAAGAGATCGACCAGCTCAGCAAAAAGAGCCAGCAGCTCACCAAGGACATCTACAGCGACCTCACGCCGTGGCAGATCACCAAGATTGCGCGCCATCCGGAGCGGCCATACACGCTGGACTACGTCAACGAGATCTTCACCGACTTTGTCGAGTTGCACGGCGACCGCCATTTCGCCGATGACCTGTCGATCGTCGGCGGGCTGGCGCGCTTCAACGGCAATGCATGCATGGTGCTGGGCCAACAGAAGGGCCGCGACACCAAGGAGCGGGCGCTGCGCAACTTCGGCATGAGCCGCCCCGAGGGTTACCGCAAGGCGCTGCGCCTGATGAAGACGGCCGAGAAGTTCAAGCTGCCGGTGTTCACCTTCGTCGATACACCGGGCGCGTACCCTGGCATCGACGCCGAAGAGCGCGGCCAGTCCGAGGCGATAGGGCGTAACATCTTCGAGATGTGCCAGCTGGAGGTGCCCATCATCACCACGATCATCGGCGAGGGCGGCTCCGGTGGCGCGCTGGCAATTTCGGTGGGCGACCAGGTGCTCATGCTGCAGTTCTCCATCTACTCGGTGATCAGCCCCGAAGGCTGCGCCTCCATTCTCTGGAAGACCTCCGACAAAGCGCAAGACGCGGCCGACGCGATGGGCATCACCGCGCACCGGCTCAAGGCGCTGGGCCTGATCGACAAGATCGTGAACGAGCCGGTCGGCGGCGCTCATCGCGACCACCGGCAGATGGCCGCCTTCCTCAAGCGCGCGCTGAACGACGCGTGGCGCCAGCTGAGCGACCTGAAGGTGCGCGAGCTGCTGGAGCGGCGCTACGAGCGGCTGCAAAGCTATGGCCGCTACACCGACACCAAGGCCGACGCGCGCTAGCGCTTCCACCAATCCCGCCTTTGCACCACTGCAGGGGCTGACACTCGCGTTGCCCCTGGCGGTTGCATACAGCGGCGGCGCCGATTCCACCGCCCTGCTGCATGCCAGCGCCGCCATCTGGCCTGGCCAGGTTCAAGCGATCCACATTCATCACGGGCTGCAATCCGCGGCGGACGAATTCGTTCGTCATTGCCAAGCCGTGTGCGCCGAGCTGGGCGTTGTTTTGCATGTCGTCAAGACCGATGCTCGCCATGCAACCGGCGAGAGCCCTGAGGACGCCGCGCGCAAGGCCCGCTACCTGGCGCTCGCGCAGGCCGCGACATCGCTCAACGTCAAGACAGTGTTGCTGGCGCAGCATGCCGATGACCAGGTCGAGACGATGTTGCTCGCGCTCAGTCGCGGTGCGGGACTACCAGGATTGGCTGCGATGCCATCGCGTTTCGAACGTCATGGCGTGCAGTTCATGCGGCCACTGCTCAACGTGAGCGTCGTGGCCATTCGCTCCTGGATCGACGCTGAACAGATCCCGTTCATCGACGATCCCACTAACGCAGACACTGCGTTCACTCGCAATCGGATCCGTCACGAGCTCCTGCCCGCGCTCGAAACGGCCTTTCCTCAGTTCAGGGACACCTTCGCCCGCTCGGCGCGCCACGCGGCCCAGGCGCAGGAACTGCTCAGCGCCATTGCCGCCGAAGATCTCGTCACTGTCGGCAATCCGCCCGCGATTCGCGAACTGCAAAAACTCAGCCGGCCCCGCCAAGCCAATCTGCTTCGTCACTGGTTGCGCGTCGCTCACGAAGCCGCGGCCAGCGCTGCGCAACTGGAAGAACTGCTGGACCAGGTGGCGGCCTGTACCACGCGCGGCCATGGCGTGCACATCAAGGTTGGGCCCGGTTTTGTTGCTCGCGCTGGGGATTACCTTGACTTCCGGCCCACCTGACCGCCCATAGAATGAATCGGCAAACATCACCGGAGATCAGCATGGGCATTCGGCGTCGCACGGTCCTGCACACTTTGGTTGGCGTCCCCCTCGCTGCTGCGGCCGGGGCGAGTCTGGCGCAGACAGGCAACTGGCCGAATAAGCCGATCCGCTACATCGTGCCGTTCGCACCTGGCGGCACCACCGACATCCTGGGACGCATGTTTGGCGACAAGCTTTCGCAGGCACTCGGGCAGCCGGTGGTCATCGATAACAAGGCCGGGCAGGGCGGCTCCATCGGCGCGGCCGAACTGGCGCGCGCGGCGCCGGACGGCTACACCATCGGCGGCGGCACCATCAGCTCGCATGCGATCAACGCTACGCTCTACAGCAAGCTCAGCTACGACCCGGTGACCAACTTCGCGCCGATCATGCTGTACGCCACGCAACCCAACGTGCTGCTGGTGCACCCCAGCGTGCCAGCCAACAACGTCGCGGATTTCATCAAGCTGCTCAAGGCAAGCCCGGACAAGTACTCGTTCGGCTCGGCGGGCAGCGGCACCTCGCAGCACATCTCGGGCGAGCTGTTCAAGACCATGGCCGGCGTGTCGATCCAGCACATCCCGTACCGCGGCAGCGGGCCGATGATGAACGACTTGCTGGGAGGCAACCTGCTGGTTGCAGTGGACAACATTGCCACGGCCCTGCCGCACATGAAAGCCGGCAAGCTGCGGGCACTGGCCGTGACCACGGCATCCCGCTCCGCCGCCGCGCCCGACATTCCGACCTTCGCCGAATCCGGCCTGCCCGGCTACGAGCTCAGTTCGTGGCAAGCGGTGTTTGCGCCCGCTGGCACGCCGCCCGCGATCGTCGACCGGCTCTACACCGAGATTTCACGCATCCTCAAGACGCCTGAGATCCAGAAGCGCTTTTCCGAGCTTGGGCTGGACCCGAGCGGCATGTCTCCGACGGAGCTCACCGCGCTGATCAAGACCGACGTGCCGCGCCTGGGCAAGGTCGTGAAGGACAGCGGCGCGCGCGCTGACTGATCGGGTCCGCCCGACTTGCCGGGGTCAGCCCGGCCGTTCCCTTAAAATGCCGGGTTCAGCCATGCGGCCCGGCCGGGTGTTCCCGCCTTCGCGCCGCTTCTTACTCTCAATCAAATGTCATTGATCGTTCATAAATACGGCGGCACGTCCATGGGCTCCACGGACCGCATCCGCGACGTCGCCAAGCGCGTGGCCAAGTGGGCCCGCGCCGGCCACCAGATGGTGGTGGTGCCCAGCGCCATGAGCGGCGAAACCAACCGCCTGTTGGCACTGGCCAAGGAACTGTCGCCGCCGAAGCAGACCGACGCGATCTGCCGCGAGCTGGACATGCTGGCGGCCACCGGCGAGCAGGCCTCGTCGGCGCTGCTGGCCATCGCGCTGCAGGCCGAGGGCCTGGAGGCGGTGAGCTACGCCGGCTGGCAAGTGGCCATCAAGACCAACAACGCCTACACCAAGGCCCGGATCGAGTCGATCGACGACAAGAAGGTGCGCGCCGACCTGGCGGCCGGGCGGGTGGTGATCATCACCGGCTTTCAGGGCGTGGACGGTGACAACAACATCACGACGCTGGGCCGCGGCGGCAGCGACACATCGGCAGTGGCGGTGGCGGCGGCGCTGAAGGCCGACGAATGCCTGATCTACACCGACGTGGACGGCGTCTACACCACCGACCCGCGCGTCGTCCCCGAAGCCAGGCGCCTGCACACGGTGAGCTTCGAGGAAATGCTGGAGATGGCGTCCTTGGGCTCCAAGGTGCTGCAGATCCGCTCGGTGGAGTTTGCCGGCAAGTACGCGGTGCGCCTGCGCGTGCTCTCCAGCTTCACGCCCTGGGACATCGACATCGACGAGGAGGCCGCATCCGGCACCCTGATCACTTTTGAGGAAGACGTAAAAATGGAACAAGCCGTCGTATCCGGCATCGCCTTCAACCGCGACGAAGCCAAGATCTCGATCCTGAGCGTGCCCGACAAGCCCGGCATCGCCTACCACATCCTGGGCGCTGTCGCCGATGCCAACATCGAAGTCGACATGATCATCCAGAACATCTCCAAGGACGGCAAGACCGACTTCAGCTTCACCGTGCACCGCAACGACTATGCGCGCACCGTCGACCTGCTCAAGAGCAAGGTGCTGCCCAGCCTGGGCACCGACCACCTGGAAGGCGACACCAGGATCTGCAAGGTGAGCATCGTGGGCATTGGCATGCGCAGCCACGTCGGCATCGCCAGCAAGATGTTCCGCGCGCTGAGCGAGGAGGGCATCAACATCCAGATGATCTCCACCAGCGAGATCAAGACCTCGGTCGTCATCGACGAGAAGTACATGGAGCTCGCCGTCCGGGCGCTGCATCGGGCCTTCGACCTCGATCAGCCCCCCGCCTGAGCGCCGCGCGGCGCATGCCGAAGAGCTTGCTGTTGGGGCATAATTGGCCCAGCCAGGAAACGTGACCGAGTGGCCGAAGGTCCTCCCCTGCTAAGGGAGTATGGGGTGTAGAGCCTCATCGAGGGTTCGAATCCCTCCGTTTCCGCCAAATCAGCCCCGTAACACTCGTGTTGCGGGGCTTTTTTGTTC
>JBKJHN010000219.1:0-13767 GCA_046599015.1 Ramlibacter sp.
CACCGTTCGCTTTCTCACCGGCATCACCACCACCGGCACGCCGCACCTGGGCAACTACGTCGGCGCCATCCGCCCGGCGGTGGAAGCAAGCCGGCGACCCGGCACCCAGAATTTTTATTTTCTGGCCGACTACCACGCCCTCATCAAGTGCGACGAGCCGGCGCGGATTCAACGCTCCACGCTCGAAATAGCCGCCTGCTGGCTGGCTGCGGGGCTCGATCCGGAACAGGTGTTCTTCTATCGCCAATCCGACATTCCAGAAGTGAACGAGCTGACCTGGCTGCTGACCTGCGTCACCGGCAAGGGCTTGCTCAATCGCGCCCACGCCTACAAGGCCTCGGTCGAGAAGAACCTGGCTGCCGGCGCCGACGCGGATGCGGACGTGACGGCCGGCCTGTTCATGTATCCGGTGCTGATGGCCGCCGACATCCTGATGTTCAAGGCGCACAAGATCCCGGTCGGGCGCGACCAGGTGCAGCATATCGAGATGGCGCGCGACATGGCGCAAAGCTTCAACCACCGGTACGGCGAGCACTTCGTGCTGCCCGAGGCCGCAGTCGACGAGTCGGTGGCGATGCTGCCCGGACTGGACGGCCGCAAGATGAGCAAAAGCTACGACAACATCATTCCGCTGTTCGCGCCGCCGGAACAAATGCGCAAGCAGATCGCGGGCATCGTCACCGATTCGCGCCCCCCCGGCGAGCCCAAGCCGGTGGAGGGCTCGGCGTTGTTCCAGATCTACCAGGCCTTCGCCACACCCGAAGAGACGCAGCAGTTGCGACAGGCGTACGCCACGGGCATCGGGTGGGGGGATGCCAAGCAGCTGCTGTTCGAGCGCATCGACCGCGAGATCGCCCCGATGCGCGAGCGGCACGACGCGCTGATCAACGATCCGGCGCAACTTGAAAATATCCTGCGCGCGGGCGTCGACCGGGCCCGTAGCCTTGCCGCGCCATTCATCGCCCAATTGCGTCATGCCGTGGGCTTGCGCAACCTCGCTGCCCGCAACGGCGCGGCGCAAAAGCAGAAGCCGGCGAAGCCGGCGCTAGCCTCCTTCAAGCAGTATCGCGAGGCCGATGGCCAGCACTATTTCAAGCTGGTGGATGCAGGCGGCAGGCTGCTGGCCCAGAGCACCGGTTTCACGTCGCCGCAAGAGGCCGGCCGTGCCGTGGGCAAGCTCAAACACGGCGACGTCGGCGGACTGGAAGATTCCTTGCAACTTGCTGAAGGCATCACCCTCGCTGAGCTTGCGGCCGCCCTGGAGACCCTCACGCGGGTCGAATAAGATCGGCAAACGAAGAACCACACAATAGCGGCGACCACCTGATCGCGGTTATCCTTTATTCCTATGTCAGCTGAAATCAAAACCCCGAAACCCGTCACGTTCTACGTGATCGATGACCATCCCCTGATGCGCGAGGCCGTGGTGATGTTGTTGCGGCGTCTGCGCCCTGGCGCGAATGTGATCGAGCTGGACCGCATGGGCGGCATGGAATCCGCGGTCAAGCAGCATGGCGCGCCGGATCTGATCTGCCTCGACCTGAAGCTGCCGGACACCACTGGCACTTCCGGCATTCACGAACTCAAGAAGCGCTTTGCCGAGACGCCCTTGGCGGTGCTGTCGGCCTCGCCGGCCGCCGATGCCGAGGAAGGATGCATCGAAGCCGGCGCCGACATCTATATCGAAAAATCCGCGGGCGCTCAGGAAATCGGCAATTCGTTGCGCGCGCTACTCAACGCGGACGGCGGCTTCGAGGAGCTGTCGCCCACTGACAGCAAGTTGTCCAAACGCCAGAAGCAACTTATCGTGATGCTCGACCGCGGCCTGTCCAACCGGGAGATCGCGGACGAACTCGGCATCAGTGAGCACACCGTGAAGGTGCACCTCTGGCGGCTGTTCCGGCGACTGGGCGTGAAGAGCCGCACCCAGACGATTCACTACGCACGCACTCACGGCATGCTGACCAGCTGAGCAACCGATCCGGCGGCGCGGTCAGCGGCTTCCTGCGCGTCGGTAGGTTTGAGCGTCAGCCGGAACACCGTGCCGCGGCCCGGCCGTGAAGCCAGGCCCAGCGGGTGGCCCAGGATCGCCGCCAGCCGCGCAACGATGTACAAGCCCAGGCCGAACCCGTCTTCGGTGCCGGTGTGAGTCGGCACCTTGTAGAACTCCCGGAAGATCTCGCGCTGGTGCACCGGCGCGATCCCGAGGCCGGTGTCCCAGACTTCCATGCGCCATCCCGCGGAAGTGGCCCGTGAAGCCACCAGGACACCGCCGCGCTGCGTGTACTTGACCGCGTTGGAGATCAGGTTGCCGACGATCCGGCGCAGCAGGATCGGATCCGACAGCACCGTGCCGGGCGTTACGTGGACCCGGAATTCTAGGCCCTTGGCCTGGGCCAGCGGGCGGTATTGCAGCTCCAGATCGTGCAGCAGCTTGCGCAGGTCGACCGGCTCGATCGTGAGCTTGATCTTGCCCGAGTCCAGCCGCACCAGGTCGAACAGCGAGTCGAACAGCGCGTTGACTGCCTTGGTCGACTCCACGATCTTGGGCGCGATTTCGTGCACCAGTTCCGGCTCGCTGCCCAGCCAGTCCGCATACAGGCTGAGCGCATGCACCGGCTGGCGGATGTCATGGGCGGCACTGGCCAGGAAGCGGTTCTTGATCTCCACCGCGTCGAGCGCCGCCTGTGTCTGCCGGGTGAGCGATTCGATCAGCTGGTTATTGCGGTACTGCAGCTCGAAGTTCCTGCGGTGAGTCACGTGCAACCGAAGGCCGGCTTGCCGCAACACCTGCCAGAAGACTACGAGCAGAGCGATCAGCCAGTAGTGGTAGACCGGACCCTGAAACCGAAGCTCCACCCCGACCCGCCAAAGTACCACCAGCAATGCTGTGATGGCGAGAGTGTCCAGATAGCTGCGCAGCGTGCGCGAGTGGGGCGACAGCGAGTTGATCGAGAACATCGCGAGTCCGGCCAGGATCAGCCAGCAGATGAACTGATCGGCCAGCGAGGCACGATCAAAATACAGCAGCGTGGACAGCCCCCACACCAGCGCGCTCATCAACCAGAGAATTCTCCAACGACCAAAATAGGCCAGATGCTCGGCCGCGCCTGCGGTCATCACCTCGCGCGCATACTTGCGCACCACCAGGACCCGCGCACCCGCCGTGCCCAGGGCCGCCAGGCACCAGAGCACCAGAGCGCCTACTGCCGTATCGTTCCACAATGCGCCAATGAAGATGGGGATCGGCAACAAGCCAATGAACTGAGTGGTGCGGGCCGTTCGCATCAAGCTTCGCACCAGCTCGGCCTCGACCCATTGGGCCTCGGCCGGCGTCGCGACGGTGGACGGAATGTCGAGCTTCATGGCTCCAGTCTAGAACAGGTCTAGCGCTGAGCTTACGCTCTGGTGACTTCCCCACTGCCCTTCGCAAATGTCCCTGCTGAAACGGCTGCGTCAACGCTTTCACGGCTCCCTGCTGAGCCAGCTTGAGCGCTGAACAGGATAACCCGCTGTTACACCCGCCCACGCGACAGTCACTTAATAATGAGTCCAGCCTGCTCGGCCTTCCTTGCAGAAGGGAGCACCAACACAATGAGCCATGCACTGATCGTTGAAGACGACGCCGATTCCGCCAGGATGATGGCTGCGCTGATTGGCGCCGAGGGTTTCTCGGCAGCCACGGCGCGCTCGCTGCGCGACGCCCGCAAGCAGATGGCGTTGCAGCAACCCGACCTGGTGCTGCTCGACCTGCGCCTGCCGGACGGCAACGGCATGTCGCTGCTGGACGACCAGGAACTCATCGGCAATTCAGAAGTCGTACTGATGACCGGGCACGCCAGCCTGGAGACATCGATCCAGGCGCTGCGTTACGGGGCGGCCGACTACCTGATCAAGCCCGTGAGCGCCAAGCAGTTGCAGAGCATCTTGTCCCGTGTCATCAAGCCTTCGGTGCTTCGCGCCGAAATGCAGAGCCTGAACGAAGATCTTCAGCGCAGTGGCCGTTTCGGGCACCTGGTCGGCAAGTCGCAGCCGATGAAACACGTCTACGAGCAGATCGCGCGCGTGGCCGGCACGTCGGTGACGGTGTTCATCACGGGCGAGAGCGGGACCGGCAAGGAGCTGGTGGCACGCACCGTTCATGACCTGAGCCGTCGGCGCTCGCGACCGTTTCTCGCGGTGAACTGCGGCGCCATCTCGCCCAATCTGATGGAAAGCGAGATTTTCGGCCACGAGCGCGGCAGCTTCACGGGGGCCGAGCGCCAGCACCAGGGCTTCTTCGAGAGGGCCCATGGTGGCACGCTGTTCCTGGACGAAGTAACGGAGATGCCACCGTCGCTGCAGGTCAAGCTGCTGCGGGTGCTGGAGACCGGCACGTTCATGCGGGTGGGCTCCACCACACCCATCGAGACCGACGTACGTGCGATCGCGGCCACCAACCGGGACCCGGCCCAGGCGGTGGCCAACGGCGCGCTGCGCGAGGACTTGTACTACCGGCTGAACGTGTTCCCGGTGGAATTGCCGCCTCTGCGCGAACGGCAGGAAGACGTTCCTTTGCTGGTGTCTCACTTCATGCAGGAGATCGGGCAACGTGAAGGCGCCTTCAAGCGTGCGACGCCTGCGGCGCTGGCGAAGCTGGCGCAATACCGCTGGCCAGGCAATGTCCGCGAATTGCGCAATGTGCTGCAACGCGCGTACGTGATGTCCGCGGGCGCCGAGATCGACGACCAATGGCTCCCCCGTGACGTGCTGGCCGATCAGATGCGTGGGTCCGTGACCGGCGCAGGCACCCTCGAGGTGCTCGTGGGCACTTCGCTGGCATCCGTGGAGCGCCAGGTGATCCTGGCGACGCTGGAACACTTCGGACACCAGAAAGAACGCACGGCTGCCGCGCTCGGGGTGAGTCTCAAGACCTTGTACAACCGCCTGAAGGAATACGGCGTTTGAGGGCCCGGAGATCGCAAGGAGCAAGCCCCGCACGCGGGGGCTTTTTCTTGCGCGGCTCGCGGCAGCTCGGCCTTACTTGCGGCAATTTTTACCGTCGAGCAAGTGGTTTGACCAGTGCAGGTAGCGCTATAGCGCTAGAAATTGCCGGGCACGGACCTTGCCAGGGAGAACACGCTTTCCAACCCACAACCGAAAGGACCGACCATGGCTTTGCAAGACTCCTCCCCACAACGTGACGAAAAAGAATCCAGCAGCCCGCGCAGGAGCCTGCGCGGCTTCGCCGCCATGGACCCCCAGCGCCAGAAAGAGATCGCCAGCCTCGGTGGCCGCGCCGCTCATCAAAGCGGGCACGCGCATGAATTCACCAGCGAGGAAGCTCGCGCGGCCGGCCGCAAACGTCACGCCCGCCAAGGCAGCTCCAACGAAAAGTAATCACCTTTGAAAAATCGCCGCGCGCGCGGCAGGCTGCTCGGCGTAGGAAACGGCGGGCCCTGCCAGAAGTTGCGCATCCCGCAAGCGGCCTGAACGGACCATGAAGCGCCTCCAGCGGTGTCCAGCTTCGCCTGGTATGCCTTTTGGCTGGCGGCCAGTGCGGCTGCAGCGCGCATCATCACTCCCACAGCTGGCAGATGGCGTCATTGCAATTTCGCGATTGCAAGACTTGCGGCCCGCCCTCCCTGTCGGTGTACCAGGCGCATGAACCGGCGGCAGCCGAAGCAAAAAACTGCAGTGCGTGAGCACTGGGCGTAGTTGAACCCGGGTCATCGGTCAGCGCTGCATTGTCGTCCGACAGCGGCAAGCCAACTTGATGCAGCTGGGTCTCCAGCACGTCGATCGGCCAATCTTCGTCGAGAGCGCGCAAGGCCGTATCCTGCAGGCTCTGCAGCCAGCACCACAGCCTGGCTTGAACGTCGGCAGTCTGGGGAACCTGATCCAAGGTGACGGTCAGTGTCAGGGGATAGTAGCGGCCGACACGATCGACGGAAGGCATGACAACGCCCGCCCATGCGCCGGCACTCAAGGGTGCTGGGAAGAAGTTGGGCGGCACCAGAAAGCGCCAGGTGGGACTGGCCAGGTAAGCATCGATCCACCGCTCCGGTTCATCCGCGCGCATCCTGGCCAGTCCGGCGGAAATCCAGCCATCCCACAGGTCGATAAACCGGGCGTCCAGGCGCCGGGAAGCAAAGTCACTGACCCCTGGCAGTTTCCCGTGCCAACCTGCCGCCGCGACGGTCTTCATAACGACCCTGGACAGCGGAACTGCTGGATCTCGCGCATCCGGAATGGATTCAGCACGCTGTTGGAGATGACCTCGAGCTTGGCGCGTTTGCCCTCGAGGTTGACGAGCACATTGAATTTTTCCGGCTGCGAAGACGGCTGCATCTCAAAGCGATCGATCAACCGGAACAATGCCCACGGCCCCTCGAAGTTGAGGGGCGCAACCGCGGGCACTGTCGACACCTTGATGCGCGAGCTGACCTTCTGGCTGGGCCAGGTGATCACGGACGAAGCGGTATTGCCGGCGACGAACTTAAGCACCTGCCCGTCCACATCCAGCTGCAACTCCTTCAGGCCATCACTCATTTCAACGGCACGTATCTCCATCCTGAAGCCCGGCGCCTTGCCGCCATTGCGAAAGAATGATTCCTTGATCCGGGCGGCGCGCTGGAATTCGACGAGCGCGGCGGAACCAGGCGTCCTCGAGCCGTCCGCGAGCGGCTTGTAGCGCCAGGGATTCACGCCGGTATCCACGATGGCAGCCAGCCGCCGCTGATAGAACTCGTCGAGCATCCCGCCGGCGCCAAAGAGCTGGCCGAAATCATCGGGGAGGACATCAGCTTGCGAGCCGGAAGCAAACGGATAGCGATTGGTGATCGCGCGGCTGCAAAAGTCATGAATCGGCTTGAGCTCGCCGGTCAGCGCTTCACGCTCGCCTTCGCGGCTGCCCTTCGCGCCGGCGTCCGTCAAGGTCGCCACCATGCTTCTGATCGGCTCCGGCAGCGCACCCCCAGCGGCCTTCACGCGGTCCGCGTTGGCTGCGGGAGGCGGCGGCGACTTGCTCTTGATCGCCGAATCCACCGCCTGAAGCTGGGCATACACCTCGCCAAAGAGTTTCGTGACATCGTCGATGGGCGCGGGCGAACCCTGAACCAGCCTTCTCATGGGCGCGAAATGATCGTCCACGATCCGCTCGATCGGGCCGCTGCCGCTTTGACTTGCCGCCGGTTGCACTCCGGCCAGAGCGGCCAGTTCCGCCTTCTTCTGCGTTGCCTGGCTGGACAACTTGCCGGCGACAGTTTGCGTATCCACTGGCGGTGGGACCAGCGTGGTTTCTCTTGCGATCGCACGCACATAGGCGGCCAAGGGGGAATCGACTGCCGACAGCACCCGTGCCACCTCCATGCTCGCAGGCACGCCCGACACTTTCACCAGACGCACGTCCGCCAGATAGCTGTCCCAGGCCTTCACGTAATCCTGCAGGTAAAGCCGCCTGACGCTATCGCTCAGCTCACTGCCGGCGACACCCGCGAGCTTGACATCGACCGGTCTTGCGAGGACCCAGCCTTCCTCGCCGGCCAGCTTCAGCGCGGCAACTTGCACCGAAGCCTGGAAAGCCTTCTGGTATCCGTCTTTCGTGTACAGCCCGGAGATTCCCCGGGACAGCGGCTCACCGCTGGCCCGCTCGAACACTTGCCGGGCGCTCGGCCCACCCGCACCGGCAACCGTGAATTCCGGCACGTCACGGCGGTACTGGCGCTTGATGCGGCTGTAGATCCGGTATTCGAGCGGAAATGAAGCCAGCATCTCTCTGGTGTTTTGCACCAGCTGTTTGTCAATCGGAGCAGGGCTGGCCGGCGCGCCTTGCGCCAGCAATGCGTCGAGATGGGCATCCAGCGCCTTGCGTTGCTCGGGACTCAGCTTCTGCCCATAGTTGACATCCCAGTCGATCCCGATCCAGGCCTTCAGTGCGTCGGCATCGAACTTGTCCGGCGTGTAGAACATCAGGTAGTTCTTCAACGCCTCGTAGGCTTGTTCCAGGTTGTCCCTGGAGGTGCCGCGCAGGCGCTCTTCGAGCCTCCTGGTCACCCGGGGGAGCAGCGCATGATCCAGCAACTTGCGGTAGGCGATGCGCGCGCCCGCATCGAGCTTTTCGCCCTGATACAACCCCAGCGTGTTGAGCAGCGGCGGGCTGTCGATGGCGAAGTCCGGCGCCTCCGCTGCCGCACGCACGGCTGTCAACGCCGGCGTGAGCGGCGCGACGTCGCCGGATGGATCGGGCGAGATCGCTTCCACGGTCTTGCGCAGTTCGGGGACCTTGGCGAACACCTGTTCGGCGTACGCCTGGTTGCTGCGCCAGCTCACGGCCCACCCGGCCAGCGCTGCGATCAGGATCACACCGATGGACACGAAACCGACATTACGCAAGATGAGCCGCCCGCGTTCGGAGCCGGCATTGAACGAGACCAGATGCTGCTCGGTGAAGATGACGTCCTTGAGCAGCCGATGCAGAAAGAAGCTCTTGCCGCGCCCGGCCACCGAAGAGGCGTGCACCTGCAAACCGAAGGAGCGCGAAAGGGCGCCCATCACGCGGTCGATCGGTGTGCCCTCCTGCGTGCCGCTGGTGAAGTAGATGCCGCGCAACCTGACGTCGTCCTGCAGCGTCCCGGCGCTGGAAAACACCGCCTGTAGAAACTCGCGCAAGACCGGCCGCAAATTGGCCACTTCCAGGGGAAACTTGAAAATGCTCACGCGCTTGGAGACATCCCGCTCGGCCTGCAAGCGTTCGAACAGCGCGCTGTTCAGGCGTTCCTCGAGCGCGGTGAAGTCCGCGTCGAACGTGGCGAGCGGGTCGCCCGCACCATCGAGCCCAAACGTGAAGCCCCACACCTGGTCTCGCTGCTCCTTGTTGAAACCGTCGAACGTCTCGTTGAAGCCCGCCAGCAAGTCGGTCTTGGTGATGAGCACGTAAACCGGCGCGGTGACACCCAGCTTGGTCTGCAGTTCGTGCAGGCGGCCCCTGAGTTTCTGCGCATGCTGGTTGCGCTCGGTCGAGGCCTGCTGCAGCAGATCCTGGATGTTGATCGTCAGCAGCACGCCATTGATTGGCCGGCGCGGCCGCGTTTTGCGCAACAACTGCAGGAAGCGATCCCACGCGCTCGCGTCCACCGCAGCATCCGATTCCTGTGTGGCGTACCGGCCGGCCGTGTCGATCAGCACCGCGTCCTTGGTGAACCACCAGTCGCAGTTGCGGGTGCCCCCAATGCCCTTGACCGGCCCGCCGCCGTCGCCTTCCGTCAGCAGAAACTGCAGGCCGGCGTTTTGAAGAGCGGTGGTCTTGCCGGACCCCGGTGCCCCGACAAACACATACCAGGGGAGTTGGTAAATGGATTTCCCGCCGCCGAACCACGAGCGGCTGCCGCCGCCGTCCTTGAGCTTGCCCATCGCTTCGCGAAAGCGCTGGTCGAGAGTCTCGTTCTCGCGGTCGATGGCGGTCACGCCCGAAGACAAGCCCTCCAGGAGCGCGGAGTTGGCGCGTTGCTGGCGCATCGCACCCCATGCAACTCGGGTGAGCCATATCAGCCACACCAACGCAACGACGACGATTCGGGTCAGCGTCGACTGCAGGGGACGCCAGTCCGCGATGGCCACGAGCGGCCCCACCCACCAGATCAGACATGACAAGGCGAGCAGACCCAGAGCCGTCAGGACCCCCGTTTTAGTGAACCATTTGAGCATTCGCACGACCCGCGCATCCTGTTGTTAGGTACTCTGAGCCACCCGCAAGGTGATCTCCACCCGGCGGTTCCTGGAACGCCCCACGGCCGTGGCGTTGTCGGCCACCGGCTGGGTTTCCGCGAGCCCTTCGGCGCGAACCCGTTCCGGCTTGAGCTTCGTCACCAGCTTGTCTCTGACCGACTTGGCGCGCTCCTCGGACAAATGCCAGTTGGATGGAAAACGCATCGAGCGAATCGGCTGGTTGTCGGTGTGGCCCGTCACGATGACGGGCCCGTCGATGCGTTGCATCTCCTCGGCAATCCGGTTAAGGAGCGGCAGGAAGCGCGGCTCCACGTCGGCGCTGCCCGGCTCGAAAAAGCCGTCGCCCTTGATGGTGATGATGGAGCGATCGGCAAGGTCACGCACTTCGACCAGCTGTGCATCGATCTCCGGCTTGAGGAATCTGGACAGCCGCGGGGGTGCGGCAGGCACCGGCGCGGCGACCTGCACGGGGGCCGCCGACTTTTTCACGTCCAGTGACTGCAGTTGACCGAACACATCGTCTGTCCGGCTCGACATCGCCAGCCGAAGGCCCAGGAAGACCAGGGCCAGCAGCAGCGCAGCGGCGGTGGCAACGACCCAAAGCGGAATGCCGTCGCGCAGGCGCTGACCGGCACCGGCGGCGCCCATCCACCGGGGCGAAAGCTCGCCAACCGGCGTGCCGCTGTGCTGGCGCAACATCAGGGCGATCTTTTCCCGCAACTCCTCCAGTTGGGCGCGGCCGTTCTGCGCAACGCGGTAGCGGCCTTCAAATCCAAGCGCGATCAGGCAGTAGATCAGTTCGATCAGCGAGTGGTTCTTGGGGACATCCTCAGCCAGCTTGGCCAGCAACTGGAATACCTTTTCTCCGCCGAACGCCTCGTTGTGAAATTGCACCAGCAAGCTCTGCGCGGACCAGGCGCCGGCGCCTCCCCACGGTGTGCTGGATGCGCACTCATCGACATACGTGCACAGGATGTAGCGCGCGGCCACCACCTGGTCGTTGGGCAAGCCCCTGGCACGGGCATCACGCTCGAACCTTCGGATGGCCTCCGCCAGCGCGGACCGAAGGCCTTGAACGTTGGCGTGCTCGGATGTCGAGCGGAGCCTGGAAGCCGCCGTCAGCAACGGCGCCGCCAGCTGCAATAAAGGGCTTAGCCCTGCCGCGTCCAGCATCTCCGGCAATGGCGCCGCCTCGGTCTGCGGCGCGCCCGCGGGCGCCTGCGTGCCTCGTGCGCCCCGCCCCGCCGACGGCTTGACGATGGTACGGTCAGCCTCGAACGCGGAAAACGGATCAGGCTCGGACATCACATCTCCATCTTCTGTTCACTTCGGGGGCGGTCCGCCTTCAGGATCGGATGGCCCAGAGTTCGAGTTCCAACCCTGGAAAGTCTCCGACAAGAAGTATCGCGAGTCCGGCCGAGGTTTCCAGTTCGCGCCACATCTCGTTGCCCCGGGTGTCGAGCTCGAAATAACAAAACCCGGCATGAAAAGGAATCTGGCGCGGCGCGACCGGCAAGGCGCGAACGCCGACACCGGGAAGCTGCAGGCTGATCAAATCCCGGAATCGCTCCACCGGACCGATCTTCACCTGCGTTGGAAAACGCGAGCGCAACTGTTCGCTGCTGATCTGCGCATTGACGGCGAGCACGAATGCAGCCGATCGCTGCAGTTCGACATCCGCAATGATCGCAACCCGGATCCCGTGCTTTCGTTCCTGCAGCTCGATCGGCACAGCGGACTGCACCCGCACCAGAGACAGCGATTGCCGCAAGTCATACATCAATGCGGCAAAGCAGGCTGTTGGGTCCGCGTGGTTATAGGGAAGAATCTGCGCCGGCCGCTTGCTGTCCCCAAAGGTCGAAAGCTCGCCGGCCAGGGCCAGCAGCGTGGAAAAAAGACGCTCGGCGTGAAAAACCGGCTGCTGCCGCAGGTGGGCCAGTTGCGGCTCATACCGGTTGCACAGCTGCAGCAACAGGAAGTCCGCGATTTCGCCCACGCCCGCGCGTCCCGGCTGCGCCAGCGTGGCGGCCAGTGCTTCGGCACGCTGATGCAGCAGCCCCACGATCTCTCGCACGAAACCGTCCGCCACCAGGTTCTCCGCCACATGCATCAACGGCGGCAAGTATTGGGTGTCGAGAACCACGCGGCCATCGGAACGCCGCTCGGCAACCCTGGCGACGCCGATGCAGCTGAAGCCATCGTTGGTATCCCGCTCCAGCATCAGTCGCAGGTTGAGCCTGCCGATTTGCAACGGAGCCTGGCGCAAACTGGCGGCGTGACCATCGGCGACTTCAATCTCGGAGGCCAGCAGGCGGGTCGGCATGGACTCGGACTTGCCTTCCACATCGCTCTCGACGACCCCCGGTCGATTCAACGCCAGGCAAAGGAACACGCGCTCATCCCTGACGTCCGGCAGGATGTCGATCGCCAAAGGCGCCGGGTCGTCCATCGGCAACGCAAAGGGAGTTCCATCCCTGAACACGCCGACCGCCTGCGTCAACGCCAGCTTGCCCTGTTGCAATGCCGCTTCGTCGATCAACAGCGAGTGAAACCCCCAGGCGTGCCCGATCCCAAGCCCCACTCGCGCATCGACCAGGCGAGTGACGAACCGGTCCTGCTGCTGGAAATGCTGCGGCTGCAGGAACATTCCTTCAGTCCAGATTACTTTGTTATGCCATGTCATAGCTGCAGCTTGGTGGGACCGGGTGCGCCTGGGCAGGCGCGAGCGTTGTCAGACTGATTGTCGGGCAAAAGGCGCAGGCCGATCAACGGGAGATTCACGGGATCATGTGCGTCATCTGCCCAGGGCTCACAAAGGTGATGACACCGCCCCAGATGCAGCTCAAGGTGGAGACATTGTCCAGGGCCGGCGCGCCGCAAAGCATGACTGTCGGGGCGCCTGCCACCCAGGGTGCCGGCGTGGCAGGAATGCAGGGCATCGGCGTCAGCACCCCCATCGCAGAGGCGGTGGCTGCGGCCACCGTCGGATTGGCCGGCGACATGCACATGCCAAATGGCGGGATGTTCGCCATGGGAATGTGGTCCATGATGTTTGCGGCCATCAAGTAACTCGTCAGCACGGTTTTGGGCGTAGGGATCAAGGTGCTCGGAGCCACCCCGAAACTGCACTTCATCGGCGCACTCATGCAGGTCTGAAACGGCATGTCATCTCCTTACGGTCACTTCGCTGTCGGGATCTTCGAGCCACACCGCGAGCGCGGTGTAGTTGTCGTGGCTGGCAAGCGACTTCGTGGCGCCGGCGATGGCCTGCGCAATACCGTCAACCCACGACTGAGGGGTATCGGCAGCGCTCAAGAGGGACTCCAGAACATCGTCGGTAAGATGCTCCCAGACACCGTCGCTGCATAGCAGGAAGGTGTCGCTGCCCAGCATTTTGGGCGAGAAGAGGGTGGATGCAAGCTCCAGCTCCGCGTCCTGCCTGCCCAGCGCCGAGTGAAGAACGCTGCGCTTCGGATGGGCGCGCGTGCTTGACTCCTGCAGCATGCCGGCGGCCACGAGCGACTGCACCAGGCTGTGGTCTCGCGTGCGCTCCACCAGCCGCCCGTCTCGAAACCAGTACAGGCGCGAGTCCCCGGAGTGGACCCAGTGGGTGCTGCCATCCGAAAGGTCGATCACAAGGCACACGATCGTCGTGTGCATTTGTTCCAGGCCCTTGCTCTTGTGGCGCCCCTCCAGGATGGCCTGGTTGGCCTGTCGCACCAGGCGCGCCAGATCGGATCCACTCCCGGAGGGATTGGCAGAGAAGCTGGACAACAGTGTCTGCACTGCCAGCCGCGAAGCCACGTCGCCGCCTCCATGCCCCCCCGCACCGTCCGCCAGCACCGCGCAGAAGAGCCCGTCCGAGCTCCAGTAGCCGCAAGCGTCCTCGTTGACCTTGCGGCCACCCGGCTCCGACAGCAACGCGACCCGAACGGAAATCATGGCGCCTGCTAATCCTTTCCAGTTGCCTTGTCGATCTGCTCCACGTACCCCTCGTAGGCTTCGAGGAATGCCTTGCCGAACACGGTGTTGAAGTCAGCTTCCGCTTCGTCGGCCAATTGC
>JBKJHN010000129.1:0-14393 GCA_046599015.1 Ramlibacter sp.
ACCGAGCGGGCCCGCCAGGGCAAGCTCGATCCGGTGATCGGCCGCGACGACGAGATCCGCCGCGCCATCCAGGTGTTGCAGCGCCGTACCAAGAACAACCCCGTTCTCATCGGGGAGCCGGGTGTGGGCAAGACAGCCATCGTCGAGGGCCTGGCCCAACGCATTGTCGCCGGCGAAGTGCCCGAGAGCCTGAAGAACAAGCGTGTCCTGTCGCTGGACATGGCGGCCCTGCTGGCGGGCGCCAAGTACCGTGGCGAGTTCGAGGAACGGCTGAAGAACGTGCTGTCCGAGTTGGCCAAGGACGAGGGCCAGACCATCGTGTTCATCGACGAGTTGCACACCATGGTCGGCGCGGGCAAAGCTGAAGGCGCGATGGATGCGGGCAATATGCTCAAGCCTGCGCTCGCCCGAGGCGAGCTGCATTGCGTGGGCGCGACCACGCTGGACGAATATCGCAAGTACATCGAGAAGGACGCCGCGCTTGAGCGCCGCTTCCAGAAGATCCTCGTGGGAGAGCCCACCGTTGAGGCGACCATCGCCATCCTGCGCGGCCTGCAGGAAAAGTACGAGGTGCACCACGGCGTCGAGATCACCGACCCGGCCATCGTGGCCGCGGCCGAGCTCTCGCACCGCTACATCACCGACCGGTTCCTCCCCGACAAGGCCATCGACCTCATCGACGAAGCGGCCAGCAAGATCAAGATCGAGCTCGACTCCAAGCCCGAGGTGATGGACAAGCTTGACCGGCGCCTCATCCAGCTGCAGATCGAGCGCGAGGCCGTCAAGCGCTTCGGCCTGATCGAAGAGGAAATCGGGCGGGTGCAGAAGGACATCTCCGATCTGGAAGAGATCTGGAAGTCCGAGAAGGCCCAGGCCCAGGGCAGCGCCCAGGTCAAGGAAGAGATCGACAAGCTGCGCCACGACATCCAGGATTTCACCCGCAAGGGCGACTACAACAAGGTGGCCGAGCTGCAGCACGGGCGCCTGCCCGAGCTCGAACGCAAGCTGAAAGATGCGCAGGACCAGGAGTCGGGCAAGGCGAAATCGGCCAAGGACGGCGGCCGCCCGCAGCTGCTGCGCACCATGGTCGGGGCCGAAGAGATCGCCGAAGTCGTGGCGCGCGCCACCGGCATCCCGGTGTCCAAGTTGATGCAGGGAGAGCGCGAAAAGCTGCTGTTGATGGAAGACCGGCTGCACCAGCGCGTGATCGGCCAGGACGAAGCGATCAGCGCCGTGGCCAATGCCATCCGGCGTTCGCGCTCCGGCCTGTCCGACCCCAATCGGCCGACCGGGTCGTTCCTGTTCCTCGGCCCGACCGGCGTGGGCAAGACCGAGCTGTGCAAGGCGCTGGCGAACTTCCTGTTCGACAGCGAGGAGCACCTGATCCGCGTCGACATGAGCGAGTTCATGGAGAAGCATTCGGTGGCCCGCCTGATCGGCGCGCCGCCGGGCTACGTGGGCTACGAAGAGGGCGGTTACCTGACCGAAGCCGTCCGCCGCAAACCGTACAGCGTGATCCTGCTCGACGAAATCGAGAAGGCCCACCATGACGTGTTCAACGTGCTGCTGCAGGTGCTCGATGATGGGCGTCTTACCGACGGCCATGGCCGGACCGTGGACTTCAAGAACACCGTCATCGTCATGACCAGCAACATCGGTTCGCATCGGATCCAGGCGATGGTGGGGCGGCCCTATGATGACGTCAAGGACGCTGTGTGGGACGAATTGAAGAACCACTTCCGGCCCGAGTTCCTGAACCGCATTGACGAGACGGTGGTGTTCCACGGGCTCGACGCCAAGCACATCGAGAAGATCGCGGCGATCCAGCTCAAGGTGCTGCAGCAGCGGCTCGCGAAGATGGACCTCACGCTGCAGGTGTCGGCCGCGGCACTGGAAGAACTCGCGAAGGTCGGCTTCGACCCGGTGTTCGGCGCGCGGCCTCTGAAGCGGGCGATCCAGCAGCGCATCGAGAACCCGCTGTCGAAGCTGATTCTCGAGGGCCGCTTCCCGCCGAAGAGCATGATCCCGGTGGACGTGGATCCGGTGCGCGAACCTGGAGTGTTCCACTTCGGCAACGCCCAACCGGTGCCCGAGCCAGAGACCGCCTGATTGCCTGGCTTCCTCCTTCCCCCTTTGGGGGAAGGCTGGGATGGGGGCAGGCCCTCTCGATCGCCCCCCATTGGCCGGAGTCCCACACCGGCCATTTTCTTTTGAGACAATGATCCGGATGGCCACCTTGATCCGGTTCCTCCTTTCACTCATCGTGTTCACCTTGGGCCTGCTGTTGACGGCCAGCGTTGCGGTGGCCGGGATTTTGTTGCTGGCCATCTGGGGCGTGCGCGCCACGTGGGCGAAGCTCACGGGCCGGAAGGTTACGCCGTTCGTTTTCCGCATGCGTTCGCGCCATGCGTTTGGCGGCATGCGTCCTGCCGACGAAATACCGAGCCGCACCCCGCGCGCCGACGCCGTGTCTTCGTTACGCAGCAAGGACGACGTCATCGACGTGTAGAGGTGCTCCGCAAGCTGGGTGTCCGGCCAAAAGCGAAGGCGCGCTCCTCGTGCAAAAGCTAAAGCGCATTCGCGACTTCCTCGCCTGAGAGCCGACAGGCTGCTCAGGCGGTGCTGAACAAGCGCTTCAGGCCCACGCCAATGCGTTCGAGGAATGAGGCGCCGCCCTGCCTGCCACCGGTGATCGGTGTGCGGGCGGCCTCCTGCTGGATCTCCTGCACCAGCTTTGCTTCGGTGCCCTCAGGTGTTTTCTCGACGGTGTGCCGCTGCGCTGTTCCGGGAATCGCTTTGAGTTCGCGGTGTTTGTGCACAGCGGAGGCCAACATGATCTTCAGAAAGCCGGCCTTGACCGGCTTGGGGATGAAACGATAGATCTGGCCCTGGTTGATCAACTTGATGACCGCCTCGACGTCGCTGTCGACGGTGAACACGATCGAAACGATCTCCGGGTGCCTTTTCTTGAGCAGCTTGACCAAAGGCGTGGTGTCCATGCGTCCGACGTGCGTGTCGCTGACCAGCACGGCCACGGTTTCGGAGCTCAGGACTTCCACCGCCTCGGACAGCGACCGGGCGTGGCTCAGGCGCGACTCGGGCGCCAGGACCTGCTTGAGCATGGCGAGCATTTCGGGATCTTCGTCGATCAGCAGGATGCATTCGCCGCCCACTTCAATATTGTCACTTGCTGCGTCCGGCACGGCCGGCACGGGCTGCGTCCTGGCGATCTTTGCGGCTTCAGCGACGGTGGCGCTCAGTTCTTCGTTGGACCAAGGCTTGTTGACGAAGCGAAACACCTCGCCCTCGTTGATCGACCGCAGGATCGCCTGCATGTCGGAATAGCCGGTGAGCAGAATGCGCATCGCGCGCGGCGCCACCTTGCGTGCTTCGCGCAGGAACTCGGAGCCGATCATGCCCGGCATGCGCTGGTCCGATACGATCACGTCGAAGTCGTGCTGACGCAGCATGTCCAGCGCCGTGAAGCCATCCGGCGCCGTCATGACGTCGAAATCCTTGCGCAGCATCCACTGCAACGAACGCAGGATGTTGGGCTCGTCATCGACGCATAGCACCTTGCCCGCCTTGATTGCCATGATGAACTTCCAGCGGCCGGTCAGCCGGCCTTCGTGCCGGATGGGTCCACCACCAGCGGCAGGTAGACGCTGAAAGTGGTGCCTTTTCCGGCGGTGGTGGTGAAGGTGACCTCGCCCCCATGCTCCTCGACGATGCTCTTGACGATCGTCAGGCCCAGGCCGGTGCCTTCGCCTGCCGGTTTCGTGGTGTAGTAGGTTTCGAAAATGTGCGGCTGCACTTCGGCCGGTATTCCGGTGCCGGTGTCACTCACGTCGATGCGCACCCGCTCACGGTCCTTGCTGGTACGAACGGTCACTGTGCCTTCGCCCAAAATTGCCTGAGAGGCGTTGTTGATCAGATTCAGGAACACCTGGTTCAGCTGCGAAGGATTGCATTCCACCAGCGGTATGTCGCCGTATTCCTCGATCACCTGAACACGGTTAGGGATGACGCTCTTGGCAACATACACGACCGTGTGCAGGCCTTTGTTGATGTCGTAATGCGCAATCTTCGCGCGGTCCAGGCGGGTGAAGTCGCGCAGGTTTTCAACCAGTTCGTGCATCTGGTCTATGCCTTGCAGGGTGTCCGCGAGCATCTGGGACAGCATGGGCACGTCGCCGGCGCTGTCTCCGACGCGCTCCAACTGGGCGCGGGAATTCGCGATGTTGAGGGTGAGCTTGTCGCCTTCCGCCTTGCTCGCGGCCTGGGCAAATGCATGCGCCACCTTGAGTGGCAGCTCGAAATCGCGGATGGCGTCCTTCACCATGCTGACATTGCTGCGCGAAAACGCCAGCGGGGTATTCAGCTGATGCGCCACGCCGGCCACCATTTGTCCCAGCGAAGCCATTTTCTCGGACTGGGCGAGCTGGTGTTGATCGTGCTCACGGTCGCGTTCCTGCTGGACGATGATCTTCTCGGCCCGGCGGACGATGCTGAACAGAGAGCCGAACAGGATGACCAGCAACGCGCCGACAATCATCAGGCCGTTGTTCGACATGGTCTCGACGACATCGAGATTGTTCCTGGCCACCTGCTCCATTTGCGCCTCGTTCTTGCGTGCCGTGCTGGAGATTTTGGCGGAGGTTTCCTTCAGCTGGCGCAGCATCCCCGTGATGTCCGAATACACTTCGAAAACACCGACTATGGTGTCGGTCGCGAAAGCGTAAACTGGCAGGTAGCTGGAGATCAGGTCCCGATTTTCCACCACGCCCTCGAAAGCGCTGAACTTGTCGCGGTGCGACACTTCGCTTTTCGGCGTGCCCTTCACGGCGCCCTGCCAGCCGGCGTTGTTGCTCTTGTCTTCGCCCATCTGCTTATGCTCGGACGAATACACGGTGATGCCGCGCAGATCAAAAACCTTGATCTTGAAGACCGAGGTCTTCTTCATGGTGTCGAACACCTTCGCGTCGAGCGCCTTGAATTCGGGCAGGGCCCGGATCTTCTCGCCGACTTCGGCGAAACAGTCCTTCTTTTCCTTTGGCGGCGCGCTCTTGCCGTTCTCCAGAATCGTGTCGGCGATACCGCGGCACTGGTCCACCGGAAACAGGGCGGCTTTGGCGACGAAAGGCCCAAAGTCCTTTTCCCACAAGGTATTGGCGAACAGGCGCGTCAGGGTGACGTTATCGGCTTCGTGGATCGACACAAGATCCTGCAATGCCACCTTGTCCTGCTCCTTGGCGAAGCTGGCCTGAACCTGCTTGACGAAGTCGATCTCCTGGCGCTGCACGTTCTGAATGAAGGAGACCTGCTGCCGCTCGAAGTAAGCCAGTGCGAGCGCGAGCGCGGCGAACAGACCAAGGCTGGCGAGCGTGAAGTATCGGACCAATCGGAATCGCATGGGCTACTCTCTTTCCAGGGATGTGTTGCTCGTGCGGGTGGCTGGACGCGGGGCTAGCCCTGCCCGGAGATGACACGGTCGATTTCCGCGAAGGTGTCGGAGACGACGTGGTTCTCGATGCCGGCGCCTAGCTGGCGAGCGATCTGTGACGCGGAAAACATTCCGCAGATGAGATTCTTCCCTGAAAACGGTTCTTCTTCGATGACCAGCGCATGCTGGCGTCCGGAGTTCTTCAGCGTTGCAACGATGTCTCCGACCCGCGCGTGCAGCACGGCATCCAGGGGCAGCACTTCGATGTGTTCGCCACCCGTCATGATGTCGCGGACCAGGAGCTGGTTGATGCCGACGGCTCGCGAGCGCATGGCCGCGGCCGGACGGTCGCCCAGCAGGTCGCGTGAGGTCACGATGCCGATCACATCGTCGTGTATATCCACAACGAGCAGCGACCGCACGCCCCGGACGATCATTTTCTGCCGCGCCGATTCGATGTCGAGGTCCGCCGACACGGTGCCTGCCGCAATGAAGCGCAGGTCGGTCATCACTTCCATCGCCGAGGAAGCGACTTTCACCGGGTTCTGGACATGAAAAAACGGGCGTGCATAGCCGGTGTTGGGCGGCAGTGTCGAGATACTCAGCGCTTGGAACGGCTGGCTTGGTTCGGCCATTTTTTACCCCAGATTGACTGAAAGCGTTTTGAGCCAGCTTAGGGCAATACGGATGAGCTTGGTAGTGCTTTTGTGCCGGCCACTTGATCTGGATCACCCGCTACGCGGCCTCCCGGTCAACGCCATCCGCTAGGCGCAATCGCAATTCCAATGCGAGGTTCCGCCGCCCGGGGGCCGCCTGAGCCTTTTACAATCGCAGCGCAATCACCACGGAGGCAGGCATGGCCAAGGGTTACTGGATCGTTCGAGTCGACATCACCGATTTGGAGCTGTACAAGCAATACATCGCTGCCAACGCCAAGCCGCTGAGCCAGTACGGCGCCCGCTTCCTGGTCCGCGGCGCACCCTTCGAGAAGGTGGAGGGAACCAGTCGCGCGCGCAACGCCGTGATCGAGTTTCCCAGCTACCAGGCGGCACTGGACTGTTATCGCTCGCCTGATTACCAGGCGGCGATCAAGTTGCGTGAGCCCGTTTGCACCGCCGATATCATCATCATCGAAGGCTACGAGGGGCCGCAGCCGGAACAATCGTCCTGAGCCCTCCTCCAGAAAGCACTGCATGTTCAAAGCCCTGGTCCTCGAAAAGAGCCCCGAGTTCAGCGCCTGGGTACGCGACGTGGATGACAGCTTCCTGCCCGAGGGTGATGTCACTGTCGACATCGACTATTCAACGATCAACTACAAGGACGCGCTGGCGATCACCAATCGCTCGCCCGTCGTGCGCAGCTGGCCGATGATCGCCGGCATCGATGGCTCGGGCACGGTGGTAGCGAGTGAATCGAGCCAGTGGAAAGCTGGCGACCAGGTGGTGCTCAACGGCTTTGGGGTCGGTGAAACACATAAGGGCTGTCTGGCCGAGCGTGCCCGGCTCAAGGGGCAGTGGTTGATCCGCCGGCCCGAGCGGTTCGACGCCAGGCAGGCAATGGCGATCGGCACTGCCGGCTACACGGCGATGCTCTGCGTCTTGGCACTTGAGCGGCACGGTGTCCGGCCGGGGGACGGCGAGGTCCTGGTGACCGGCGCCACCGGCGGAGTCGGTTCGGTCGCCGTGGCCTTGCTCGCCAAACTGGGCTTCCGGGTCGTCGCGGCCACCGGGAAGGCTGGCGAGGCGGATTACCTCCACTCGCTGGGCGCTGCCGCAATCATTGACCGCGCTGAACTGGCGGCGCCTGGCAAGCCGCTGCAAAAGGAACGCTGGAGCGGCGTGGTCGACGCGGTGGGCAGCCACACGCTTGTCAACGCCTGCGCCCAGACTCGCTACGGCGGCGCGGTGGCGGCTTGTGGCCTGGCGCAAGGGCACGACTTGCCCGCCACCGTCATGCCTTTCATCCTGCGTGCCGTCGCGCTGCTCGGCGTCGACAGCGTGATGGCGCCGCTGCCCTTGCGCGAGCAGGCCTGGAGCCGTCTTGCACAAGACCTGGATCCGGCCAGGCTCGACGCCATCACGACCGAGGTGCCCCTGTCGGCCGCCATCGAGCAGGCCGCCGGACTGATGGCGGGCAAGGTTCGCGGCCGGATCGTGGTGCGTGTCCGGGACTGACGGTTCCCACCCGGACTCAGCGTAATCCCGAGTGTCCCGGGGGTGCCGGCGTGCGTTGAACCTTCGGGCAGACTTCGAAAGGTCTTCACATGCTGGTCCACCGTGCAGACATCACCGCTTCCGAGCGGGAAGTTTTCGAGCAGGCGATTCGCGCCAGCGGCAAGGATCCGCGCGCTTTCAAGGCGGAGCTGTTCGAAGCCACCCTGGGTGAGCTGGGCCGCACATTGCGGCGGGTGCACGTGGCCACACGAAGCGCGGCCGCGCAGTACGAGGCGAGTGCCGGCTCGGCCTGGACCCAGAACTTCGCCCGGCACCTCGCCAGGGGCGTCTTCGGCTGATCAAGCCGACCTGACTTGCCATTCACCCCGCCACGGCGGGCGTACTTGGCTCATACTGGGGCTTTGCCAACAGCGAGGCCCTTGCCATGAATCTCGTTCCCCACATCGCTCCGATCGCGGCATTGATAGCCGGCATCCTGATCCTGTTCATGCCCAAGCTGCTGAACTTTATCGTGGCCGTCTACCTGATCATCATCGGAATACTGGGCCTCGTCGGGAGATAAGCCCTCGGCGTGGGCGCTCAGGTCTTGCCGGACATGTGCAGCGCATAAAGCTTCTGCATTCCGCCAAGCCACCGGTCGTAGTCCTGCGCCTTCTTCAGGAAGTAGCTCGCCACCTCCGGGTGCGGCAGCACGAGGAATTTTTCGGCGCGCATGGTGGCCACGACGTCCCCGGCGACCTGTTCCGCGCTGAGTTGGCCGTCCACACCAGCGGAGCCGGCCCCACCCGCCGTCATGTCGGTCTGCACGGATTGCGGGCACAGGCACGAGACCCGCAGCCCACGCTTGCCGTAGGCGATGCGCAGCCACTCGGCAAATGCGACGGCGGCGTGCTTGGTAACCCCGTACGGCGCCGACTCGACGATGTTGAGAAGGCCGGCCGCTGAAGCGGTGATGACGAAGTAGCCTTCGCCACGCGCGACCATCTCGGGCACCACGGCGCGCGCCGCCCAGACATGGGCCATGCCGTGGACCTGCCACATCTTGTCCCACAGTTCGTCCTCCAGTTCGATGCCGCCCATCCGCCCCAGGATGCCGGCGTTGGACATGAAGATGTCGACCTGCCCGAAACGCTGGCGGGTGGTGGCGGCCAGCGCCTGGATGTCGGCCTCACGGCTGACGTCGCAGCGCACCGCCACTGCCCCTATCTCGCGCGCCACACCTTCCGCGCGTTCCAGGTTGATATCTGCGACGACGACGCCGCGCGCGCCCTCGGCCGCCAGGCGCCTGGCCAAAGCGGCTCCGATGCCGCTGGCGCCGCCGGTCACGACTGCGACTTTTCCACGTGGATCCATGAGTTTCTCCCGGTTGGCCGGAAGTATCGGCCTTAATCGGGCGGGCTCAAAGGCCCTGGGCGACAGCCGTGGCCGATCAGTTCGGCGCCGGCGCGGGGGACTTCACAGCGGCGTGGCGGGGTGCGGTAGCGCCCGTCCCTTGGGTTGCCGGCACCGCCACCGCTACGGCGACGCCGGGCACCAGTGCCTTGTAAGCCACAGTTCCCACAGTGCCTACGGTGTAGGCGATGGTGGCGAACAGGAGGTACCACGGCCAGGCCGCGGTCGGCACTTCGATCGCTGTGACGGCGCGGCGCAGCGCTCCTTTCGCGCCGGCCTGTTCTTCGGCGATCCGGCGGTCGTAGCTGGCACGGCGGTCGGGGTCGGACAGCACCCCGTACGCTTCGTTGAGCATCCCCATCACCCGCACCGCGTCAGTGTTGCCGGGGAGTTTGTCCGGATGGAACTTCTGGGCCAGCTTGCGATATGCCGTCCGCACCCCTTCCGGAGCGGCCTCCTGGCCGACCCTCAGGATGTCGTAGTAAGTTGCGCTCTGGCGCATCGATTTCTCCTGGCGGCGCGTCCGACCGCTATTGAAAGAATAGCAGGGTCGACCGGACGCGGTAAAGGTTGGTGCACGCTTCCACGTGCATTTGTGGCTTTGCTCCGACAGATGGTCGCTGCCGGCGTCCTACGCGGCTGTGGGTCGCGACGGTAAAGGATCGGCTTCAAGATCTTTCGAACTGGAGCTGCCATGCCGCAATGCGCACAAACATCCCTGGACGACTCGCAGCTGCGTGGTGATACGGCGTTGCTTGGCGCGGTGGATCCCAGGCAGGAAGACGTGTACTGGGAACGCACCTTCCAGCGTGAGCGGTACTACTGTCCGAAATTCGAGTACGAGGACTACGCGCCGGCCTACTGCGTCGGCTACGTCGGCTGCGCTCAGTACGGGGGTGAGTATGCAGACGCCGAAAGCTCGCTGTATGCCAACTGGGAGCGCATCAAGGGAGATTCCAGGCTGTCCCTGAACGATGCGCGTTCGGCGATGCGCGCTGCATGGGACCGGATGGCCGGCCGCCACGCTTCCCAATCTGCAAGGAAGGCGATCCACGCCAGGTTGCTGCGGCAGCGCTTGAGAATGCCGTCGTTCAAGCTGAGCGCTTCCGCTCTGCGTTGAACAGGCAAGAAAGCGGCAGGCGAGAACAGTTAGAGGCTGGAATTTTCCAGCCGGGCAATCAGGGCGATTTGAGCCGGATTCAGCTTGTGCCTCGCGTCTTCAAGCGTGAACCAATCCACGCGATCGATCTCCGGGAAGCTTTGTCGCCGGCCGGAGCGCGGCGGCCATTCGATTTCGAAAGTGTTGGAGCGCAGCCCGCTTGGATTGAAGTCGCCGGCAAACGCCCAGGCCGCGATGTGCTTGCCGCTCTCTTGCACAATCTCGCCCAGCGGAAGGAACGGCTGCTCAGGCGCCAAGCCGGTTTCCTCCTGGAACTCACGCCGGGCAGCGGCCAGGGCTTCCTCCGTCCCGTCGTATTCGCCTTTCGGCAGGGTCCAGGCTCCGTTGTCCTTGCCGCGCCAATAGGGGCCTCCCGGATGCGCCAGCAGTACCTCCAGGTCGCCCGCGTCGTTGCGGCGGTACATCAGCAAGCCAGCGCTTTTCTTCATCGGCGCAGCCTACCGGGTAAGAGGTTGATGCGCCAGCTCTGAGTTCAGGATCGAGCAGGCCCAGGAAGTGCGGCCTGTGCCGCTAAGATGAGAGCATGAGCACTGCTGCGGCGACCACGCCGAGCCCCCTGAGCCTGCGCGAGGACGCGGGCGTGATCGCGCTGGTCGGGCTGGCGCACATGATCAGCCACTTCGGCCAGCTGTTGCTGGCGCCGCTGTTTCCCTGGCTGAAAGAGGCGTTCAGCGTCAGCTACACCGAGCTCGGCTTCCTGATGACGCTGTTCTTCGTGGTCTCATGCGCGGTTCAGACGGCTGCCGGTTTTCTGGTCGACCGCTACGGGCCCCGCCCCATCCTGTTCGCCGGGCTCAGCCTGGTGGGCGTCGCCGCATTCGGCTTTGCGATGAGCCCGGGCTACTGGACGATGGCGCTTTTTTCGATCGTCGCCGGCATCGGCAATGGTGTGTTTCATCCGGTGGACTACACGTTGCTGAACCGCAAGGTCAGCGCGCAGCGGCTGGGCCATGCTTATAGCTTCCATGGAATCACCGGCAGCCTGGGCTGGGCGCTGGCGCCGGCGTTGCTGGTGCCGCTCGCGATCGCGTTTTCCTGGCGTGTCGCCTTGATGGGGGCCGGCACGCTCGCGTTCGCAGTCCTGGCATTGCTCTGGCTCAACCGCAAGCGTTTGATTCTGCCCGCGCTGGCGCCGGCAGCAGCACGCGGCCCGCAATCCGCGCCTGACCGCGCGTTTGATTTCCTGCGCATTCCTGCCGTCTGGATGTGCTTTGCGTTCTTCTTCTTCTATGCGGTGGTGCTGAGCGTGATCCAGGTTTTCGCGCCCGAGGCGGCGCGGCAATTGCACGATGTGCCGGTGGCCCTCGCGGCCGTGTGCCTGACCATCTACATGGTTTGCAGCGCCGGCGGCATGCTGCTGGGCGGCTTCCTGGCCGCCGATGCGGCACGCTGCGAAAAGGTGGTGGCCCTGGGCTTCGGCGTCGCGGCGCTGGTAGCCCTGCTCATCGGTGTGGGCCCGGTAGCGGCAGCCGCTGTGCCGGCGCTTTTCGGGGCCATGGGATTCGCCAGCGGCATCGCCGCGCCGTCGCGGGACCTGCTGGTGAAAAAGTCCACGCCCGAGAACGCGACCGGCCGCGTCTACGGTGTCGTCTACTCGGGATTGGACATCGGGCAGGCAATCTCGCCCCTGATCTTTGGGGTGCTGATGGATCAGCATCATTACCAGGGCGTGTGGCTGGGCCTGGTCTTCTTCCAGGCCGTGCTCATCACCAGCGCCTTCAACGTACGCAGGGTCCGCCGGACGCTGGCCGCTGCGGCTTGAGTGGTTTGTCCCGGCGGCCGCTCAAGCGGGTATCCTTTCGCCATGTATGCCGCCTACTTCGGCCTGAAGAACGAGCCGTTCTCGATTGCGCCCGACCCGCGCTACCTCTTCATGAGCGAGCGTCATCGCGAAGCCCTGGCCCACTTGCTGTACGGGCTGAGCGGCGGCGGTGGGTTCGTGCTGCTTTCGGGCGAGATCGGGACTGGCAAGACCACCGTGTGCAGGCTGTTCCTCGAGCAGATCCCCGCCAACTGCAACGTCGCCTACATCTTCAATCCCAAGCTCACAGTGACCGAACTGCTGCGATCGGTCTGCGAGGAATTCAACGTCGCGGTCGCACAGCGTGCGACGCCGCCGACAGTCAAGGATTATCTCGACCCGCTCAATGAGTTCCTGCTGAGGGCGCACGCCGAGGGCCGGAACAACGTGCTGATCATCGACGAGGCACAGAACCTTTCGGCGGAAGTGCTGGAGCAGTTGCGCCTGCTCACCAACCTCGAAACCAGCGAGCGCAAGCTGCTGCAGATCGTCCTGATCGGACAGCCCGAGTTGCGCAGCATGCTGGCCCGGCCCGAGCTGGAGCAACTGGCGCAACGCGTGATCGCGCGCTATCACCTGCAAGCCCTGACGCAGCCGGAGACCACGCAGTACGTGCAGCACCGGCTCGAAGTTGGCGGCCTCGACCGCCCCATGCCTTTCGACCGCAAAGCCCTGCAGCGCATCCACCAGCTGTCGCACGGCGTGCCGCGGCGGATCAACCTGTTATGTGACCGGGCTCTGCTCGGCGCGTTCGCGAACGCGCGCGGCGGTGTGGATGCGGCCACTATCGAGAAGGCCGCCGCCGAAGTTTTCGATGCGCCGGCCGCTGCGCCGCCGGTGCGCCGGCGCACCGCGGCAGTACTCGGCCTGGGCCTGGTGGCCGGCGCAGGCTTGTTTGCGGCGGCCACTCATGTGGTGCAGGATGCGGCGCCGCCGCAGCTTTCAGTCAAGGCTGCACCTCAGGGTGCCGTCAACGCAGCGCCCCCGGCCGCGGGGGCACGACTCGTGAATCCGCCAGCCGCCGCTGCGTCTGCCGTCCTTGCCTTGGCGACTGCCCGCCCGCCCGTTGTCCAGCCAACTGCGCTGCCGACGCTGCTTCGGGACCGGGACCAGGCCTGGCGTGAACTGGCCCAAGCCTGGAAGGCCGAACCTGAGGAGGGCGACGCGTGCAAGGTCCTGCCCAAGGAGGGCTTGCACTGCTTCAGCAAGAACCTCAACCTGGCCATGGTCCGTGAACTGGGGCGGCCGGGTATCCTCATGCTGGATGCGGACAAGGGCGCTCCCAGCTATGCGCTCCTCACCGCGCTGACTCGCGAGAGTGCGACATTGCGCGCTGCCGGCACCGAGCAGACGGTCACGCTCGCGGCATTGGCGGCACGCTGGCAGGGCGACTTCGCCACGCTCTGGCGGGCGCCGCCGGGGTACTCGGGCAGGTATCCAGGTGCGCCTGCCACGGTGGAGTGGATTGCAACACGCCTCGCGCAGGTGGAGGGAGGGCCGCCGCCGGAAGGACGCAAAGTCCTCGACGCGCCGCTGACGTCCAGGCTGCGAACGTTCCAGTTGGCACAAGGCCTGGCTGGAGATGGCCAACCCGGGCCAATGACTTTGATGCAACTCAATCGTGCGGCCGGCATCGAAGAGCCGCGCCTGCGCACCGAACACTGATCACCGATGTCCTATATTCTCGACGCCCTGCGCAAAGCCGATGCCCAGCGCGAGCGCGACCCGGCGCGAGGCATTCACGCGCAGCCGCTGCGCGAGTCTGGAACTGCCAGTCCCGCCACGGGCCTGGGCCCGTGGCTTTGGGGAGCCGCCGCACTGGGCGTTGCCGCGCTCGCAGCTGCCGGCTGGTATCTCTCCCCGGACAGCGGCGCCGACGCACCGAAGGTCGCCAATCGCGCGGAACCGCCGACCACTCGCCGTCCCGGCGCCAATCCGCAGCCGGTCCCCGTACCCGCTCCTGTCGCCGGCAACGCGGTGGCGCCTCCAGTGGCCGCGCCGGTACCGGTGGTGGCCACGGCGATCGAGCCGCCACCGCCGATCGCCAGGCCCGTGACTCCACCGATGGGTGAGTCGAGAGCAAGCTCAGTACCGATGATGCGAGGCAACCAGCGCGCCGGCGCTCCTCAGCCCCCTGCACCGACTCCGGCACCATTGCGGGCGCCCCCACCGACGCCGTCCCTGCCGCCTGCGCCTCCAGCACCGCCGGCGCAGCCCGTCGCGGGCCTGCCTGCCGAGGCGCCCAAGCTGATCATCACGGGAGGTGTGTATTCCACCAACCCCGTGCAGCGGATGCTGATCGTCAACGGCCAGGTTTTGAACGAGGGCAGCGAGGTCGCCAGCGGGGTAGTGCTCGAAGAGATCAAGCCCAAGGGCGCGGTGTTGCGCTTTCGCGGTTCGCGC
>JBKJHN010000207.1:0-5778 GCA_046599015.1 Ramlibacter sp.
CATGGCAAGCAAAGGCGGACGCGAAAAGATCAAGCTGGAATCCACTGCGGGTACCGGCCATTTCTATACCACCAGCAAGAACAAGAAGACGATGCCCGAAAAAATGTCGATCATGAAGTTCGACCCCAAGGCTCGCAAGCACGTCGAATACAAAGAGACGAAGTTGAAATGACGCGGGCCGGCAGCGCCGGCCCTAAGTCATTTCATCCCGGCGAAAGCCGGCATCATCAGCAGTAAGCCCCGCTTGGGGGGCTTACTGCTTCACCACCGAGTGGGATCGTCTGGGTACCGGTCGCGCCGGTTGTTGATGCCATCGCCGTCGCGGTCACGGGTCCAGTCGGTGTCGCGGACACGCCTGTTCGCGTTGATTTCGCGCTCCCGCTCACGACGCTCGGCGGCGAGGCGTTCTCTTTCCCTCTGCCGCTGGACCTCACGCGGAAGCGGCAGTGCGGGAACGGCCGCCGCGGGCGGGTAGCGACCTCGATACCCCTGCGGATTCGGGTTGTTGCCATAGGCCTGGTCAGGTGTCCAGCCGCTATTGCCGCGATACTCGGGCGTGCCGGGCACCGGCCCGTACGGAGTGATGTTGGCCGGATTTTGCGGGGGCTTTTGCTCAGGGGGGTGAGCCGCGTCGTAGCCGCTACCCTGCGCCAGCACCGCCCCGCCTGAAGTCAGGCTGGCGACGGCCAGCGCCGTCAGTATCAACTTTCTCATGAGCACTCCTTCGAACGGCCATCCGATGGCCCTGGGCAGGCAATTTGACGCTGAGAAAGTGTCGCGCTCATGTCGCGCAGGTGCCGATTGGGTGTCGGACAGTTACGAAAAATCTGGTCAGGAATGCACCGCTCGCAGCCGCATCGAGAACCGCTGCAGCGCCTCGATTCCGCTTTCCTCGGCGCGGCGGCACCAGGCCTGCAGTTCGCCCGCGAGCTGTTCGCGCGACTGCGAGGTGTTGAGCCAGAGCTGGCGCAGTTCTTCGCGCATGGTCACCATCTTGTCGAGAACCGGGTGGGCGGCGCGCGCCTGCGCCAGCTGCGTACGAGCCGCGGCAGGCACCCTGTCGTCGTCACGGTGAAGCCAGCGCTTGGCCGCCCTCAACAGGGAAAGGTCCGCCTGTTTGTTCTTGAGCAAGGCGATTTCAGCCTTGCACGCGCGTCGCATCTCACGGGCGTAGCCCGCCATGACCTCATAGCGGTTGGCGATGAGGGCTTCCAGCGTCTTCTCGTCGGCCACCGGCTTGATGGCGCCAAGCTGCATCTTGGGCGGCAGCTTCTTGACCGTCGCCCAGCCGATCTTGCTCATCAGCGAGATGTACAGCCAGCCAATGTCGAACTCGTACTTTTTCACCGAGAACTTCGCCGCGGTCGGGTAGGTATGGTGGTTGTTGTGCAATTCCTCGCCGCCGATGATCAAGCCCCAGGGCGAGATATTGGTGCTGGCATCGGGCGCCTCGAAGTTGCGGTAGCCCCAGTAGTGGCCGATGCCATTGATGACGCCGGCGGCGGTGATCGGAATCCAGGCCATCTGCACGGCCCAGACCGACAATCCGAGCACGCCGAACATCGCGACATTGAGAATCAGCATGAGGCCAACCCCCTGCCAGCTGAAGCGCTCATAAAGATTGCGTTCAAGCCAGTCACCGGGTGTTCCGTGACCGAACTTCGCGATCGTTTCCTGGTTTTTAGCTTCGGTACGGTACAGCTCCGCGCCGCGCCACAATACTGTTTCGATGCCCCGGGTCTGCGGGCTGTGCGGGTCGTCCACAGTTTCGCATTTGGCGTGGTGCTTGCGGTGAATGGCGACCCATTCCCTGGTCACCATCCCGGTGCTCAACCATAGCCAGAAACGGAAGAAATGCGAAGGGATGGCGTGCAGATCCAAGGCTCGGTGAGCCTGGGCGCGATGCAGGAAGATGGTGACCGACGCAATGGTGATATGGGTCGTGACCAGCGTGTACAGGAGCACCTGCCACCAGGACAGGTTCCACAGGCCATTGGCAAGCCAGTCAACAGCCGTGGTCAGGACGGCCCAATCGGGAAGCAACATACGAGAAGGATCTTTCGCTCAGAAACGACGCGGTCAGAAGCGCGCTTGCGTTTGCATGCATTTTAGGGTCGAGGGTTTAAAAACAAGCTGTCGATTCCGACAAAAGCCGCAACATTGCCCTGATTGCTCTAATTCTTCACCCATACGGCAGCAAAAAAGCCGTCGGTGCGGTGTCGATGAGGCCAAAGCCTGAGGTAATCCAGCCCGGCTTCACCGCCGCTGCAAAGTGCGCAAGCGCCATTCACCTTCAGCTCGGACAGTACTTGACCGACGGGCAGCAGGCTGAATTCGGGATTCGCCTGCCCGAACACCCGCGCGATGACCTCGTTCTCCTGAGGCAGCAAGCTGCAGGTTGCATACAGCAATCGGCCACCGGGCTTGAGCAGCCGAGATGCACTCTGCAGGATGGCCGTCTGCTTAACACTCATTTCCTGCACCGACTGCGGCGACTGGCGCCACTTCAGGTCTGGGTTGCGCCGGAGCGTGCCCAGGCCGGAGCACGGCGCGTCGACGATCACCCGGTCGATCTTGCCAGCCAGCCGCTTGACCCGCTCGTCCCGTTCATGCGCGATGGCCGCCGGGTGCACGTTGGAAAGCTTGCTGCGGGCCAGACGCGGCTTGAGTGCGTCGAGCCGGTGAGCCGAGGTGTCGAACGCATACAGCCGACCGGTGTTTCGCATCGACGCACCTAGGGCCAACGTCTTGCCACCGGCGCCCGCGCAAAAATCCACCACCATTTCGCCGCGCTTGGCATCGAGCAACAAGGCCAGCAACTGCGAGCCTTCGTCCTGCACCTCGACAGCACCGCGAATGAATGCATCCAGCCTCGTCAGCGGCGGCTTGCTGTCCAGCCGCAAGCCCCAGGGGGAGTACGGCGTCGGCTGCGAGGCGATGCCGGCGAGCTTGAGTTCTTGCTGCACCTCCGGACGCTTGTCGGTCAGGGTGTTCACCCGCAGGTCCAGGGGCGCCGGCTGGTTCAGACTTTCGGCCAGCGCCAGGAACTGCGCGCCCAACTGATCCTTGAGCGGCTGCACCAGCCATTCCGGCAGGTTGTGGCGATGCCGCTCCAGCAGATCCGCGGGTTGAATTGAATCGCATTGGTTCAGCCAGTTCTTCTCCTGCTCCGTCAAGGCGCTCTTTAAAAAGTCACGCGGCCCGTGAAAGCCCAGGATCGCCATCCGGCGTTCCTTGGGACCGCTGCCCGAAGGGGAAAGATGGTCGAACAGCAGCTTCTTGCGCAGCACCGTGTAAACGGTCTCGGCGAGCGTGGCCCGCTCACGCGGGCCCAAGGCGCGGTTGTCCCGGAAATAACGGGATACCACAGCGTCGGCCGGATGCTCGAAGCGCAGGGTCAGTTTCACCAGTTCGGAACAGGCGTCGAGCAGGGCCTTAGGATGCATGGGCGCTCACGGTGATGGTGGGCAGCAGCGCGGCAATCGCGCGCGGATAGATCAGGTGCTCCTGTGTCAGCACCCGTGCGGCCAGCGTGTCAGCCGTATCGCCGGGAAGCACCGGGACCACCGCTTGTTCGAGGATCGGGCCGTGATCCAGTTCGCTGGTCACCTGGTGCACCGTCGCGCCCGCGTACCGGCATCCCGCCTCGATGGCGCGCTGGTGCGTATGCAACCCCGGAAATGAGGGCAGTAACGAGGGGTGGATGTTGAGCAGCCGACCCTCATAGCGGGCCACGAAAGCGGGCGTGAGGATGCGCATGAACCCGGCCAGCACCACGAGTGAAGGGCTATGCCGGTCAATGACGGCGGCCAGCTCGGCGTCAAAGAGGTCCCGGGTGGCAAAACGCTTGTGGTCCACTACTTCAGTCGCAATCTGGTGCTCGCGCGCCAGCGTCAAGCCGGCTGCGTCCGGCCGGTTGCTGATCACAGCCGCGACCTGCGCGCCCAACGTCCTGCGCCAGCCCTCTCGCTGCGCACATCGGACAATGGCCGCCATGTTGGAGCCCCCGCCGGAGATCAGAATCACGATGTTCTTCATTTTTTATCAGTAGCGATTATCCCTGCCATGCCCCTGCGACCCCTCAATCCCGTCGAAGCCCGCGTGCTGGGCACGCTCATGGAAAAAGCCCGCACCGTTGCGGACAGCTACCCGTTGACACTGAATTCCCTGGTGGCCGGCTGCAATCAGAAGACCAGCCGCGAGCCGCTGATGAACGTCACGGACGCGCAGGCCCAGGAAGCGCTCGACTCTCTCAAGCTGCTCAGCCTGGTGTTCGAATCCAGCGGCAGCCGCGTGGCCCGCTGGGAGCACAATTTTCAGCGCGCAGTGGGGGTGCCCGAGCAATCGGCCGTGCTGCTGGGCCTGCTGATGCTGCGTGGACCCCAGACCGCCGGAGAACTGCGCATCAATAGCGAACGCTGGTACCGCTTCGCGGACATCTCATCCGTGGAAGCCTTTCTGCAGGAGCTGCAGGATCGGCCGGAGACGAAAGGCGGCGCGCTGGTGGTCAAGCTGGCTCGCGCTTCGGGCATGCGCGAGCAGCGCTGGGCCCACTTGATGGGCGGCCCTGTCGCACCGGGAGCCCCCGGGGCTGAAGCCTCAGCCGTGCATGCGCCCCAATTGGAGGCCCGCATCGAAGCACTCGAAAGCGAGCTGGCCGGACTGCGGACGGCCGTCCAGAATATTTACGAGCAACTCGGCATGTCGCAACCCGGACACCACGATTAGGCGGCTTGTCGATAATGTCGCAGCAATGGAGACGCCGTCATGGATCTAGCTTTTACCCCCGAAGAACAGAAGTTCCGCCAGGACGTGCGCGCCTGGGTGCGCGCCAACCTGCCGCCGGACCTCTCGCACAAGGTCCACAATTCGCTGCGCCTGACGCGCGACGATATGCAGGGCTGGGCGCGCATCCTCGGCAAGAAAGGCTGGCTGGGGTACGGCTGGCCGCAACAATTTGGCGGCCCCGGCTGGAACGCCATTCAGAAGCACCTGTTCGAAGAGGAATGCGCGCTGGCGGGCGCGCCGCGCATCGTGCCCTTCGGGCCCGTGATGGTCGCTCCGGTGATCATGACCTTCGGGTCCGCCGAGCAGCAGCAACGCTTCTTGCCCGGTATCGCCAGCGGCGAAGTGTGGTGGAGCCAGGGGTACAGCGAACCGGGCTCGGGTTCCGACCTGGCCTCGGTAAAGACGCGTGCCGAACGCAAGGGCGACAAGTACATCGTCAACGGCCAGAAGACCTGGACCACGCTGGCGCAGTACGGCGACTGGATCTTCTGCCTGGTGCGCACCAGCACCGAAGGCAAGCCGCAGACCGGCATCTCCTTCCTGCTGATCGACATGAAGTCCCCCGGCGTGACGGTGCGGCCGATCATCATGCTGGACGGCGAGCCGGAAGTGAATGAGGTGTTCTTCGACAATGTCGAAGTGCCGGCGGCCAATCTCATTGGCGAGGAAAACAAGGGCTGGACCTATGCCAAGCACCTGCTGTCGCATGAGCGGACCAACATCGCCGATGTGAATCGCGCCAAACGCGAACTGGAGCGCCTGAAGCGCATCGCCAAGGCCGAAGGCGTGTACGGCGACCAGCGCTTCCGCGACGAAATCGCCAAGCTCGAAGTCGATGTGGTGGCCCTGGAAATGCTGGTGCTGCGCGTGTTGTCGGCCGAGAAATCCGGGAAGAACTCGTTAGACATCGCCGGCCTCCTGAAGATCAAGGGCAGCGAAATCCAGCAGCGCTACAGCGAACTGATGATGCTGGCATGCGGACCATTTGCC
>JBKJHN010000235.1:0-37314 GCA_046599015.1 Ramlibacter sp.
ATCCGCGCCGATGAGATGAAGATGCTGGGCAAGCGCGAGGGCATGGGCTCGCCTGCCAGCGACGACGACGGGGGCTACAGCAGTGCCCCGCGCCATTCCGCACCGGCTTCCCGGCAGCCCCCGGCGGTAGCCAAGCCCGCCGAGAAACCGTCGACCGGCTTCGACGACATGGACGACGATATTCCGTTCTGAGCGGCAGCTTGAGGTCGCAATCTTCGACCTCAAGTTGGCTCGAAACATCGCTACGACCCGGCGGAAATCACGCCCCCACCCAGACAAACCTCCCCGTCATAGAGCACCGCCGACTGTCCCGGCGTGACGGCCCATTGCGGCCGGGGGAAGTCGAGGTGGAACCGGGCGTTGGCCGCGGACGTCAAGACGCAGGCCGCATCGGCCTGCCGGTAACGGGTCTTCGATCCGTACGCGCCAGGCACGGGCGCCTGCCCGTAGACCCAACTGGCATCGTCCGCATCCAGCGCCAGCGACTGCAGCCACGGGTGATCATGCCCTTGCACCACCCACAGCGTGTTCTTTTCCATGTCCTTGCGCGCCACGAACCACGGCGCGTGCTCGCCACCGCCGCGCTGCGCGCCCTTGTCCTTGATGCCGCCGATGCCCAGGCCCTGGCGCTGGCCTAGCGTGTAGAACGAGAGGCCCTGGTGCTGGCCGATGACGCGGCCCCGCTCGTCCTTGATCGGCCCCGGCTCCTTGCTGATGTAGCGGTTGAGGAATTCGCGGAACGGCCGCTCGCCGATGAAGCAGATGCCGGTGGAATCCTTCTTCCTGGCGTTCGGCAACCGGATTACTTCGGCCACGCGGCGCACCTCGGTCTTGCGCAGCTCGCCGACAGGAAACAGCGTCTTCGACAGCTGGGCCTGATTGAGCCGATGCAGAAAGTAGCTTTGGTCCTTGGTTTCGTCCAGGCCCTTCAGCAACTCGAACGCACCGCCTCGTTCGCGCACCCGAGCATAGTGGCCCGTAGCGATCTTCTCCGCGCCCAGTCGCAGCGCGTGATCGAGGAAGGCCTTGAACTTGATCTCGGCGTTGCACAGCACATCCGGATTGGGCGTTCGCCCGGCCTGGTACTCGCGCAGGAACTCGGCAAAAACGCGGTCCTTGTACTCGGCCGCGAAGTTCACATGCTCGATCTCGATGCCGAGCACGTCGGCCACAGCGGCCGCATCGACGAAGTCCTCATTGGATGAGCAGTATTCGCTGTCGTCGTCGTCTTCCCAGTTCTTCATGAAGATGGCGACAACGTCGTAACCCTGCTGTTTCAACAGGTGCGCGCTCACCGCGGAGTCCACGCCCCCGCTCAGGCCGACAACAACGCGTGGCTTGCGACTCATTTGTGCGATTATCCCAGCGGCAACATAGACCCGATGCTCTACCGGCCCGCCCTCCCGCCCTTCCCTCGACAGCGCATGTCGCCCGCGGCGATGGTGACGGCCGGCGCGCTCCACGTCGCATTGCTGTGGCTGCTGTTGCAGCATTCGCCGCTGGAGCGAACCATCCGCTACGTGGTCTACCAATACGTGAAACCGATCAGTCCCACCGCGCAGCCCGGTTCCAGCCGCGCGATCACCGTCCGGCCGCCGGCGATGATCAGCCAGACCGATAGCAGTTCAGTGTTCTCGAACACGCCCGAATCCAGCGTGCCCCTGAAGACCACCACACAGCTCCCCGACAACCTGCAAGCCAGAAAGCCCGTGCCCGGGCGGCGCGCTCGCGAAGCCGCACGGCCGGTCGAGCCGCCGCCCCCGCCGTCTGCTCCCTCCGCGGTGGAGGCCGCGCCGATGCCCGTGCCGCCGTTACCGGCGCCCGAGACGACGCCCGCGCCGGTGCCGGTGCCGGTGCCGGTGCCGGTGCCGGTGCCGGTGCCGGTGCCGGTGCCAATCGAAGTACCCGCGCCTGCTCCGGTCCCCCTGCCGGATCCCGCGCCAGCGCCGGTCCCCGTCCCCGCCCCTGTGCCCGCGCCCGTGGCACCGCCTGCACCCGCTCCGGCAGCCGCCCAGACTCCGGCGCCGCCGGCAGCACCTGCTGCGGTCGCGTCTCCTGCCCCGGTGCAGCGTCTGCAAGGCCCGGTGGTCGACGTGCCGGTGCCTGCCAACTCGCCGGCCGCCGCTGGCGCAACGCCGATCCTGATCGCCCCGCCCGGGCCCCCCGGAGGCAGCGCGCCAGGCTCTTCCAGCGGCACGCCTGGCACCGCTCCCGCCGTTCGAGCGCCCACCACCGCACTGCCGCCCGCTCCGGTGCTGGTGCCAGCGATTCCGCCACATCCCGGGCCCTTCCGCGTCCAGCGCCAGCGCAGCCTGAGCGAGATGGCCAACGAGCAACTGCGGCGCGGCAAGAAGGATCCACTCACTGAGGGCATGGAAGGCGCATCGGTGGACGATTGCCTGCATGCGCCGCGCGAGGCCGGTCCGGTCGGCGGCTTGCTGGCCGCGCCCGGACTCGCCGCGCGAGCGCTCGCGGGAAAGTGCGCGAAGTGAAGCGTTGACGGATTCGACGCAATGATCGATGTGCTTGTGATCGGTGGCGGCAACGCCGCCTTGTGTGCGGCCTTGATGGCCCGCGAAGCCGGCGCCTCTGTCCTGCTGCTGGAGGCGGCGCCGCGCGAATGGCGCGGTGGCAACTCGATGCACGTGCGCAATCTGCGCTGCATGCACGACGCGCCGCAGGACGTGCTGCTGGATGCCTATCCTGAAGAAGAGTTCTGGCAGGACTTGCTGAAGGTCACCGGTGGCAAGACCAATGAGACACTGGCGCGGCTGGTGATCCGCGCTTCGTCCAGCTGCCGCGACTGGATGCGCCGGCACGGCGTGCGATTTCAACCGTCACTGGCGGGGACGCTGCACTTGTCGCGCACCAACGCCTTCTTCATGGGTGGGGGCAAGGCCCTCGTCAACGCCTACTACCGCAGCGCCGAGCTGCTTGGCGTGCGGGTGCGCTACAACGCGCCGGTGGACTCGCTGGAACTCGATAACGGCCGCTTCATCGCGGCGCGCATCGGCGCCGAACGGATCGAGGCGCGAGCCTGCGTGCTGGCGGCGGGTGGTTTCGAATCCAATCTCGAGTGGATGCGCGAGGCCTGGGGCCAGAACGAGCGCGGCGAATGGCCGGCCGACAACTTTCTGATACGCGGCACGCGCTTCAACCAGGGCGTGCTGCTCAAGCAGATGATGGCTGACGGGGCCGACACCATTGGCGATCCATCCCAGTCGCATTGCGTAGCCATCGATGCCCGCGCGCCGCTGTACGACGGCGGCATCGTGACGCGGGTCGACTGCGTCTCGCTCGGCGTGATGCTCAATCGCGATGCCCAACGCTTCTACGACGAGGGTGAGGATTTCTGGCCCAAGCGCTATGCCATCTGGGGCCGGCTGGTGGCGCAGCAGCCCGGGCAGATCGGCTACTGCATCATCGACAGCAAGGCCATCGGCCGCTTCATGCCGCCGGTGTTCCCGGGGGTGCAGGCAGCGACCTTGCCGCAACTGGCGCAGCAACTCGGCCTGGACGAACCCGCCTTCATGAAAACGCTGGGCGACTTCAACGCTGCCTGCCGCACCGGCACCTTCGACCACACGGTGCTGGACGATTGCCATACCGAAGGACTGGCGCCGCCCAAGACCAACTGGGCGCGGCCGATCGACAAGGCGCCGTTCTACGGGTACGCGCTGCGGCCCGGCATCACCTTCACCTACCTGGGGCTGCAGACCGATGAACACGCCGCCGTGCATTTCGGCGGCAAGCCCAGCGACAACCTGTTTGTCGCCGGCGAAATGATGGCGGGCAATGTGTTGGGGCAGGGCTATACGGCCGGTGTCGGCATGAGCATCGGCACGGCGTTCGGGCGCGCTGCCGGGACGCAAGCCGCAGCCGCCGCGTTGAGGGAGAGTTCGCTTGCAGCAGCTTGAATCGCTGGCACGCGAAGCCGTCGCCTTGGCCGATGGTCACTTACTCACGCCGGGCGAAGCGGAAGCCTCGCGCCAGATGCAGATCTGCAATGCCTGCCGCTACTGCGAAGGGTTCTGCGCCGTGTTTCCGGCAATGACGCGGCGGCTGGAATTCGGCAAGGCCGACTTGCACTACTTGGCCAACCTCTGCCACAACTGCGGCGCCTGCCTGCACGCCTGCCAGTACGCGCCGCCGCATGAGTTCGCTGTCAATGTGCCTCGAGCCATGGCGCAGGTGCGCGGGCAGACCTACAGCGATTACGCCTGGCCTTCGTCGCTTGGCGGACTGTATCGACGCAACGGACTGACGGTCGCGCTCGCCACCGCCTTCGGGCTGGCCCTGTTCATGGTGCTGCTGCTGCGCGCGAACGGTTCGCTCTTTCATGCGCCACTGGCCGGCAACTTCTATGCGGTGTTCCCGCACAGCACGCTGGTGCTGATGTTCGGAGCGGTGTTTGCCTTTGTCGTGCTGGCACTGGGCATCGGCGCGCGCAAGTTCTGGCGCGATGTTTCGCCAGCGGCGGGATCGACCGGAGCGGCGGCCGCGGCGACAAAGGATGCGCTGTCGCTGAAATACCTGGGCGGCGGCCATGGTGAAGGCTGCAATGAAGCCGACGACGCATTCACCTTGTGGCGGCGGCGTTTTCATCACGCCACTTTTTATGGCTTCATGCTGTGCTTCGCGGCAACCTGCGTGGCCACGCTGTATCACTACGTGCTGGGATGGCGGGCGCCGTACCCGGTGAACAGTTTGCCAGTGGTGCTGGGCACTGCCGGCGGCATCGGCCTGCTGGCGGGCCCGGCCGGGTTGCTGTGGCTCAATCTGCGTCGCCATCCTTTGCATGGCGACGCGACGCAGCGGCCCATGGATCGCGGCTTCATCACGCTGCTGTTCGCCTCCAGCCTCACCGGCCTGGCGCTGTTGATCTGGCGCGACACTGGGGCGATGGGCTTGCTGCTCGCGGTGCACCTGGGCGTGGTGATGGCGCTGTTTCTCACGCTGCCGTACGGCAAGTTCGCCCACGCCATTTACCGCATTACGGCGCTGCTCAAGTATGAAACAGAAAAACGCCAGCCCAACCCGTTCAACATGGGCGCGGAGTAAGCTCGAACCGACAAAGAGACATCCAAAATGAACCAGGACACCTCCCTCCCGCGCCGCCGCTTGTTGGCAGGCGCCGCCGCGCTCGCCGCACTCACAGCAGCACCTGCATTGCGCGCGCAGACCTCGTGGCCGAGCAAGCCGGTGCGCTTCCTGGTGCCGTTCGCGCCGGGCGGCACGTCGGAGATCGTCGCCCGGTCGGTGGCGGCGGAGCTCACCAAGCAGCTGGGACAGAACGTGTTCGTGGAGAACAAGCCCGGCGGCGCCGGCGTGGTGGCGATGGCCGAAGCGGCCCGGGCCACCCCCGACGGCCACACCATCATCCTGGGCCACGCCGGCACGCTGGCCGCCAATCCGTACATGCTGGCCAACCAGCCGTATGACGTGAACAAGGACTTCGTGCCGGTCACGCTGCTGGCCAAGGTGCCCAATGTGTTCGTGATCCATCCCGATGTGCCGGCCAAGAACTTCAAGGAGTTCGTCGCCCACGTCAAGGCAAATCCCGGCAAGCTCAGCTATGGCTCGGCCGGCAATGCCAGCGCCGGTCACCTGGCCATGGAGTACCTGAAACTGGTGACCGGGATGTTCATCACCCACATCCCGTACCGTGGCACCGGGCCGCAGCTCACCGACCTGCTGGCAGGGCGTACACAGGCATCGTCGGCCGGCATGCCGGCGCTGGCGGCGCACATCCGTGCCGGCAAGCTGCGGGCGATCGCCGTGGGCACGCAGCAGCGCATCAGTGCCATGCCCGATGTGCCGACCGTCGCCGAGATGGGCTACAAAGACTTCGAGACGTCGCAGTGGTACGGCATCCTGACGCCCGCCGGCACGCCGCCCGAGGTCGTCAAGAAGCTGCAGGAGGAATCGCTCAAGGCCTTGAAGTCCAGCGCCGTGACCGAGCGCTTCGCCACCGACAACGCAGTCGGCGGCGGCGGACCGTCGAGCGAGTTCGCGGCCTTTATCGCCCGCGAGCAGAATATCTGGAAAGACATCGTCAAGAAGGCGCAGATCAAGGCGGACTGAGGTGCCTCGCGTTCGCGGCTCGCGGGATTGCGTTGCAGTTCAAGCAACGTAGCAGCGGAAAACTAATACAGCGCTGAATACGACAAGCTCGTCGGCTGACGGATGCGCAGCCTAACCAACAAGGCGGGTTGACTACATCGGCGGACGGTCACCCCTGGTTTAGTAAATTAGTCAAAAACTAGTACAAATACCTAGATCAACAGATACTCTTTAACTAATACACTCCCCGTAACAGTCAAAAACAGCAACTTAAGTTGCAACACGGCTGTAGTCGCCAGAGCCTCGTGCGATGGCCCGACCCGTAGGGGAGTGAGAACAATGCATGCTGACTTGGCCATCGCCATGATGGCCGATCTATTCTGGACCGGGCTTCTGGTGAGCCTGCCCGTGCTCGGTCTGGTGATGCTCGTGGGCCTCGCCATCAGCTTGTTGCAGGTCGTCACCCAGGTGCAGGAAATGTCCCTGACCTTTGTGCCCAAGCTGCTCACCGCTGCGGTCGCCATCATCGTTTTCGGCCCCTGGATGCTGCGCACGCTGTCGCAGTTCACCACGCGGCTGTGGACGCAGATCCCCTCGATGTTCTGAAGCGGCGACATGGATTTCGATTTCGCGCGAACCGTTGCGGCTGCCGTGCCCGACCCGGGCTTCATGCTGGCCGTGTTCCTGGTGTCGTTGCGCTTGTCGGCAGTCCTCTTGCTGACACCAGTCCTCCATGCCTTCAACGTGCCCGTTACCGCGCGCGTTCTGCTGGTGGTCGGCCTGGCAGTCGCGCTGTCGCTCGGCGTTTCGCCTTCTCAGACGCGTGAAACCCTGTCGATGACCACAGGCCAGTTGCTGATCGCCGCGCTGGCTGAACTCGCGTTGGGCCTGACGCTGGCGTTGGGGATTCTCACGGCGTTTGCGGCGATCTCGATGGCGGGAAGAATCATCGACGTGCAGATCGGCTTCGGCATGGCCCAGGTGTTCGACCCGGTGACTCAGCGGCAGGTCCCCGTCCTGACCTCGGCGTTCGACAAGCTGGGCGTGATCGTCTTCTTCCTGGTGGACGGGCATCATGCCTTGCTGCGCGGACTGGCCTACAGCCTCGAGCGCTTTCCGCCGGGCCGGGGCTGGCCGGTCGAGAGCGCTGCTCCCGCCATCATCAAGCAGGTCGCGGGGCTGTTCGGTCTTGGCTTCGCACTCGCCGCACCCGTCGTGGTTTGCCTGCTGCTGGTCGAATTGGCCTTGGGCGTGCTGGCTCGCAATCTGCCCCAGATGAACATGTTTCTGGTCGGCGTGCCGATCAAGATCGTCGTCGGGCTGGCAGCGTTGTCGCTGTGGTTCGGCGGTGTCGCCGAAGCGATGAATCGCGTTTACGGCTCGATCTACAAGACGTGGGACGCGGTGTTCGCCGCTGCTCCGGCGCCTGCCGCGAGAACCCGCTGATGGCCGAACAGGACCTCGACCGCAACGAAGCGGCTACTCCGTACAAGCTGCAGAAAGCCAGGGAAAAGGGCCAGGTGGGCAAGAGCGCGGACGTGGTCTCCGCGCTGGTGTTCACGGTCGCCATCGGGTACTTCTACTGGCACGGCTGGGATGGGCTGCTCGCCCAGTTCAAGTACGACCATGCCTTGTTGACGCAGGCCGGACGGATCGAGCCCAGCTCGTCGAACCTGTGGCGCCTCTTGGGCGGCATGGTGCGCGATGCGGCCACCATGCTCGCCCCCTTTTTGGTGACGCTGATGTTCGCGGCCATCGTGGCGAACATGATGCAGACCGGTCCGATCCTGTCGGCGGAGCCGGTCAAGCCTGACTTCGACCGCCTGAATCCGGTGAATGGGCTCAAAAGGGTGTTCTCGATGCGCACGCTTTTCGACGGCGCGCGGGCTGTCGTCAAGCTCTTGCTGATGGCCCTGGTGATTTACCACGCCCTCAAGAGCCTGGTGCCCCAGTTCTTCCATCTGGCGGCGCTGCCCCCCGCAGCCCTGGCCCGCACGATCGTCGACGATGCCGCGAGCACAGGATTAAAGATGGCGCTGATGCTGTGCCTGATCGCGCTGGCGGATTACATGTACACGCGGCATGAGTTCAGCAAAAAGATGCGAATGAGCCAGCGCGAACTCAAGGATGAACACAAGCACCGCGACGGCGATCCGCGCATTCGAGCCCGCCTGCGCCAGCTACGCCGCGAAGCCCTGAAGCGCAGCATGGCCGTCAGCCACACCAAGAGCGCGGATGTACTGCTGACCAACCCCACTCACTTCGCCGTGGCGCTGCGCTACGTGCACGGCGAGATGCAATCGCCACAGCTGGTGGCAAAGGGCACGGGCGCGCTCGCAGCCCGCATGCGCGACATCGCAGCGCGCCACAACATCCCGGTCGTGCAGAACCCGCCGCTCGCACGCGAGTTGTACCACCGGCTTGAAGTCGATCAACACGTGCCGCCCCAGCTGTATGCGCAGGTGGCGCGGATCCTGGTCTGGGTCTTTGCGATGCGCCAGCCGCGCAGTGCCCCGCCTGCCGGAGTGGCGGCATGAAAGCGCTGCAAGGCTTCCTCGGCAAGAACAGCGACATCGCGCTGGTGGTCCTGGTGCTGGGCGTCCTGCTGGTGTTGTTCGCGCCGATTCCCAGCCCACTGCTGGACTTCCTCATTCTGACCAACTTCGCCTTCGCATTCCTGATCCTGCTGCTCACCTTTTACATGGCACGGCCGGTGGAGTTCTCCACTTTCCCTTCGCTGCTGCTGATAGCCACGCTCTTTCGCCTTTCGCTGAACGTTGCCGCTACCCGTCTGATCCTGTCCGACGCCGATGCGGGCAAGGTCATTTCTGCGGTGGGTTCCTATGTGGTGGGCGGAAATTACGTGATCGGATTGATCGTTTTCCTGATTCTCATCGTCGTGCAGTACGTCGTCGTCACCAATGGCGCCCAGCGCGTATCGGAAGTCGCAGCCCGCTTCACGCTGGACAGCATGCCGGGTCAGCAGATGAGCATCGACGCCGATCTCAACATGGGATTCATCGACCAGACCGAGGCGCAGCTCAGACGCAAGAACATCGAAAAAGAAGCCGCCTTCTATGGAGCGATGGACGGCGCCAGCAAGTTCGTCAAGGGAGATGCCATCGCCGGCATTGTGATCTTGCTGATTAACATTGTCGGCGGCCTGCTGATCGGTGTGATGCAGCACCATATTCCGTGGGGCCAGGCTCTGCAGACCTACACGCTGCTCACGATCGGGGACGGCATCGTCACGCAGGTTCCCGCGCTGGTCATTGCCGTGGGAACGGGAATCATCGTGACCCGCTCCGCCTCCGACGTCAATCTGAGTCAGGAGGTGCTGCGCCAAATCACTTCCTTCCCCAAGACGCTGTTGCTCGTAGCCGGTGCGGTGGGCGGCCTGCTACTGCTGCCCGGCATACCGGTGCTCCCGACCTTGTTGTTGCTGGCGGCGATACTTGGCGTTGCGGCGACCGCGCATCGAATGGCAAGCCGGCGAAGCGCCAAAGCGAGCGGCCAGCGCTCGCCGTCCGATTCCACCGAGGGCAGCGCTGGCGCGGACGACGCCTACGCAACCCTGTCCGTGGAGCCAATTGAAGTCCACATCGGGCGCAACTGGGTGCCGTTGGTCAACGAAGTCGATGGTCTGTTCATGGAACGCATCAAGGCTTTCCGCAAACAGCACGCGCAGGAGTTGGGGCTGGTGTTGCCGCGAGTGCGATTCAAGGACTCCTCCAGGTTAGGCGCTGACCGCTATGAGATCAGTATCGACGGCGTGCCGGTGGCGCGTGGCGAGGCACGCGCGGGCCGATGGCTGGCGATTCACCCTGGCGGAGATGTGCGCTCCATTGCCGGCGAGGTCACCCGCGATCCGACCTATGGACTGCCTGCAGTGTGGATCGACGAAGATCAGAGAAGCGCCGCGACGGCCGGCAAGTTCACTCTCGTCGATGCACCTACGGTACTGATGACGCACTTGACGGAAGTCTTGCGGCGCGAATCGGCAACGCTGCTGACGCGTGCCGAAACCGACCGCCTGTTGGCCCGAGTGCGCCAGGCGCAGCCCGGCCTGGTGGAGGACCTGATCCCCACCGTGCTTGCCGTCGGTGACGTCCAGAGGATCTTGCAGAACCTGTTGCGCGAGAAGGTCTCGATCCGCCACATCGAAGCGATCCTGGAAACCCTGGCAGACGCCGGCCGCGCCACCAAGGATGCCAGTCTGCTCACAGAGCAGGTACGCCAACGCCTGGGGCCGGCGATTTGCCAAGGTCTGGTCGGAGAGGCCGTGGCGCTGCAGGTGATGACGCTTGACCCGCTGATCGAAAGCCGGCTGATGCAAGGTCTGCAAAGCGCCCAAGCCGCCGCGCAGCCCTATGCGCTGGAGCCAAAACTCGCCGAGCAGTTCATGGGGCGCATGGTGCAGCAAGCGGAGCAGATGATGAAGAACAACTTGCTGCCGGTGTTGTTGTGCACCCCAGATTTGCGCCGCCACATCCGTTCGCTGTGCGAACGCGCGGTGCCGCACCTGCGCGTTCTGTCGCTCACCGAAATTCCACAGAACATCGAACTGAAATCCTACAGCGTGGTGAGTGTATGAAAGTTGCCGATGAATGAAGTTCTTGCAATCAGCTTGCGCGGCATGCAAGCGGACATGACGCGGTTGGAGCAGGTTGGCATGAACCTGGCCAACGTGTTGACACCGGGATACAAGCGAGGCGTCGCGTTGCAGCGGGTGCAGGGCGCCAGCTTCACCGAACATCTGGGCCACGCTGCAATCGCGACGCCCAGCGTCGCGGCCGGAGGCGCGCCGATCGTCGACTTTGCCAAGAGCGGCCGCGGCGGAACGCTGAAATTCACCGGGCAAAGCCTTGACTTGGCACTGGCGGGTCAAGGCTATTTCGAAGTGGCAACGGACGCGGGTCCGGCATATACGCGCAACGGTGGTTTCCGGCTCGATGCGCGCGCTCGCCTGGTCACTGCCCAAGGCTATCCAGTCATGGGCACCGGCGGCGAGATCGTCCTCGACGTCGCCAACCCGGTCATCGGCGCATCAGGCGCGATCACTTCAACGGCGAGCGACGGCAATCCGCTGGGTCAACTGAAGGTCGTCGACTTCGAGAGTCACTCGACCTTGACCCCAATGGGTGACGGATTGCATGCCGCCGCCCCCGGCATGAAAGTCCTGCCGCCGGACGAAGTGCTGGTGCGCCAAGGCTTCCTGGAGAACTCCAACGTGAGTTCGACCGAGGAGATGAACTCGATGATCCAGGCCATGCGTCACTTCGAGAGCATGCAAAAGATCGCTCAGGGTTATGACGAGATGCTTGGAACCGCGATCCGAAAGCTAGGGGAAACCTCATGACGCAGAAGGCCGGCCAGACAAAGCGGGACCACCATGTTTGACGCACTCTCTATCGGCGCCACCGGCATGCAGGCCCAGCAACTCAACGTGGAGACGATCGCCAACAACCTTGCGAACGCCAATACGGTGGGCTTCAAAAAGGCCCGGGTCGGATTCTCTGACCTGATGGTGCGCGAAACGAGCAGGGTCGCGCAGCCCTCCGGCGAAGACCTTCGCGCCGGGTCACTGGTTACTGGCTCCCGTATTGGAGCGGGCGTAGGCGTTTCCGGCCTGAGCAAGGTGTTCGATGCCGGGGAATTGCGCAAGACCGATTCCCCGCTGGACATCGCGATCCGGGGTGAGGGCCTCCTTGAACTGACCCTGCCCGACGGGTCCAGCGCTTATACGCGCGGCGGTTCGCTCAAGGTCAACAAGGACGGACTGCTGGGATCGCAAGCCGGCTACCCGCTGCGTCCCGCGATCGCCATTCCGGACAACGCCGAGTCGGTCGTGATCGCAAGCGACGGACGTGTTCTCGTGAAAGTCGCGAATCAGGCCGCGCCGGTCGAGGCGGGCCAGCTCGAGTTGGTTCGCTTCGCCGCAGCGGGCCAGCTCGCCGCCCAAGGCGACAACCTTTATCGCGCCAGTGAAGCCTCGGGGGAAGCGATCGCCATCCGCGCGGGAGACCCCGGTGCGGGCACGCTGGCGCAGGGATTCCTGGAGGGCTCCAACGTGAGGATGGTCGACGAGATGGTCAACCTGATGCTGGCGCAGCGGGCCTACGAAGCCAGCGTCAAGGTGGTCCAGGCCGCGGACGAGATGCTGGGCATGGTCAACAACTTGCGCAAATGAGACCGCTGATGCGTCCCACGCTGGTTTTTCTCGCAGCTTGCGTCACCAGCATGTGTCATGCATTGCCTGTCGCCGCCCCATTGGGCGACAGGCAGATGCAAATCGAGCTGCGCCCGCACTTCATCGCGCGGCACCCTGAAGTGCGGCTGGGGGACATCGCCATCCTGCATACCCGGGATCTGCCCACCATCGAGCAACTCTCCGCCTTATGGATCGGGCAGGCGCCGCGGACAGGCGCGGAAATGATCGTGCGTCGCGACATGGTGGCCCGGTGGGTGCGCAGCCAACTCGGGATCGAGTTGGAGCAGGTGCTCTGGACCGGCCCGGAGGAAACGCGGGTGCACTCCATGTCCCAGGAATTTCCCGCGGGTCGCATCGAACGTGCCGCGAAGCTCGCGTTGCGCAGCTGGCTGGGGACGCACGCCGGCCAGCATCGGGTCGAAACTCTCGCGCTCGCCTCCGATGTCAAGCTGCCGGGCGGGACTGTCGAACTCAAGGTGCGCCCACTGGGCTTGAATGCCCGTCCCACACCACGCATGGTGGTATGGGTGGATGTGCACGTGGACGGCCGTCCCATCCGCACGGTGGCTGTGAGCTTTGCGGTCGAGGCCTATCGCGAGTTGGGAGTCGCGCGGGCCGGCCGCAATCCCGGGTATGCGGACATGAACGAGGATCGCGAATCCGAGCTCTCCCGCCCGCCCGCTTCCGGCGTGCCGATATCCAGGCGGCCGAATTACGCGCTGCGTGACTCTCGTGCAACCGAGGCGCCGGGCGAAAGCGAGCGTCACACGACCGGCAAGGCTCCGGCTCCTGGCGTTGCCCGCGGTGACTGGGTAGTGGTGCATCTGTCGTCGGGGCTGGTGGAGCTGGAGGGCCGGGCGCAGGCTTTGCAAGACGGGGAAGTGGGGCAATTGGTCACCGTGCGGCCTGCCAAAGGCGCGAGTCCGGTCCAGGCGCGAGTCGTTGCGCCTGGACATGTCGAGGCGACGCTATGAAGCACCCTCGCATGGTTTGGCTTCTGCTCGCGCTCGCGCTGCTGAGCCTGGCGCCGATGGGTGCGCCTGCTACGAGCCTGTACGATGAGGCGACGTTCCGGCCGCTCGTCGGAGACAACAAGGCCTTCCGGATCGGCGATGTCCTCACGGTGCAAGTGTTCGAGAATTCGAGCGCGACCACCAGCGCGGACACCGGCACCCGCCGCAAGAACAACATGAGCGCCGAACTCTCACACGGGGCGCGGCGGGTTGCGGAAACCGGCATCGCCATTGGCGGCGACTTCGATGGTGGCGGCCGGACGCAGCGGGCCAACCGCGTCCTGATCACGCTCAGCGTTTCCGTCAGGGAGGTGCTGGCCAACGGCGACCTGCGGATATCGGGCGAACAGTATCTGCTGGTCAACGAGGAACAGCAGAAGGTGACCCTGGACGGCCGGGTGCGGCCGCAGGATGTCTCCGATGCCAACGTGGTCCTCTCGACTCGACTGGCTGACGCAAGGATTACCTATCTCGGCGAAGGCGACGTGTCGCAGCGGCAGCAACGGGCGTGGTGGCGCAGGCTTCTGGATTCGGTGGGCCTGTGATGACGATCAGGAGTGTTCACCTGGTGCTGGCGCTGCTTTGCGTGTTGACGCATGCGGCCGCGCTTTCGCAAACGGCGGCTGGCGCTGCCAACCGCGGCTTCGTCCGCGTCAAGGACCTCGGCAAGGTTCAAGGCTGGCGCGAGAACTCGCTGGTCGGTTATGGAATCGTCACCGGTCTTGCCGGCACCGGCGATTCGCCGACCAGCAGGGCCACTCGCCAGGCGCTGGCGAACGCGCTGTCCCAGTTCAACGTCACGGTTTCCCCCGATCAGCTGCAAAGCCGTAACGTGGCCATGGTCATGATCAACGCGGCGCTGCCGACTTTTGCACGCGAAGGCGACACGCTGGATGTGACGGTGAACTCGGCGGGCGACGCAAGAAGCCTGTTGGGCGGCAGTCTGCTGTTGGCGCCGCTGAAGGCGCCGAACGGACGCGTCTACGCACTCGCCCAAGGCCCGCTGCTGGTTGGCGGCTACCGCTATGACTCCAACGGCAATGTGGTCCAGAAGAACCACCCGACCGTCGGATCGGTCCCCGGCGGCGCAGTGGTGGAAATCGCGATGGCGAGCGACATTTCCGCCGCGCCCCAGAACATCGCCTTCGTCCTGGCGGAACCGGACTACACCACTGCGAACCGGGTGGCCGCCGCGATTAACAGCCAGATGGGCGATGGGCTGGCCCGCGCACGTGACGCTGCGGGCATCGACATCGTGGTGCCCGACGACCAGCGGGCGCGGCTGGTTGCCTTCGTGGCCAGGCTCGAGAACATTTCGGTGCAACCGGATCGCCGCGCCAAGGTAGTCATCAACGAGCGCACTGGCACGGTGGTTGCCGGCGGCGATGTCAGTATTTCCCGAGTCGCAATTTCTCATGGCGACCTGAAGATATCGATTGCGACACATAACTCGGTCTCTCAGCCAGCGCTGATCAGCCACGCCGGGCCGGGCGTTCGGACCGTGAATGCCACGAATACACGGGTCGACGTCGGCGAGGAGAACGGTCCTGGCTTTTTGGCGTCCGGCACCACCGTGACCGACCTGGTGCAGTCGCTCGCACGCCTCAAGACCAGCACTCGCGATGTGATCTCGATCCTGCGCGCCATCAAGTCCGCCGGCGCTCTTCACGCTGAACTGGTTGTGCAGTGATGCCAACCATCATGAAGTCCATCGCATCGTTCGCAACCTGCCGCACCAGGAGCTCCCCATGAGAGAAGGTCTTGAAGCCATCACCACAGCGGCACTCGGGCTGGCACTCGATGCTGCCAGCCTGCGCCAGCAGGCGATTGCCGCGAACATCGCGAATCATGGGACCGAGGGTTATGTTGCGCAGAAGCTGGACTTCGAATCGCAAATGCAGGAGGCGCGCCGGCTTCTTGGCACCAGGGGCAGCATGGATGCGTCCGCGCTGGCCAGCGTGCGCCTGCAACTCGAGCCAGTGCTGGATAGCCGGGGCCAGCCGGCCAAAGTGCTATTGGACCAGCAGGTTGCCGACATGGCACAAAACTCGGTGCAGTACCAGCTGCTTGCGCGTGGTTTGAACCGCCACTTCGCCATGTTGTCCAGCGCCGTCAGCGACGGCAAACGCTAGAACGCCAGCCCAATCTTGTTCAGGAGACGGTCAATGGATAACAACCCGACTTTCGCCATCAGCGCCGCGGGGATGGCACTGGAGCGAACCCGTGTCGAAGTGGCGGCGCTCAATCTTGCAAATGCGCATACGGCGCAAACCGCAGGACAGTTGGCCTACAGCCCGTTGCGCGTGGTGGCCCGGCCAGCCGCAGCCGATGCATTCGGGGAGATGATGGCTTCCGCGCACGCGAGTGCAGCGATGAAGCCGCAGTTTCACATCGAAACAGCCGCTCTTGCGTCCCGAATGGTGCATGAGCCGGGGCATCCGATGGCGGACGCACGCGGGTTCGTCAGTTATCCGGCGGTCGACCCGGCCACGGAAATGGTGTCCCTCATGAGCGCCACTCGCGCGTACGAAGCCAATGTAGCCGCGATGAACGCGGCGCGAACAATGGCGCTGAAGGCGCTGGACATCGGGGGCTCGACATGACCGCATTGCCTCCCGTCGGTGCTTTGGCGCCCGAGCAATTGTCCGCACTGTTTCCCACCGATCTGGTGGCGCCGGGCAATGTGCCCCCAACACAGACGCAAGGCGCTTTCGGCAACATGATCAGCCACGGGCTGTCGCAGGTGAACGATCAACTGCTGGCGACCCAGACCGATCTGCAGGCCCTGGCCACCGGCGACGTGCAGAACGTGCACCAAACCATGATCCGTCTGGAAGAAGCACGCCTTTCGTTCCAGCTCATGATGCAGGTGCGCGGACGCTTGCTCGAGGCGTACCAGGACGTCATGAAGATGCAGATCTGAGGGCACATCATGACGTTCTGTGCAATCCCTTCACCTCGTCCAGTCACTGCTGTTGAGAGAGGCACCCGTGCTTAAGGAGTTCTGGAACGGCCTGGCTTTGCCGGCGCGGATCGGTCTATCCGGCGGCGTGGCACTGGTTTGCATTGCCACCGTGGTCGCCGGCTTGTTGATCTGGCGCACCGATTACCAAGTGTTGTTTGCCGACCTTAAACCACAGGACGCAGCGATGATGGCTGCGGAACTCGATCGCCTCAAATTGCCTTACAAGGTAGCGGCTGAGGGCAACGCGATCCTGGTGGATGGCAATGTGGTGCATGCCACCCGGTTGAAGCTGATGGGCAAGGACATGCCGTTGCATGGTGCCGCTGGCTTTGAGTTGTTCAACAACGCGGATTTCGGCATGACCGAGTTTGCGCAGAAGATCAATTACCAGCGTGCGCTGCAAGGGGAGATCACGCGCACGATTCTTTCCCTGGCTGAAGTGCGCGACGCGCGTGTACACCTGGCGCTCGCGGAACAAGGCTTGTTCAAGCACGGCGTCAGCAAGGCCAAGGCAGCCATCACGCTCAGCATGCGGCCGGGGCAGTCGCTGCGGCCCGAACAGATCACCGGCATCCAGCGCCTGGTCTCAGCCGCTGTGCCGGGAATCGTCGCGCAAAACGTCACGATCGTCGACCAGCACGGCGTAGCGCTCACCAGAGCGGGCGCGACGGAAGGCGAGCAGGATGCAAGTTCCAGCCGGCTCGATCTGAAGCGCGAGACCGAGCGCCACCTCGCGCGCAAAGCCACTGACGTACTGGAAGGTGTATTCGGCGCCGGGCAAGCGATGGCCAGCGTCGACGTCACCCTCAATATGGACCAGGTGCGCGTCACCACCGAGGATGTTCTCGGTGCGCCGAGCCGGCCGGGCCAGAACTCCGCGGGAGTGATGGTCAAGGAGCGTGAAGTGGCCCGCGACGTCGGATCCGCTCCCAATGCCCCTGATGGTGGACGTGCCAGCAACAGCCAGCGTGAAGTCGAGTACCAGGTGGGGCGCCGGATCGAACAAGTTGCAAGTCAACCTGGGGCCATCCGCCAGCTGCATGTGGTGGCAGTCATTCGAAAGCCGATCGATGAAGGCCAAAAGGAACAAATGCAGGCGCTGGTTGCGGCCACGGTCGGCGCGGTTGCGGAGCGCGGCGACGTGGTGGTCGTGCAGAACCTGAAGCACTCCGGGCTGCCCGCAGTTGACGAAGCAGCAGCCTCGCCAACACATGCCACGAGCGTTGCACCGCCGGGCCCGCCCGCTTCTGCGGCGGTGACCAGCCCCAGTGTGATCGTTACGTTGCTCGCCTGTGGTGCGGCGTTGGCCGCCGGCGCGGGCTGGCTGCTTCGCAGGCGCGCCTCAGCCGAGCCTCACTTGACCGAGCAGCAGCGGCAGCTCCTGCTGGAGCAGATGCTCCAATGGCTGGATGGTGCGCGGCCGTTGGAGCCTGCTGCGCCCACGACGCGCCACAGCGCGGGTTCCGGAGTGCGATCTTGAGCGACGGAATGGAATTTGCGCTGCCGGAAGCTGACGCCATGCTGCGCCGTGGCGCGCTGGCACTCCATGCCCTCAGTGATCAGGATCAACGCTGGCTGCTCGCGAGATTACCCGTCGCGCGGCGTAGCGAACTGGAGGCGTTGGTGGCGGAACTGCAAGTTCTGGGCGTTCCCGCCGATCACCGGGTCGCGCAGGCCGCGATCGGTCATGACCGCCGCGCGCACCGCTCCGCCCCGGCAGCCAAGCCGCCACTGAAAGGGGTTGAAGCCGCCATGCCGATCTTCAAGTCCGCCAGCGCGGCTCAGCTTGGAGAGCTTCTTCAGCACGAACCGGCAGCCTTGATCGCGCATGCCCTTGCTTTGCACGGCTCCTCCGAGGACGAGAACGCACCGGCGCTGTCCCGGGTGCTCGTGGAACAGCTTGCGCTGCTGCTCGCGCCCGGCGCGGGCAAGCTGTTGCCGGTGCACGCCACGGTTGAACGCAGGGTGCCGGTATGGCGGACCTGGGCCAGGAGGCTGTCGTGACGCCCAAACAGAAGTACCAGATGCCCACCTCGACCCAGGTCCTTCGCGGGGTCGAAGTGCACGCACAGCCTCACACCTTGATTCGAGCCGGGCGAGGCAGCATCGGAATGACTGCGGGCAGGGTGCACCTGTTGACACCTTCTCACCGTCCGGAATCGCTGCACGATATCGCGCTTGCCGTCACAACGCCTGCCTGCGCGCAGGCATTCGCCGAGGGCCGGGATGAAGGTTACGCCGCTGGGCGCCTTGCCGCAGCTGCGCAGGAGCAGCAAGCCAGGCAGGCCGTCATCGATCAGGCGCGTGTTGGCGCAGCCGAAGAAGGACGGTTGCAGGGATTGTGTGCAGGGCGGGCCGAGGCCCGAGACGAGCTTGAGCAAGCGTTGAAGGAGGCTCAAGCTACCGTGTCGGACCGGCTGGAGCGGCTCGAACAGATGCTGTGTGCGGTTGCAAAGGAGGGCGCACGACGGCTCGCCGATTCGGAAGACGAGCTCATTGCCCTCAGCTACGAGGCCACCTGCCGGGTTCTTGGCAGCGAGGCGGCGACGCTGGCCGGCATCCGCTCCATGGTGAAGCACTTGCTGGCGTCGCACGGTCACCGGGAACAATTCGCAGTGCACGTCCACCCCGATGATTTGCCCCTTGTGTCGCAGGGTGCCGGGCAAGTGGGGGAGAGCTGGCGCTGGGTCGGTGACGACAGCGTGCAGCTCGGCGGGCTGGTCCTGCGATCGGCGCAAGGAACCCTGGACGCCAGGCTGGAAGTCCAGCTCGCGGCTTTGGCCGAAGCTTTGCTCACGGTCAGGCGCAATCGAAACGGCGCCCCGCCCCTGCCCGCGGCCGCTGAGAACTCATTGAAGGGCCGGCAGCAGTGATCGTTTCGCTTGCCCCGTATCGGCGCGCCGTCGCCCAGGCGCCCCTCACTCGACGTATGGGCCACGTCCGCCGGCTGGGCGGCCTTTCGGTCGAGGTCCATGGCCTCGATGCGACGGTCGGTGAGCTGTGTGCCATCTGGCCGCGATCTTCCGGCCGGGATGCAGCGCCACGCGCGCCGGTGCTCGCCGAGGTGGTCGGCGTCCGGGCCGATCACCTGGCATTGATGCCTTATGGGTCGGTGCAGGGACTTGCCGCCGGATGCGAGGTGGTAGCGCAAGGCAGCCACTCGCAGATCGGTGTCGGGCCGGAACTGCTCGGCCGGGTGATCGACGGGTTTGGTGTTCCGCTCGACGGGTTCGCCGCGCCCGCGGTTACCGGTCAACGGCCGCTGCGCGCGCAGCCGGTGAATCCGATGCAGCGGCCGCGTATCGCCGCACCGCTGGAAACCGGCATTCGCGTTATCGACAGCCTTCTCACATTGGGGCAGGGCCAGCGAGTCGGGATATTTGCGGGCAGCGGGGTTGGCAAGAGCACGCTGCTCGGCATGATCGCCCGTCACGTCAAAGCCGACATCAATGTCATCGCGCTGATCGGCGAGCGTGGGCGCGAAGTCAAGGAATTCATCGACCGGCAGCTTGGCGAGGCCGGCCTGAAGCGCTCGGTGGTGATCGTCGCCGCTTCGGATCAACCGGCATTGGGCCGGCTGCGTGCGGCGTATGCGGCACTGGCCATTGCCGAGTACTTTCGCGACGGTGGTCGGCAGGTCTTGCTCACCATGGATTCGGTGACGCGATTCGCGATGGCCCGGCGCGAAGTGGGGCTTGCTGCCGGAGAGCCTCCCACCGCCAGGGGCTATACGCCCTCGGTATTTGCCGAGTTGCCCGAACTTTGCGAGCGCTGCGGAACGTCGCCGTCGGGAGGCTGCATCACGGCCCTGATGACGGTTTTGGTTGAAGGCGATGACTTGAACGAGCCGGTGGCAGACAACATGCGCGCGATTCTCGACGGTCACATCGTCCTGTCACGCGCGCTGGCTCAGGCCGGTCAGTACCCGGCGATCGACGTTCTGCAAAGCGCAAGTCGCGTGATGCCTGACGTCACATCCCAGGCGCATCGCGACCTCGCGCTCGAAGCAGTGAAAACCATCGCGCTGCTCGAACGCAACCGCCAGATGGTCGACATCGGCGCGTACGAAAGCGGCAGCAACCCGCAGCTCGATCTTGCGCTGGCACACCAGCCCCGGTTGCGGAAATTCATGCGGCAACGTGAGGGCGGTTTGCCTGCAGCGCAAGGGCTGCGCGAACTCGGGGAAATCTTCAAGGCTCAGCCAGAGATCGCGGGTCAACATCTGACGGAGAGGGCTCGATGACTGAAGTCGACTTGCGCGCCTTCGTGTACTTGCTGGAGCCGCTGCGACGCCGTCGCCAGTGGCAACTCGATGCAGCATTGGCGCTGCTGGGCGAACAGCGGCGGAAGTTGGCCGTCCAGGAAACGGGGTGCGAAACATTGCGTCAGGAATGTCTGGCGCAAGCCGCGCAAGCGGCGCGGGTCTGGCGTGACCGTGCCGATCCCGCTGCGCAGCAGCGGTTGCTCGGATACCTTGCTGCGCTTCAACAGCGGCAAGCTCAAGCGCAGCACGAACTGAACGCCTTGTACGATATGGCGGAGCAAGCGCGCGCCGATTGCGCTGCACACCAACAGCGGCTGGAAGTGCTGCAGCAGCATCGTGACAGCCAGTTCATGGAGTTCGCGGGTGAGCAACAGCGTAAGGCTTGTGTAGAAGCCGACCGCGACTGGGGCGGGCGCGACAGCTATCGCCGCACTGCGACGGAGTTCAGATGAAAGGCAGTGCCGTCCCCAGCCAGCTCGCGCCGATTCCACTGCGGGGCCGGCAGGACTCAGCGCAGGATGGCGACCCAGGCGCGGCCCGTGCCTGGCTGCGTGAAATGGAGCGCGCGCAGATGGAAGCCTGGCTCTGCCATGCCGTAGTGGGCTGCGCGCAGCGAACTCACTCATCCGGATTGATGCCCGCATCAGGCAAAGCCGACACAAACCTGGCTGCGGCGGAATCAGCGCGGGCCGGGTCGCAGCTGGCGCAACGAAGCATTCACGCGCCGGGGTTCGAGCCGATCCGGCAATCGCCTTTGCAGGCCGGCGAATTGCCGCAGCCCCATGGCCAGCCATGGACAACGAACGCCGCCAGGGCGAACGCGCAGCTGGTTGTTGAGATCAACGAGTTCGCCAGCTTTTCAGTTACCACGTCGTTCGACGGACAAGCATGCCCACCCGAATCAGTTTCGGCGGGTTGGGTGAGCGCACGGGTCCTTTCGCCGGTTGACACCGCTGGCACGCGCCTGCATGACCCGACGCGGCTCATGCCGGAACGGTTTGTACGCACCGATCACGTCGCTCCGACCCCAGTGCTGCCGCCAGGGTACGGCGCTGATCTCGTGCAGGTGGCTGCGCTTGCAAGCACGAACTTTTCCCTGGGCCAGCTTCAGCCCCTGCGGCGTCTGGCACCGGGCGAGGCGCAAGACGTCAGGCCGCCGGTGGCGGCAGGCCCCAGAGCCGGCGACCCCGGCCCCATCAGGCTGCACGCCCACTGGTCCGCTGAAGGGGTGCGGTTGTGGTTGGGGATGGACAGCTCTGTGATATCGGGTCTGCAATCCATCAGTGCCCAACTACAGCGCTGGCTGTCCGCGCAGGGTGTCCGTCTGCTCTCGATCTCCTGCAATGGGCGGGTGATTGTCGGAAGCACAGAAAAGGAAATGTCATGGCCATCAGTTCAGTGAGTTCCAGCGCCTCGGCGCTTCAGGCCAACCCGATGGGAATGGAGGACTTCCTGAAGATCTTGCTGACGCAGCTGACCTATCAGGACCCACTGAAACCCATGGACAACCAGGAGTTCATGGCGCAGATGGCGCAGTTCACATCGCTGGAGCAAACGCAGCAGCTCAACGAAAAGATGTCGACGCTGATAAGCAACCAGGCGGCGCTTCAATCCGTCGGTCTGATCGGGCGAACGGTCGATATCACCAGCGGTACCGGTGCGACTGTCACGGGCACTGTCATGGCGCTCTCGCTGACGGGCGATTCGCCCGCGCTCACGGTGTCCACTACCTTCGGGGCGACGCTGTCGGACGTCAGCCTGAGCCAGATCACGGCGGTCCGCTAGAACCTCCGCCGCATTTCGTCAACCCAACTTTCGCCAGGAGAAAACTGCATGCTCGATTCAATTCACATAGGCATGACCGGCTTGCAAGGCTATTCGCAGGGCCTGCGGGTGATCGCCAACAACACGGCCAACTTGAACACCCCCGGCTACAAAAAGTCCACCCTGCAGTTTGCGGACATGTTCTACACCCACAGCAATACGGGGTCGGGCAACATGCAGGTGGGGTACGGTCTGAACACGGCTGGAACAGTGCTCAATTTTGAGCAGGGCGAGCTTCGGCAGACCGGCAACAAGCTCGATCTCGCGATCGATGGCCAGGGGCTGTTCACCGTCAAGGACAGCAGCGATAACCTGCACTACACCCGGGCAGGGCAATTTGCGTTCAATGCAGACGGCATCCTGGTCAACCGCATCGACCAAAGCAAAGTGATGGGCCAGGACGCCGCCGGCGCGATGGGCGAGATCAGCATTGCCGGCAAATCCAGCGTGGAAGGCAAGGCGACGGCCAACGTGAAATTCAGCGGAAACTTGTCGAGCACCGCTGTCACCCAGACGCTCGGTTCCGTGAAGATCATCGACGGAGTGGGTGGAGAGCACTTGCTCACCGTCAAGCTGACCAACAACGGTGCTACCACGCCGGGCCACTGGACCGTGGACGTGCTTGAAGGCGCCACCAGCGTCGGCGCCGGGGAGATCGTCTTCGTGAATGGCCGCCCGGAGTTGGCGAGTTCCAAGGTCGCGGTCACGTATACCCCCAGCGGCCTCGCAGCGGTTCCGCTGACGTTTGACTTCAGCACCGACGTCACGTCATTTGCTTCAGGCAATCTATCGACACTGGCTGTCGCCTCGCAGGACGGAAGCGCGCCGGGCGCGCTGACGGGCGTCAGCTTCGATGCCCTGGGAACGCTGGTCCTGACGTACACCAATGGCCAGACGGTGAAGGGGTCGCGGCTGTCACTGGGACGCTTTGACAGCCTGGATGCGATCGCGTCAAACGGTGACAACCAGTTCGACGCTACAGACAGCCTGGCGTGGCACACCGGCATGGCGGGCGACCGCGGCTTCGGCTCGGTGCGTTCCGGGATGGTCGAGCTTTCCAACGTCGACCTGTCGCAGGAGTTCAGCGACCTGGTGATCATGCAGCGCGGCTATCAAGCGTCGTCGCAAGTGATTTCCACTGCGAACGAGATGCTGCAGGAGCTGTTCCAGATGAAGAGCAAGTAGGCGCGATCATGCCCGGCACCAGCCTGCGTCCTGTTTCGCAACGCGCAACCGCGCTCATGTGGTTGACGCCGGCTCAACTCGAAGTTCTCGTCAATCGCGTCACCGAAGTCCGCACCGCGTGGGCGCGTGATTGGGTTCTTGACTCGGGCGCCGCGACGCGCGCTTGCACGGCAGTGCAGGCACACGAATGGCCCGATCGGAAAGGTGCCGTGTGGAGTCCTCTTGGATCGCGCGGCGATGTGGCTGGCTGGATCGATGTGCGGACCGATCCGACTGAACTCCTGTTTGAGGCCATGTTTGGCGCCGATTCGCTTACGGACGGGCGGCCCTCCGGCAAGGGTGAAATCGCGGAGGCGCTGGTGCTGCGCGGCTGGAACGCCCTCACCGAGGCGCTGTGCGCCGCCATTGCGCTTGACGCGATGCATGGGCCATCCGCGCCCGACCCAGCCTTGCTGAAGCCGTGGTCGGGCGGCGCGATCTTGTCCTTGCCGTTTTCCGGAGACGTCTGCATCTCATTGCTGTTCAACCCTGCCTGCGTCGGTACGGCCGCTACCAGTCCTGGCCGCCGCAACGCAGTCGCGCAAAGGAGCGCGGCAGGTCTGGTTCCACTGCGGCAAGCGTTGGCTTCTCGGGTTCTGCCAGTGCGCGTGGAACTGTCCGCGTGCGAGTTGGACCTGGGCAGCCTCGAAGGGCTGCGTATCGGCGATGTTGTTCCCTTGCCCCACCGTCTGGACGCGCCGTTGCGGGTGGCAACGGGTTCGGACGTGCAACTGTGCGCGGGCTTCCTGGGCAGCCATTCCGGTTTCAAAGCTATAGAGCTGGCGCGCGAGCCGGTCGGCGAACACGAAATCGATCATTTTTCTCACAGCGTATGACTTACCAACAAGCAAACCCGATGCGATCAGCTGCTTCCATCCCGACCGCGCAGGTCATCAACCTCGGAGACTTGCATGGTGAGCCGGCGCACAGCTCGCCTGTGCCCGCGGCGCTGGTGCTGGGCGACTCCAATCCGCTCCATGCCGTGCGCGTGCACTTGCAAGTTTGCGTTGGCGAAGCTGAATTGACTGTTGGCGACCTGCTGGCGGCAACTGAGCACCAGGTCTTGGTGCTCGATCGCACAGTGGATCAGCCCATAGAGATGTTGCTGGAAGGCAAGGTCGTGGCCAGAGGCCAACTGGTCGCGGTGGATGGCTCGTTTGCCGTACGCATCACCGAGCTGCCGGTCGCGCTGAAAGTGTGAACCTGCAGATGAAGCAGAAAAGTTTGCGCGCGGCCATGTGGTCGCAGGTCTTGTCGTTTGTTCTCCTGCCCCTGGCATTGGCGCAGGCGGCACCCGGGCACACTGCTTCTGCCGAAGCCCAGCCGGCGGCTATCCCCTTTCGGGTTGACGCCGGGAGTGATCGGTCAATCACCCAGTCTGCCGTCCTGACCCTTGTTTTTCTTGCGGTAGTGGCTGGGGCGGGATTGGTCTCGATCCGATACCGGAAGCGGTCAGGCCCGCGGCGCAGCGGGAGCTGGTTGTGGCCTGTCGCAAGCTCATCGAAGCTGAAGCCCCTGGAGCAAACATCGCTGACGCAGCACGCAAGCGTTCATGTGATCGAATGGAATGGCGAGGAACTGCTCCTCGGTTGCACCAGCCATTCGGTCGCGCTCCTGGCGCGCAAAAGCGTCGGCGATTCACCTTCCGATAACTCGCCGGACATCAGCTTATGAGGTTCTGGCCGGCTCTTGCAGCGAGGCTCTTTTTGGCTGGCTGGCTGTCAGTGGCAGGCTGCACGCCCGCCGCTGCACAGACCAGTGAACAAGAGGGGAACGCACTGACGACCCCGCGCGCAGTTGTATCTGGACCCGAGCAACCTCGTTCACAGAAAGGCGTCGACAGGTCAGCCGTGCCGACCACCGGATCAGCGCAAACCGCACAGGCGGTGAGAATTGTCGTTGGGCTCACGGCGCTGGCCGTTCTGCCGGCGCTGCTGATCTGCCTGACAGCGTTCCTGCGGATCATCATCGTGCTGTCGTTGCTGCGCCATGCGATTGGCATGCCCGAAACGCCACCGAACACCGTGCTTCTGGGGTTGGCGCTGTTCCTGACACTTTTCACGATGTCACCTGTGCTCGAACAGCTCAACGCGGATTTGGTTCAGCCGTTCATGGCAGGGCAGCTTAGCGTGCAAGACGCTTATCAGAAAGGCAGCGGACCGCTGCGCGAATTCATGGTGCGCCAGACGCGGGAACAAGACCTGGCCCTGATGGTTGAAATTTCAAAATCCAAGCGCCCGGACGCAATGGCGGATATCAGCAACATCCAGCTCATTCCGGCTTTCATGCTGTCCGAACTTCGCGCAGCTTTTCAAATTGGATTTGTGATCTTTTTGCCTTTTCTGTTAATCGACCTTATCGTTTCCAGCGTTTTAATGTCCCTGGGAATGATGATGATGCCTCCTACAACCGTCGCTTTGCCCTTGAAAATCCTGATGTTCATTCTGGTTGATGGCTGGAGCGTGGTGCTGAAAGCGTTGATGGGATCGTTTCACTAGGCCGATTAAGTGGCAAACTTGGGAGAGGCCACGCTATGGGCGCTTTGGCGCGAGCATGCCAATGAAGCGGCCCGCCAGCAGCTGCTGGGTCTGCACCTGCCGTATGCTCGCATCGTCGCCGGCGCTTATTACGCAAAACGATTTAATGACGAAATCGAGTTCAACGACTACTTGCAGCTCGCCTCTGTGGGGCTCATCGAAGCGCTCGATCGCTTCGACCCCGGGTTCGGCGTCCAGTTCAGAACTTTCGCGGCACGGCGCATGCACGGGGCTATTCTGGATGGCATCGAACGGCTCACCGAAAAGCAGCAGCAGATCGCGGCCCGCCAGCGGATCGACAAGGAACGCCGAGCGGAGATCAAGCAAGCCGCCGCAAGCGAGGCCGGCAGCCGCTCCACCAAGGCGGACCAAATGCTGCAATACGTGGCCGAGGCGGGGCTGGCGTTCGCGCTCGCCTGGATCCTGGATGGCACGGGAATGCTGGACGCCGGGGAAAAGTCGGAGACACTGCCGTTCTATCGGAATGTCGAATTGCAGCAGCTGCGCCAGCGTGTCGTGGAGCTGGTGAACGCGTTGCCGGCACAGGAGCGAACCGTGATGCAGAGCCACTATTTTCAGGAGGTGCCCTTCGATGAGATCTCGCAGGCGCTTCGCCTTTCGCGCGGCCGTGTGTCCCAGATCCACCGCAAGGCGCTGTCACGCCTGAAAGAAGCCATACGCACAACGCGAGACTGCGACGTGTTCTGTTGACGCAGCGCATGTGCATTGGATTGCCATGAACACCGGCAAGCCCGAAAATGGAACCATGAAATCGGCTCTCGACCGGCTGGAGGAATTTCTGGAGCTGGACCCCGCCAATCCGTTGCTATTGGCGGAGACCGCAGATGCCGCTTTGGCCGGTGGCGCGTTCCAACGCGCGCAGCAGTTGATCAACGACGGCTTGAAGCTGCCGGGCGACCCCAGTGCCTGGCATTTTCGCCAGGCCAATCTCTATATAGCGCAACGGCATCTGGACGAAGCCCGCCATGTTCTGGCAACGCTGGAGCAAGCCGGCGGCAAGCATCCCGCCATCGCTCACAACCTCGGCTACATCCAGTTGCTCAAGGAGGATTTTGAAGCGTGCCGTGAAACGCTGCAGCCCTGGATCGATACGGGTGCGGCCAACGACGACAGCGCGCTGCAGATTCTGTGGCTGCGCGTCATGCACCGGCTGGACCGGATGGAGGAAGCCTGGGATTGGGTAAAGCAGTGGCGGGCAGCGCAGGTACTCAGCCCGGGCGCGGCCGGTGTCGCGAGCCTGATCGCACTCGACCTGGGCGATTTTGACGCAGCGCTCGCCCTGTCGCAGCAGGCCTTGCACGACGCCGGCCCGCAGCTGGAGGCGCTGGTGGCCCGGGCTTCGGTGTCATTGGCGCGGCAAGACGCCGCAAGCGCGCGTCACTCTTTGGATGCTGCCCTCAAACTCAATCCGGACGATGGCCGCACATTGTCGACGATGGGTTTCGTGGCGATGCTGGAGCATCGGGTTGGCGAGGCGCGGCAGCGGTTCAACAAGGCGTTGTCGTTTGTTCCCGGGCACATCGAGACCTGGCATGGGCTGGGCTGGGCTTGCGTGCTGCAGCAGGATTGGGTCGCGGCACAGGCGGCTTTCGAGTCGGCGTTGCGGCTCGATCCCGAGTTTGCCGAAAGCCACGGCGCGCTGGCGGTGGTTCACGCGCTGCAGGGACACACGCAGTATGCGCGCGACCATATCGATCGTGCCACACAGCTCGATGCGTCGAATCTTGCCGCCCGCTACGCCCAGGCAGTTCTGTCCGGGCAAGCGCGCGATCTACAGGATCTGGAACGGCTCACTCGCCCGCATTCCGGAAAGCGCCATCGCCGTCCGCGTTGATTGGGGGCATGTCACTGCGTTTCCGCGCCAACTCCACATACCAGTCCAGGCATCCCGGGTTCGCCATCGCGTCCTTGTTGACCACCTTCTCCGCCGGCTGGCCGAGCAGCAGCTTCTTGATCGGCAGCTCCTGCTTCTTGCCAGTGAGCGTGCGAGGGATTTCTGCAACCTGGAATATCTCATCCGGAACGAATCGCGGCGACAAAGCGGTTCTGATCGCATTGCCGATCCGTGACTTCATCGCCTCATCCAGCACATCGCCCGGACGCAGCACCACGAACAGCGGCATGTAGCTTTCGCGGCCGAGATATTCGAGATCCACCACCATCGAGTCCAGGACCTGCGGCAACGCCTCCACCGCGCTGTACAACTCACTGGTGCCCATGCGAAGCCCGTAGCGATTGATCGTCGCATCGCTGCGGCCATAGATGATGCAGCTGCCCGACGGCGTGATCTTCAGCCAGTCGCCATGCCGCCAGACATTCGGGTACACGTCGAAGTAAGAAGACAGGTAACGCTGGTTGCCTGGGTCGCCCCAGAAGTAGAGCGGCATCGAAGGAAGCGGCTGGATGCATACCAGTTCGCCGACTTCATCGATGACCGGCTGGCCTTGTTCGTTCCAGGCTTCGACGGCGCAGCCGAGCAGCCGGCATTGCATCTCGCCCGGCGCCTGCGACAGCTCACGATTGCCGCCGATGAATGCACTGCAAAAATCCGTGCCGCCCGACATGTTGCACCACCAGATGTCCGGTGTGCCGATCTTTTTGAACTGCTGCGTGCCCCAGGCCTGCACTTCGCGGCTGAGCGGAGAGCCCGTGGTGCCCAAGGCGCGCACCGCTCGCAGATCGCCGCACTGGGACAGGTCCACATCCGCCTTGGCGCAATTGGCAAAGAAGGCCGCCCCCGCGCCGAAGAAGGTCACGCCAAGCTCGGCCACAAAGCGCCACAGCACCGTCCAGTCGGGGTTCTCCTTGCTGCCGCCCGGGTTGCCGTCGGAGATGCAGCAGGTTGTGCCACGGAGCAGACCGCTCACCTGGCAGTTCCACATCACCCATCCCGTGGAGCTGTACCAGTGAAATCGCTCGCCCCAGGAGTTGGGTTCATAGCTGCAGCCAATATCGTTGTGCACCATCAGCAGCAGATGAACCAGCATGATGCCGCCGTGCCCGTGCACGATCGGTTTTGGCAGCCCGGTGGTCCCGCTGGAATACACGATCCAGAGCGGATGGTCGAACGGCAGCCACGCGGGCTCGAAGCTTGCGGTCTGCGCATCGTCGCGCGCGACGGTACCGGCCATCTCGATCCATCCAGCGTGAGTGGTCGATGCCTCCATCGGCAGACCCAGCTCACGGTGCACGATGACATGCATCACGGTCGGCAATGCGGCACATAATTCGGCGACGACGCCGGTGCGGTCCAGGTCACGGCCGCCGTAGGTGACGCCGTCACAGGCAATCAGCATCTTGGGTTCGATCTGCTTGAACCGGTCCAGCACCGCGTTGGTCCCCATGTCGGGCGAGCACAGGCTCCATACGCCGCCGAGGCTCGCCACCGCCAGGTACGCGATGATCGCTTCGGGAATGTTGGGCAGATAGACGGCTACGCGGTCGCCCGGCTCCAGGCCTTGTTGTTTCAGGTGCAGCGCCAGCGAGGCGACTTGGCGGCGCAACTCGGGCCAGCTCAGTTCACGCTGCCGGCCTTTTTCGTTGCGGCTGATGACAGCGGCAAAGCCGGCGGCGTGCGCCTTCTCGGCGTGCCGAAACACCTGCTGCACGTAGTTGACTTGCGCCCCGTGAAACCACTTCGCGCCAGGCATGACCGCTGCATCCAACACTGCCTCATGGGGCGTCGGCGATTGCAGCGCCAAGTAGTCCCACAAGCTTTGCCAGAAACCGGGCAGATCGGTGGTCGACCAGCGCCAAAGGGCGTCGTAGCTGTCAAACGAGAGCCCGCGGTTCTCGCTCAACCAGTTCTGATAGAGACGGATCTGGGGAATGATTGGCGCGCTCATGCGTGAGATTAACAAAAGTTGGCTCGCCGAAATGGATGTTGGTTCAAGGCGCTATGGATGCCTCCCTTTTTTGGGACGGCAACGAACGCCTCCAGGCGCCTGAGGTTCAGGTGCAGCCGAGCCGGCACGGCCGCTGACGCAGCCTGCCGGGGGCCGCTCTTGTGATCTGATTTTCCGATCATTTCGATCTGTATTGTGCGCTTTTTCTTTTCAACGACTGTCTCTACCATCGGGCCATTCACACCCCCGCCCGGCGTGCCGCGCCTGCGCCGCAAATACGAGACCCCAGTGTTTAACTTCCTTTCCCGCGAGCCCCTTCACGACCCGCTGGCCGCGTTGATGCCGGGGGCGCAGACCGAGGTCAAGACCACCACCTGCTACATGTGCGCCTGCCGCTGCGGCATCCGCGTGCACCTGCGCGATGGCGAAGTGCGCTACATCGACGGCAACCCGGAGCACCCGCTCAACCAGGGCGTGATCTGCGCCAAGGGCGCGTCGGGAATCATGAAGCAGATATCGCCGGCCCGGCTGACGCAGCCGCTGCTGCGCAAGGCCGGTAGCGAGCGCGGCGCCGGCGAGTTCGAGCCGATCAGCTGGGAGCAGGCGTTCGATATGCTGACCGAGCGGCTTTCGAAGATCCGCGCGACCGACCCGAAGAAGTTCGCGCTGTTCACCGGCCGCGATCAGATGCAGGCCCTCACGGGCCTCTTCGCGCGCCAGTTCGGCACGCCCAACTACGCGGCGCACGGCGGCTTCTGCTCGGTCAACATGGCCGCGGGGATGATCTACACCATCGGTGGCAGCTTCTGGGAGTTCGGTGGCCCGGACCTCGACCGGGCTAAGCTGTTCGTCATGATCGGCACCGCCGAAGACCACCATAGCAATCCGATGAAGATCGCCATTGGCAAGTTCAAACGGGCCGGTGGCCGCTTCATCTCGATCAACCCGGTGCGCACCGGCTACTCGGCCATTGCCGACGAGTGGATCCCGATCAAGCCGGGCACCGACGGCGCCCTGTTCATGGCGCTATTGCACGAGCTGATAGCCAATGATCTGGTGGACCATGCGTTCCTCAAGCGCTTCACCAACGCGCCGCAGCTGGTGGTGCTGGACGACTGCGACCGCCAGGGCCTGTTCGCCTTCGATCCCGACCGCGGCCCGCCCGGCGACGGTCGCGACCCGCACAACAAGCTGGTCTGGGACTGCAGCGACGGCAGCGTCAAGCCGGCATACCCGGAGGGCATCGCCGAGGGCTGCGACCCCGCGCTCGAAGGCCACTACACGCTGGCCGACGGCACGCGCGTCGCACCCTCGTTCCAGTTGCTGCGCGAGCGGGTCGCCAGTTGCACCCCCGAATGGGCGCAGGCCATCACCGGCATCGATGCGGTCCGCATTCGCAAGCTGGCGCGGGAAATGGGCGAGACGGCGCTGCAACAAGCCTTCGAGCTACCGATCCCGTGGACCGATGCCTGGGGCAAGCAGCACGCCACCACGCAGGCGCGGCCGGTTGCGTTCCATGCGATGCGCGGGCTCGCCGCCCATTCCAACGGCTTTCAGACAGTGCGCGCGCTGGCGGTGTTGATGAGTGTGCTGGGCACCATCGATGCGCCCGGGGGCTTCCGCCACAAGGCGCCGTACCCGCGCCACATCGTGCCCAACTACCGGGCCTTCAACTCGCCCGAGATGATCCACCCCAACACGCCGCTCAACGCGGCGCCACTGGGCTTTCCGGCCAATCCGGAAGAACTCGCGATCAACCCGGACGGCTCGCCGATCCGCATCGATCACGCCTTCTCGTGGGAGCATCCGCTGTCCGCGCACGGGCTCATGCATAACGTGATCACCAATGCGGTGAGGGGCGATCCGTACCGCATCGACACGCTGCTGATCTTCATGGCCAACATGGCATGGAACTCGAGCATGAACACCATGGCGGTGCGCGAGATGTTGAACCGCAAGGACGAGAACGGCGAGCACATGATCCCCTTCCTGGTGGTGTGCGACGCCTTCCAAAGCGAAACCGTGGCATTCGCCGATCTGGTGCTGCCCGACACCACCTACCTCGAGCGCCACGACGTGATGAGCATGCTGGATCGCCCTATCTCGGATTTCGACGGGCCGGTCGATTCGGTGCGTGTTCCGGTGGTGCCGCCGACCGGGCAGTGCAGGCCGTTCCAGGAGGTGCTGATCGAACTGGCTTCGCGGCTGAAGTTCCCGGCCTTCACCACGCCGGGGGGCGGGCGCAAGTTCAGCGGCTACCCCGACTTCGTGGTCAATTTCCAGGTGCAGCCGGGCATCGGTTTTTTGATGGGCTGGCGCGGCAAGGACGGCACCGAGCACCTCCGCGGCGAGCCCAATCCGCAGCAGTGGGAAGCCTATGCGCAAAACAACTGCGTGTTCCAGTACCACATGCCCGAGGGCATGCACTACATGCGCAACTGGAACCGCGACTACCTCGACTTCGCCAAGGACCACGGCTGGCGCCAGCGCAACGACCCGGTGCAGCTGGCGCTGTACTCCGACACGCTGCAAAGCTTTAGGCTGGCCGCCCAGGGCAAGAGCGCCGGCCGCCAGCCGCCCGATAAATTGCGCGGGCGCATCGAAACCTACTTCGACCCTTTGCCATTCTGGTATCCGCCACTCGAAGAGGCCGCGACCGATCTGCAGGCCTATCCGCTCAATGCGATCACGCAGCGACCGATGGCGATGTACCACTCGTGGGATTCGCAGAACGCCTGGCTGCGGCAGATCCACAGCCACAACTATCTGCATGTGAACCCGCTTACGGCGCAGACGGCCGGCATCGCCGACGGCGGTTGGTGCTGGGTCGAAAGCCAGTGGGGCAGGGTGCGCTGCATGCTGCGCTACAGCGAGGCGGTAGAGCCCGGCACCGTGTGGACCTGGAATGCGATCGGCAAGGCCGACGGCGCATGGCAGCTTGCACCCGGTGCCGACGAGTCGCGCAAAGGCTTTCTTCTCAACCATCTGATTTCGGAAGTGCTGCCTTTCGACGGAGCGCACGGCCGCAAGACCATCAGCAATTCCGATCCGGTCACCGGCCAGGCCGGCTGGTACGACGTGCGCGTGCGCATTCGTCCGGCCGAACCCGAAGAACCCGAAGAGACATTTCCGCGGATCGCCGCCACGCCGGCCGCGCCGGGTGTGCTGGGCCAGGCGGCGCGGGTGCTGACGTACTTCGCGGGGCGGCGGAAATGATCGAGTGGCTGAAGGAGCTGATGGGCGTGCCCTCACCCCAACCCTCTCCCGGAGGGAGAGGGGGTCATACCGTAAGGGCCGAGCCGGGCGAGACACTCGCCAAGCAACTGGCATTGGTCATCGACCTCAACGTCTGCGTCGGCTGTCACGCTTGCGTGACCTCGTGCAAGCAATGGAACACCTCGGGCAGCGCCGGGCCGCTGGCCGACTTCAATGCCTACGGCGCGGACCCGACCGGCACCTTTTTCAACCGGGTGCAGACCTACGAAGCCGGCGCCTTCCCCGGCACCGAGACGATCCACTTCCCCAAGAGCTGCCTGCATTGCGAAGACCCGCCCTGCGTGCCGGTGTGTCCCACCGGCGCCAGCTACAAGCGCAAGGAAGACGGCATCGTGCTGGTCGACTACGACAAGTGCATCGGCTGCAAGTACTGCGCATGGGCCTGCCCCTACGGTGCGCGCGAACTGGACGAGGAACGGCAGGTGATGACCAAGTGCACGCTCTGCGTCGATCGCATCTACGACCAGCAATTGCCGAAGGAAGACCGCAAGCCCGCCTGCGTCAAGGCCTGCCCCACCGGCGCACGCCTCTTCGGCGACGTCAAGGATCCCGACTCCGAGGTCTCGAAGGCGATCCGCGAGCGCGGCGGCTATTCGCTGATGCCCGAGTGGGACACGAAGCCGGCCAACCAGTACCTGCCGCGGCGCATCACCGACATCGCGGGCGGCGCGAAAGCTGAGGGCCTGCAGTGAAGCCGGCGTTCTCGGTGATCATCTTCACCACCGTCGCCGGCGCTGCACAAGGCCTGGTGGTGACGTTGGCGCTGGCGGTGCTGGCCGGTGTTCAACTGGCACCGGGCTTTCCGAGCATCGTGCTGCTCATTGCTGAAGCGCTGCTCATGATCGCGCTGGCCGCATCGTTCGCCCATCTGGGCCGGCCGGAGCGGGCGTGGCGCTCTGTGCTGATGTGGCGCACCTCGTGGCTGTCGCGCGAGGTGATCGTGCTGCCGGCCTTCATTGCCGTCACTGCGCTTTGGTGGCTGGCGCTGCGTCAAGGTATCCAGACGCCGCTGCTGCCGCTGGCGGCGATCGCCCTGGCCGCCCTGCTCTGGATTTGCACGGCGATGATCTATGCGTGCTTGCGCTTCATCCAGGAGTGGGCGCAGCCGCTGACCATCGTCAACTTCACGCTGATCGGGCTGTCGTCCGGCCTGGTGTTGGCCACGGCGTTGGCCGCGCTGCTTGGCGAGCAGGCTTTGCTGCAAGTGGCAGCCCCTGCAGCCCTTGTGATGACGCTGGTTGCCTGGTCCACACGCATGCTGTCGCTGCGCCGCAATGCGGCCCTCAAGCCGCGCTCGACCCTGCAGTCGGCCACCGGGATCCAGTCGCCCAAGCTGGTGCAGAAGTCGATGGGCATGTCCGCCGGTTCGTTCAATACGCGCGAGTTCTTCCATGGGGCAAGCCGTGCGGCGCTCAAGCGGGTCAAGCTGGGCTTCATCCTGCTGGCATTCGTGTTGCCCGCACTGCTGCTGCTGTGGGCGCTGAGCGCGGGGTCGACGCTCGGATTCGTGTTGGCGCTCGTGGTGCAGGTACCTGGCCTGATTGCCGAGCGCTGGTTCTTCTTCGCGCAGGCCCGCCATCCGCAGAATCTGTATTACCAGGTGGTGTCCTGAGGCAGCGGCTGTCAATCACGACATCGCCCCTCGCCACAGCAGGCTGGCGCCACCGACCACGAGCAACAGCCAGACGACCTGCGCCATGCGCTCGGGTGGCAGCCGAGAATGCAATCGAGAACCGGCGAAGTAGCCGGCCAGCGCGCACGGCACCAACGCAAAGGCCAGCGGCAGCAGGCCGGGCTGAGCGTAGAAACCGCTGCCGGTGAACAGTGCCAGCCGCACCAACGCAGTGGTGAGGATCACGATGCCGATGGTGGCGCGCAGCACGAACTTGTCGGGCAGGCGGCGGGCCAGGTACATCGTGTAGATCGGGCCGCCAGTGCCGTACAACGCCGTAAAAATGCCGCCGACCGCGCCAGCCGGCAACGCCCACGCGGCTGAGATGGGCGCCGGTTGCATCTTGCGCAGCAGGTTCAGGCTGGCATAGCCGAAGACGAACGCGCCCAGGACCATCAGCAGCCAGCGATCGCTGGCCTGGGCCAGCAGCACCGCTCCGATGGCCATGCCGACCAGCAGAAACGGCAACAAGCGCAGCAGCTCCCGTCGATCAAGATGCCCGCGACTCTTCAGCCCCAGCAGCAGGCCGGCAAAGAGGTCGAACACCAGCATCATCGGCACCGCGAACCGCAGCGGCAAGAGATGCGCCAGCAGCGGGATCGCGACCATGGAAGAGCCGAAGCCGGTGATCCCGTACACCGTGTAGCCGAGCGTCACGATCAACCCGATGCCGACCAGGGTCGGCCAGGGCAGGTCGATCATGCGAGCTGATCGGCGGGCGCCTCGATCGTGCTCTGGCCCGGCACGACCCGGCTGAAACGAACAGGCTCGCGCGCGATCGACAGGTCCTGCCCGTCCTGCCGCACGACGACATAAGTGGAGCTGTCGAGATCGCCAGTCGCCGGATGGTCTTCACGAAAATGCGCGCCGCGCGAATCCTCGCGTTCCAGCGCCGAAGTGGCGATCACGCGGCTCACGGCGATCAGGCTACGCAGGTTCAACCAGTCGTGCCAGTTGAGGTTGAAGGCGCGGTCGCCGTCGGATACGCCGGTACGGTAAAGCTGCGTGTCGAGTGCGGCCAGCGTCGCGAGGGCGCGCTGCAAGCCTTGCGCGTCGCGCAGGATGCCGACGTCCTCCCACATGCAGTCGAACAGCGCTTCACGGATCGGCTCGATGCTGCCCGGCGCGATGGCGAACGGCGCCAGGTGCGCGGCAACGCTCTGCTCGATGGCCGCTTCGTCCGGCGCGCGCCAGCCGGGGTTGCGCTGCACCCAATCGGCCATGCTGTCGCCGGCGATGCCGCCGAACACCGTGGAATTGGCGACGCCATTGCCGCCCAGACGGTTGGCGCCATGCACCCCGCCGGTGTCCTCACCGGCCGCGAACAGCCCGGTCAACGGCGTCGTGCAGTCGGCGCGGAACACCACGCCGCCCATCATGTAATGCGCGGTCGGAACCACTTCCACCAGCCCGCCCGCCAGGTCGAAACCGCAGTCTTCGCAGCGGTCGACCATACCCTTGAACTGCCGCCGAACGTTGTCGGGCCCGAGGTGCGCCATCTGCAGATACACACCACCATTGGGCGAGGTGCGGCCGGCCCGCATCTCGGCAAATATCGAACGCGAAACGATGTCGCGGGTGGCCCGCTCGAGCCGCGGATCGTAACGCTCCATGAAGCGCTGCTTGTCGCCATTGAGCAGGTAGCCGCCGGCGCCGCGCAAGCCCTCTTCGAGCACCGTGCCCGTCATGCGGGTGCCGGTGCCCGCCAGCAGGCCGGTGGGATGGAACTGCACCATCTCCATGTCGCGCACCGGCAGCCCGGCGCGCAAAGCCATCGCCAGCCCGTCGCAGCTCTTGTCGCCCGAAGGAGTGTGATAGCGGTACATGGTTGGGCCGCCGCCGGTGGCGAGCAACACCGCCTTGGCCTGGACCAAAACGAACGCGCCAGTGCGCATGTCGATCATCAGCACGCCAGCCAGCGCCTTGCCGTCGGTGGTCTTGATCAGCTCGACGGCGCGGTGCTCCTCCAGCCGGGCGATGCCGCGCGACCAGACCTGTTCGGAGAGCCGGTTGATGATTTCGATGCCGGTCAGGTCGCCCTTGTGAACCGTACGGTCGAAGGTCTGGCCGGCAAAGGCCTTCTGGTGCACGGTGCCGTCAGGATTGCGGTCGAAGAAGCAACCGAGCTCGTTTTCCAGTTCGTGCACGCGCTCGACGGCTTTGGTCACCAGGGTCCACGCCAGGTCCTGGTCCGACAGCCACTTGCTGCCCTCGATGGTGTGCATGAAGTGGCGCTCGACCGAATCACCCGCGGCCAGCGCGACGTTGTAGCCGCCCTGCACCATCCGGGTACAGCCGCACTTGCCCAGCAGCCCCTTGACCGCCACGGTGATCGACAGCTCCGGCGCGCTCTGGTGGGCGTGCAGCGCCGCGAACAGTCCGGCGCCGCCGGAGCCCAG
>JBKJHN010000014.1:0-23454 GCA_046599015.1 Ramlibacter sp.
GCCGTACGAGGTGGACGGCCAGATCGTCGGCACGGTGGGCGTGATCGGTCCCACTCGCATGCCCTACGACCGCATGATCCAGATCGTGGACATTACGTCGAAGCTGGTCAGCAATGCCCTCAGTCACAACAAATGACTGCTGCGCCCGACGTGAATTGAACCCACAGCCTTCCTCTCCAGACTCGCTGGCCGGTTCCTACCAGCTGCGACCTGGGCAGCCGCACGGCATTTCAGGCCAGCGCCCGGTGCTCGCGGCCGGGCGCCTCGGAACCATCTTGCGCGGCATGAAAAGCGCCGAAGTGGGTGAGGCCCTTGCCAGCCTGTTCACGTTGTGCGCGCATGCGCATCTTCACGCTTCGGGCATGGCCCTGGCCGCAGCCGTGGGCATTCAGGAGCGCTCGCCCGATGACCGCGAGCGCCTGCTTCTGGACACCGCGCGCGATCACCTGCGCACCATTGCGCTCGAGTGGCCGCGCCTGCTTGGCGGGCCAGCCCTCGCGCCTTCGCTGCAGTGGCTGCGCGGCTGCCCATTGCCGCTGGCAAATACCCGGGGCTGGCAAGAGGCGACGCCCGGAGGGCCGTCCGTGGCCGCCCTGGGCCAGTGGCTGGAGCGCGAGGTGCTACTCGAAAACCCGGCCGATTGGCTGGAGCGTTGCCGGGGACCAGATGCCCTGGCGCAGTGGTGCGCCACCCACGCGGCCCGTTTGCCCCCGGCGCGTTGCCTTTCCGAGTGGTATCCGCTGGCCGACTCGCTGCGCCCCCCCACGCGCTGCCTCGCAGTGCTGGAGGGTGGAGCCGAGCGTCAACCGGATCAGTTGCGAGCGCTTGCCGATGCCATCGCCACCGATCCGGTCTTTGTGCAGCGGCCCACCTGGCTGGGTGAGTGCGCGGAAAACGGGCCGTGGTCGCGATTGCGATACACGGCGGAGCGCCCCCCGCTGGCCTACAGCGCCTGGACGCGGCTCGCATCGCGTTGGCTCGAACTGGTGGAGATAGGCGCTTTCCGCGCGGACACGCCTGGGAGCGTTCCGCTCCTGGCCAGTGGCGCGCTGGCACTGGAGCCAGGCCAGGCCCTGGCCTGGTGCGAGATGGGGCGGGGGCTGTTGTTTCACTGGGTCCGCGTCGACGCGCAAGGGGCGGTGGAGGATTACCGGGTGCTGGCCCCGACGGAATGGAATTTCCACCCCCAGGGTGCTCTGGCCGGGGCCGTTGAACGCCTCGGAGCGACGGACACGGCCGCCGCCCACCTGCTGGCGGCCGCTTTCGACCCTTGCGTCCCTTGCAGCGTTGTGGCCGCTGCTTGAGGTGGCGCAAATGGAGCGACATCCCCGCGGGTAGGATGGCCCGACACTCGCCGCCGCGCCGTCCGGCCGGCCGCGCCCATTCATCGCAGACCTTCCAGACTGGGGTGGCATGAGCTTCAAGATCTTATGGCTTCAATCCGGCGGCTGTGGCGGTTGCAGCATGTCCTTGCTGTGCGCCGATACCCCCGATTTCGGCGGCATGCTGCGCGGCGCGGGGATCGAACTTCTGTGGCATCCGGCCCTCTCTCTGGAAAGCGGCGACGAGCTGATCGACCTGCTGCAGGACTGCCTGGCGGGCCGCGTCGCCATCGATGCGCTGTGTATCGAAGGCGCGCTGCTGCGCGGGCCCGCGGGCAGCGGGCGGTTCCACATGCTGGGGGGCACGGGCCTTGCGATGACCGAATGGGTTCGCTGCCTTGCTGCCGTCGCCACTCACGTCGTGGCCGTGGGCAGCTGCGCTGCCTGGGGCGGTTTTGCTGCCGCGGGGGACAATCCCACCGAGGCTTGCGGCCTTCAATACGAAGACTATCACCCGGGTGGGCTGCTGGGGGCTGACTTCCGGGGTCGCGGCGGCTTGCCCGTGATCAATGTCGCAGGCTGCCCCACGCACCCGGGCTGGGTGCTGGACACGCTCATGACTTTCGCGTCGGGCGCGCTCACCAGCGCCGAGCTCGACCCGCTGGGACGACCGCGCCTGTACGCCGACCAGCTGGTGCACCAGGGCTGCAATCGCAACGAGTACTACGAATACAAGGCCAGCGCCTCGCACCCGGCGCAGTTGGGCTGCCTGATGGAGCATATGGGCTGCAAGGGAACGCAGGCCCATGCCGATTGCAACGTGCGGCTCTGGAACGGCGACGGGTCCTGCACCCGCGCAGGCTACGCCTGCATCAGCTGCACCGAGCCCGGCTTTCAGGGCCCCGGACACGCGTTTCACATGACCCCCAAGATCGCCGGCATACCGATCGGTCTTCCGACCGACATGCCCAAGGCCTGGTTCGTGGCGCTGGCGTCGCTCTCCAAGAGCGCGACGCCACGCCGGGTCAAGGTCAACGCGACCAGCGACCATGTCGTGCTGCCGCCGCTGTCGCGCAGGACCGGATTGCGCTGAAGGACACCAGTGACCCGCCTGGTTCTCGGCCCATTCAATCGCGTCGAAGGCGATCTGGAAGTCCAGCTCGAAGTGTCGGACGGCCACGTGGTCGAGGCGCGCGTCAACGCGCCGCTGTACCGCGGCTTCGAAGGCCTGATGGCTGGCCGCGATGCAATGGACGCGCTCACGATCGCGCCGCGGATCTGCGGCATCTGCTCCGTATCGCAGTCGGTTGCCGCGGCCAAGGCCCTGGCCGACGCAGCCGGGATCGAGCCCGCGCCGAACGGCCAGCGCGCCATCAACCTGATGCTGGCCTGCGAGAACCTGGCCGATCACCTGACGCACTTCTACCTGTTCTTCATGCCCGATTTCACGCGGCCGCACTACGCAGCTCGCCCCTGGTTCGCGGAAGCCACCCGCCGCTTCGCGGCTGTGGCGGGAGCAGCAGCCGGCGGCGCGCACAACGCCGCCGTGCTCGCAGCCCGTCTGCGCTGGCTGGAGCTGATGGGAACGCTGGCAGGCAAATGGCCGCACACCGGCGCCATCCTGCCTGGCGGCAGCTCGCGCGCGATTGAAACACCGGAGCGGGTGCGGCTGTCCGCGCGCGTGCGGGAAATGCGGGGCTTCCTCGAGCGAACGCTGTTCGGCGGCCCGCTGGAGCAAGTCGCCGCGCTCGACAGTCTGGCGGCGCTCGATGCATGGCGCGAGCGTGCTCCGGCCAGCGACCTGGCTTTGTTCCTGGAAATTGCCGCGGACAGCAGCCTTGCTTCGCTTGGGGCCGGGCCCGGCCGCTACCTGAGTTACGGCGCGTATGCGCAGCCCCAGGGCGGCCACGCGCTGGCCCGGGGCGTGTGGGACTCGCGGCTGCAGCTGATGGAGCCGTTGGACGCGCGTGGAATCAGCGAAGACATGCGCTACGCCTGGATGGAGGAGGGCGAACAGGGGCTGCCCCTGCATCCGGCCGTGGGCATCACCCGGCCCAGCCCCGACAAGGAGGCCGCCTACACCTGGAACAAGGCGCCGCGCCTGAACGGCCTGGTGGTCGAGACCGGCGCGATCTCGCGCCAGATGGTCGACGGCCAGCCGCTGATTCGCGCTGCGGTGGCGCGGCATGGCGCGACCGTGTACACGCGCGTGTTGGCCAGGCTGATGGAGCTTGCCCGCATCCTGCCGATGATGGAGCAATGGCTGATGCAGCTGGAACAGCATGAGCCGTTTCACCGCGCGGAGCCCCTTCCCAAGGAGGGGAGCGGCGCCGGCTTGTCCGAGGCTGCTCGCGGGGCACTGGGCCACTGGGTGCGGATCGAGAACGGCCGCATCGCGCACTACCAGATCGTGGCGCCCACCAGCTGGAACTTTTCGCCGCGCGACACCGGCGGGGTCCCTGGTGCGCTGGAAGCGGCGCTGGTCGGTGCGCCCGTCGAAGCGGACGCGCGGGGCCGCGGCCAGAGCGTAGCGGTGCAGCATATCGTGCGCTCCTTCGATCCCTGCATGGTCTGTACCGTGCACTGAGGCTTTGAGCATTTCTCCATGACCGCGCGCCGTCCTTCCACCCTGGAGCACCTGCCTTCCGGCGAACTCGAAGGCGTCGACGAGGCCACCTGGCTGGACGTTATCCACAAGATGGACGAGGTGTACTCCCGGCTGGTGGCCGACGAGATCGAGCTCGAAGAAAAGAACGCCCGGTTGGAGCAGTCGCAGCAGTTCATCTTCGGCCTGCTCTCGGCAATGAGCGACGTGCTGATCGCCTGCAACGCCCAGGGGCTGATCGAGGAAACCAACGCCGCCCTGTGCGAGCTGGTGGGCCGCAGCGACAGTGCGCTGCGCGGCACGGCAGTGCTCGACCTCCTGGCCGATCAGCAGAGCATCGATCACCTGCGGCTGGCGATGCATCACGCCGCCTCGCGCGAAGGGGCGGTGGTGGAGATCAATCTTCGCGGCGTCGGCGGGCAAATGGTGCCGGTGGATTTCAACTGCACGCCGCGGCGTGACGGAGCCGGGCGCACGGTCGGGCGCGTGCTGGTCGGCCGGCCGCTGGGCGAGCTCAAGCGCGCCTACCGGCAGCTGCGCGATGCGCACGACGCCCTCAAGCAGGCGCAGCAACAACTCCTGCACTCCGAGAAGATGGCGTCGCTGGGGCGCCTGGTGGCCGGCGTGGCGCACGAGCTGAACAACCCGATCAGCTTCGTCCTGGGTAATGTTCACGTCCTGCAGCGCTATGGCCAGCGCCTGGGCCGCTACCTGGAAGCGGTGCACCGGTTGCCGTTGCCTGCGGAGCTGCAGGCATTGCGCGCGGAGCTTCGCATCGACCGCATCACGGACGACATGCCCTCACTCACCGACGGCACCCTGGAAGGCGCGCAGCGCACCACCGACATCGTCAACGGCCTCAAGCGATTCTCCGCTGTGGTGCGCGAGGAGGCCGGCCCGGTGGAGCTGAACGGCGTGGTCGATCGCGCGATCCATTGGGTCAAGAAGGGCACCGCGCCCGGCTTCGAAATCGACTTCACGCGGGGCGAGCCCTGTCGCGTGATCGGCAGTCAAGGCGAACTGCTGCAGGTCATGATGAACCTCATCCAGAATGCCTATGATGCCGCCGGCAGCATGCCCGATCGCGCGCCCCGGCTCGACATCTCCCTGCGGCGTCAAAGCCAGCGGGTGCTGGTTTGCTTCGCCGACAACGGCCCCGGCATCGCCCCGGATCACTTGTCGCGGATCTTCGAGCCGTTCTTCACCACCAAGAGCGTGGGCAAGGGAACCGGCCTGGGGCTGTCGATCAGCTATGGCATCGTCGAACAGCACGGCGGTGACTTGAGCGCCGAGAACCTGCTGGGTGGAGGCGCACTGTTCACCATGACCTTGCCCGTCGCCCTGGCATAAGAGATACACCGCCACGTGACGTGATCAGTGCGGCAACAGCCCGAAGCGCGCCAGCTTCATCCGCAGGCCGACCCGGGTCAATCCGAGTTCGTCGGCAACGCGTGTCTTGTTGCCGCGATGGCGCTCCATCGCTTCCCGGATCAACTGCGCTTCGACCTTTTCCAGGTGATGCTTGAGCAGTCCGTCGGCCGCGCCTGCATCGACGGCTTCTGCCGGCAGCGCAGCGGCGGCGGACTGCCGTACGCGTTGCGACAGCAGCCTTGCGCCCAGCACCGGACCTTCGGCGAGTGCCAGCGCCCGCCGCACCTCGTTCTGCAGTTCGCGCACGTTGCCGGGCCAGTGATAGGCGCAAAAACAGGAGAGGGCCTCGGCATCGAAGTGGGCGTCCGCCGGGCCGAGTTCGCGCAACATGCCCAGCGCGATCGGCACGATGTCCTGCAAGCGCTGGCGCAAAGGCGGAAGCGACAGCGTCATTCCCGCAATGCGGTAGTACAGGTCTTCCCTGAAGCGCCCGCTGGCCACATCGGCTTCCAGGTCGCGGTTGGTCGCGGCGATCAGCCGCACGTCGACGGAGACCGGGCGGGGACTTCCCACTGGACGGATCTCGCCCTCCTGCAGGGCGCGCAGCAGCTTCACCTGGAAGGCCGGCGAGGTCTCTCCGATCTCGTCCAGGAACAGCGTGCCGCCGTCGGCCTGCTGCAATAATCCGATGCGCGACTCCGTGGCGCCGGTGAACGATCCGCGCTTATGCCCGAAGAGTTCGCTTTCGAGCAGCGTATCCGGCATGGCGCCGCAGTTCTCCACCACGAAGGGGCGTTCGGCGCGCGGGCTGGCGTAGTGGATGGCACGTGCCAGCACTTCCTTGCCGGTGCCGGACTCGCCGGCGATCAGCACCGACAGATCGTGTGCCGCGATCTTGGCGGCGAGGTCGCATACCGCCTGCACGGGGCTGTCCGCCGCCCGGGTCAACCGGTCGAAACCGGCCTGGGCTCGTGCCCGCTGCCGCAAGTCCGTCACCCGCAGCGAGAGATGTTCCGGGCTGCCACGGAGTTCGAGCGTGAGCCGCTGGTTCTCGCTTTGAAGGCGCCACATGCTCGCGGCACCCTGCAAGGTCAGCAACAAGTGGTCGGGCCGGCAGGGTTTGAGCAGGTATTGCCAGATGCCTGCCTCGTTGATACCGGTGATGATGTCCTCGGCCTCGGTGTACCCGGACAGGATCATCCGGATGGTGTCCGGCCACCGGGAGCGCACGGTGCGCAGGAATTCAACGCCGGAAATATCCGGCATCCGTTGGTCGGAGATGACGATGTGGACGCACTCGCGTTCCAGCACCTGCAGGCCCTCGGCGGCGGAGGCTGCGGTGAAGATGCTGAAATCATCCTCGAGCATGCGCCGCAGCGTTTCGAGCGCACGCACCTCGTCATCCACCACCAGCACCGCGAGTGGGGCGATCATGGCGTCCTCCAGCCGGGCTCGCGGTGCCGCGCCAGATGGCGCGGGGTCCACGAGGCCGGCGACTTGTGCACGAAATGGTGGCGCGCCACGTGGTAGCTTGGATCGAATCCGTAGAAATTACGGCGCATGTGCGTCAATTCCTCCTCACGGTAGACCGCCAGCGGCTTGACGGCTTCGTCGGCGGCACGGGCCACGCGCTTTTCGGCCATTGAACGCATGGCCGTGCCGTCGGTGGCAAGCGCCGCCGCGCGGGCGGCGACTGCGTCGCGAAACACCTTGGGCTCACCGGAGATGCAGTCATCGATCAGCCCGATCTCCTGTGCGCGGCGCGCCGTGAGCGGTTGGCGGTCGCGCATGATCGCGGCGGCTGCGGCAGCGCCCACACGACGCGGCAGCAGGTAAGTCCAGTACTCGGAGCCGTAGAGGTTTCCCATGTTCTTGTAGTGCGGGTTGAGCAACGCCGTATCGCGGGCCCAGACCAGATCGGCCGCACGCGCCAGAAAACAGCCGCCCGCGCCCGCATTGCCGCAAAGGGCGGCGACGGTGAGCTGGCTCTCGTTGGCAATCAGCTCCAGCGCAAGGTCGTTCATCGCGTTGATGTTGCGCCAGGATTCATCGGCGGCCGAGCCGCTCGCCAGGCTGGCGGCTTCGATCACATTCAGGTGAATGCCGTTGGACCAGAAATCGTTGCCGCCCATCAGCACCAGCACCGCGACCTCGCGCTGCCGCACCCAGCGCAAGGCGGACTGCAGCCGCGCGCATTGCGCCGCCGACATGGCGCCGTTGTAGAACTCGAAGTGCAGCAGGCCCACCGCACCCGCTTCCTCGTACCAGATGTCCTGCCAGGTGGCATCGGCGGCGCGCCACCAGCCGTCCAGCGGACGCTCCGGCAAAGCGTCCGCAGTCTCGGCGAACGCCAGGGCGGTGGGCAGCTTGATGCCGCCGGCGCGCCGGACATGCCCAATCCACACGGCGCCATCCGCTGTCCCGCGCAGCACCGCGGTTTCGCGCCGCGCGATCAACTCGCCAGGCCGGCCATGGAGGCTACTCTCCGGCCACGCATCGAACAGGTGGCAGGACTCACCGAACAGGCTGTCGGCCACACCGGGCGCGCCATCGGCAGCATGAATGCGCCGCAGCACCTCGGACGTGCCGTGGCGTGTCCAGTCGATGCAGCGGTCCATTTGCTTCATGGCAGGCCGCGCCCGGCCGCGAACTTGCGCCATCCGTTCAAGGCGCCTGGGAACGAACCGGCCCCCCGCGTACCGCTCGACGGCCAGCAGCACCGCGGCCGCGGCGGCCTGCGTCACTTCGTTGCGGTACACGCTGGACTTCTTCGCCTCGCGCAGTACGAACTCAGCGCTCGCCCACACCGCGCCGGCGTCCATTTCGGCTTCGGCCTGCAGCACGGTGACGCCCCAGTACGGTTCGCCCTCCTCGATCGCCCAGTCCAGCGCCGAGGGCCCGCGGTCCCCGACGATTCCTGGGTGCAGCACCAGGCACGCATACCGGGTCCAGACCGATGCGGGGATCGCGCGGCGAAGGTAGGGCGCGACGATGAGGTCAGGGCGGAACAGCGCAACGGCTTCCTCGGTCACGCTGTCCGCAATGTCGAATTCGATGGAGACCTCGTGGCCCGCTTGCCGCAGCTCGACGGTCAACCGCTGCGTCAGGCTGTTGAAGGAATGGGTGAGCAGCAGGATGCGCATGTCTTGGTCAACAGATGCGCGGCAACGGGTCGCTGGCCAGCCAGTCGACGATGCGCCGGCCGCCGAAGGCGGTTTCAAGCTGCACAAAGTAATGCTCGTCCGACCGTACCTCGCCGATCAGCGCCGCATCGGCCCCAAGTGGGTGGGCACGCATGGCGGCAAGCAGGCGTGGCGCGGCGTCGCTGTCGCAGATGCACACAAGCTTGCCCTCGTTGGCGACGTCCAGCGGATCCAGGCCCAGCAGTTCGCAAGCGGCCGCCACCACCGGCTTCACCGGAATCGCTTTCTCGCGCAGCATCATGCCAACGCGCGATTGCGTGGCGATTTCGTTCAACGTGGCGGCCAGGCCGCCCCGGGTCGGATCGCGCAGGCAGCGGATTCCGTCGCCGGTCGCCAGCATCGCTGCCACCAGGCCGTGCAAGGCCGCCGTATCGGATTGCACCGGCGCGTCGAAGCTCAGGTTCTCGCGGCGGCTCATCACGGCTACACCGTGGTCGCCGATGGAACCCGACACGATCACCGCGTCACCTGCGCGGGCGCGGTCGCCGCCGAGTTCCAGGCCGTTAGGCAGCACGCCCACACCGGTCGTGGTGATGAAGACGCCGTCCCCCTTGCCCCGCTCCACCACCTTGGTGTCGCCCGTGACCACCGGCACGCCGGCGGCGCTGGCGGCGCGCCCCATCGATTCGACGATGGCGGCGAGTTCCGAGAGGGGAAATCCCTCCTCCAGGATGAAGCCTGCCGCCAGGTACAAGGGTGTCGCGCCCATCATGGCTACGTCGTTCACCGTTCCATGAACGCAGAGGCAGCCGATGTCGCCGCCGGGGAATTGCAGCGGCGAGACGACGTGGCAGTCGGTAGACATCACCAGGCGCCCGACGCGCCCGTCGACCTGTGGCAACGGCAGCACGGCGCCGTCGTTGCCCTGGAGCAGGTACTCGTTGCCAAGATGGCGAGCGAACAGCTCGCGAACGAGCTGCACCATCGCGCGCCCGCCGGCGCCATGGGTCAGGTCCACCCGGCCGTGTTTCAGGTCGAGCGGACGGACGTAGCCGCGCTTGATTTCCGCCATCAGTGCATGTCCTTGTAGCGGCCGTAGCTGTAGTGGGCGGCGCACGCCCCTTCGCTGCTGACCATGCAGGAGCCCACCGGGTTCTCCGGCGTGCAGACCGTGCCGAAGATCTTGCAGTCCTGCGGCCGCTTCACGCCGCGCAGAATCGCGCCGCACTCGCAGGCCTTGTTGTCCGCGACCGAACGGTAGGCCAGGTTGAAGCGCCGCTCGGCATCGAACTGCGCATACTCGCTGCGGATTTTCAGCGCGGAGTAGGGAACGACCGACAGGCCGCGCCATTCGAACTCGCGGCGCATTTCGAACACCTCCGCCACCCGATCCTGCGCCTTCATGTTGCCGTCGCGGGTCACGGCGCGGGAGAACTCGTTCTCGACCTCGGCTCGGCCTTCGTTCACCTGTCGCACCAGCATCCATACCGCCTGCATCACGTCGAGCGGTTCGAAGCCCGCGATCACCACCGGCTTGCGGTACTCCTGCGCAAAAAACTCATACGGGCGGCTGCCGATCACGGTGGACACATGGGCCGGGCCGATGAAGCCGTCCAGGGGGACCGTTCCCCATTGCCTCACTTCGGGTGACTCGAGGATGTGGCTGATGGCCGCGGGCGTCAGCACATGGCAGCACAACACGCTGAAGTTGGGCAGCTGCTCACGTTGCGCCTGCTGGACTGCCAAAGCGGTGGGCGGCGTGGTGGTTTCGAACCCGATGGCGAAAAAGACGACCTCGCGCTGCGGGTTGTCGCGCGCCACCTGCAGCGCGTCGAGTGTCGAATACACCATGCGCACATCGCCGCCGCGCGCCTTGGCCTTCATCAGCGACAGGCCCGCGGAGGCGGGTACGCGCAGCGTATCGCCGTAGGTGCACAGGATCACTCCGTGCGTCAGCGCCAGCTCGATCGCCATGTCGACGCGCCCGATCGGCAGCACGCAGACGGGGCAACCGGGGCCGTGCACCATGCGCACCTGCGGCGGCAGCAATTCCGACAGCCCATAGCGGGAAATTGCGTGGGTGTGGCCGCCGCAGAACTCCATGAAGCTGTAGCGCCGCTGCGGCTGGACCTCGGCGGCGATCTTGCCGGCCAGCGTGGTCGCGACACTGCCGTCGCGGAATTCGTCGATGTACTTCATGGCGTGGTGACGGACAGCGGCTCCAGCTGCGCGAACAAGGCAAGGGTGCGTTCGGCCTCGGCTGGATCGAGCCGCGACAGCGCATAGCCGACATGCAGGATCACGTAGTCGCCAGGCTGCACACCATCCAGCAGCGCCAGCGAGATTCGCTTCTGGACACCGCCGAGATCGACCAGAGCCCAGTCACCCGACGCATCGGAGTCGACCTGCACAACTTTGACGGGAAGGGCGAGGCACATGTCAGTCTTTCATTGCGATGTTGCCAATTGCATGGCGACCCAGGCCTGTCCCACGGCAATGGCGCCATCGCCGGGCGAGAGGCGCGTGGGCGCAAGTACCTTCAGCCCGCGTTTTTTCAGCTGCTCGCGCAGGCCTGAGGCGAGCAGGCGGTTCAGGAAGCATCCTCCGGCCCAGGCGACGGTGCGAAGGCCACGCTCTTCGGCGGCGCGGGCCACCCAGTTCGCCAGGGCTGCAACCAGCGTGCTGTGGAAGAGGGCTGCAGCCGCATCGGCGTCATTGGCCTCTGCGAGCGCTTCGAGGACCGGCAGCAGGTCGAGCTCGCCATCGCTGCTGACGCGCCAACCATCGGCCAGCGCGGGTGGCAGACCGTGGGAGCGAATGAAGCGCGCCGCGGCCTGTTCCAGCAGCATGGCCGCCTGCGCTTCGAATTTCATGTGCGGGCACAGCCGCAGCAGGCCCGCGGCCGCATCGAAGAGCCGTCCGGCGCTGGAGGTGCGCGGGCAGTTGATGCCGCGTGCCAGCATCCCTGCCAGGCCCGCAGGGTCTTGCTCCGCGCTGAAGCGTGCGGCGATTTCATGATTGCGACCGAGTTCATGCAGCACCGCCGCGCCCATGCGCCAGGGCTGCCGCGCGGCACGGTCGCCGCCAGGCAAGGGGAGTGGGCGCAGATGGCCCAGGCGATCGAAGCTTGCGCCGTCTACGTGCAGCAACTCGCCGCCCCACGCTGTGCCGTCGCTGCCAAAGCCCACGCCATCCAATGCCAATCCGAGCACCGGACTCGTCCAGCCATGTTCGGCGCACACGGCGGCGATATGGGCATGATGGTGCTGCACCGGAATGGCGGGAATTCCATGCGCCGTGGCGAAAGCGATGGCGGCGCGGGTGCTGTAATCGTCCGGATGCAGGTCGTGCGCGACGTACTCAGGACGCACCTCCAGCAGGTGGCACATGCGCTCCACCGTTTCATCCAGGAAGGCGCAGGTGGCTGCGTTGTCCAGGTCGCCGACATGCGGCGAAGCAAAAGCCTCGTCATGCCGGGTCACGCAGACAGCATTTTTCAAGTGCGCGCCGAAGGCCAGAACGGAAGGCCCGCAGGCCGGCAGCCTGATTGCGGCGGGCGCATAGCCACGGCTGCGGCGCAAGAACTGCGGCGCGGCAGGCTGGGCGGCGCGCACCACGCTGTCGTCGCAGCGCGCCACGATGTCCCGGTCGTGCTCGAGAATCGCATCGGCAATGCCGCTCAGCCGTTCGCGCGCTTCGGCGTTGTCCCGCACGATCGGTTCGCCGCCCGGGTTCGCGCTGGTCATCACCAGCAGCAGCGGCTGGGTGCGTGACATCCATTCGCTTCCCGCGGGCCGGCCGGCGGCCTCGTGGAACAGCAGCAGCTGGATCGGAGTGGAAGGCAGCATCGCGCCCACCGCGCTCAGCCCCGGCGCCACACCGGGCAGGGCTTCTTCCCTGCCGGGCTGCAGGTCCAGCAGGACGACCGGGCGCTCAGCACTTTCGAGCAGATCCCGCGCACCCGCCGGTATAGCCGCGAGCCCGGCCAGACTGACTGCATTGGCGGCCATCAGCGCGAACGGTTTCTCTTCGCGGTTCTTGCGCAGGCGCAACCTTGCCACTGCCGCTGCGTTGCGGGCGTCGCAGGCCAGGTGAAAGCCGCCGAGTCCCTTGATCGCGACGATTGCACCGTTACGCAACAGGTTCAACGTGGCGTTGATTGGATCGCCGGGAATGCTCTCGCCTTCGGCGTTGACCAGCGACAAGCCGGGCCCGCAGGCGGGGCAGCAGGTTGTTTCCGCGTGGAAGCGGCGATCGGCGGGCGAGGTGTATTCCCGTTCACAGTCCGGACACAGCGGGAACGGCGCGAGGCTGGTCTGCGGCCGGTCGTATGGCAGCGCCCGCGTCACGGTGTAGCGGGGGCCGCAGTGGGTACACGTGATGAACGGATGGCGCCAGCGGCGCCCGTGCGCGTCGAACAGCTCGCGCAGGCAATCCGCGCAAGGCGCAACGTCGGGGCCGATGGCGGTGGCGAGCGACCCGCCTGCGCTTGGCGCGATGGTGAAGCCGCGCAGTTGCTCGGGGGCTGCCGCGCGCGAGCTGACGGTGTCGACGCGGGCCAGCGCAGGGGCCTCGGTGCGCAACCGCGCCAGCAATGCGGCCACCTGTTCTTCCGCGCCCTCGGCGGCGACCTCAACGCCCTGCGCATCGTTGCGCACCCAGCCGGCCAAGTTCAATTCGGTTGCCAGCCGCCACACGAAGGGCCGGAAGCCCACGCCTTGCACGACGCCGGAAACGTGGATTCGAAAGGCCGGCATCATGGCGCTTCAGCCTTGCAGGCGAGACTCGAGTTCGGCAACGCGCCGCTTCAACAGCAGCAACTCTTCGGCGCCCACGGCCTTCGCCGCCGCCACGCCCTCGTGCAGGAAGTCGAGCCACGGCGTCATGCCTTGGCCGGTCGTTGCCGACAACTGGATGATGCGAATGCCAGGGTTGACGCGGCGGGCATAGCCGATTGCCGTCTCCACGTCGAAATCCAGGTAGGGCAGCAGGTCGATCTTGTTGAGGATCATGACGCTGGCCGCGCGGAACATGTGCGGGTATTTCAACGGCTTGTCTTCGCCTTCGGTCACCGACAGCACCGCCACCTTGTGCGCTTCACCGAGGTCGAACCCGGCAGGGCAAACCAGGTTGCCGACGTTCTCGATCAGCAGCAGGCTGCCGGCTGCAAGCGCTAGCTTGTCCATCGCCCGGCCCACCATGTCGGCGTCCAGGTGGCAACCCTTTCCGGTGTTGATCTGGATGGCGGGGGCTCCCGTCGCGCGGATCCGTTCGGCGTCGTTGCTGGTCTGCTGATCGCCCTCGATCACCGCCAAAGGCTGGGCGCCCAGCAGTTCGATGGTGCGGCACAGCAGGGTGGTCTTGCCCGACCCGGGACTGGAGACCAGGTTCAAGGCAAAGATGCCCCGTTGCGCCAGACGAGTCCGGTTGGCGGCGGCGATGGCGTCGTTCTTGGCGAGGATGTCCTGTTCGATCTGCACCATGCGCCGGGCGCCGATGCCCGGTGCATGCGAATGCCCGTCATGGCTGTGGCCATGTTCGTGATCGTGACCATGGCCGTGGTCGTGACCATGAGCGTGTTGATGATCGTGGTGTTCGTGCGGGTGAGGCTGCGCAATGGCAACGCCCTCGATCGTGACCGCGTCAGTTCCGCATCCGCAACTCGTGCACATTCTTTTGTCTCCTAATCCACTTCCAGTTCCCGCACCCGCAACTCGGTTCCGCCGGTCACCTGCACCTCGTGCGAGCCGCAGTGCGGGCAGGCGCCGAACAGTTCGCCAACGGCCACGGTGGCGGCGCACTGCAGGCACCAGGCGGCGCCCGGCGCGGCGACGATCTCCAGCCGCGCCCCCTCGGCGACGCTGCCGCGCGTCACCGCGTCAAAACAGAACTTCATCGCGTCCGGCTCCACGCCCGCGAGCTCGCCAATTTCGAGCCACACAGCCAGCACGCGAGAAAACGGCTGCCGCTGCGCCGACGCCTCGATCAGCTGCAGCACCCCCTGCGCCAATGACATCTCGTGCATGGCGGGGTGCGGCGGCTACTGCTCGCCGTGCAGGTACTCGGCAAGCCGCCGGTCACGAGTGGCGATGTGGTGCCCTACGAACGCCAGTACCTTATCGGCGCCGCCGGCTCCCATGGGTTCGCCGGAAGCCTGCGCCGACGCCAGCCCGCGCAGGCTTTCCATGATGCGCACGTGATCGCTGACGTGGTCCTCGTAGTCGTCATAGCTCTTCATGCGCATGAGGAGCTCCTCGGACAGAAAATGTGCTTCGGTGTAGGAGATCAGCTGCTCCAGCAGCTCACTCGTTGTCGTGCCGTCGCCCGCGTCACGCATCGAATCGCACAGGCTCTTGAGCAGCGCGAGTTGCACGCGGTGCTCGCCGTCCGTGCCGGCGCGCGCACTCGAGTTGAAGTCGGTCATTTGCGACATGGTTGTCTCTCGGGTCGTGGTTCTAAGCCAGAACTCTGCAATGGCTGGAAATCTTCGCACCCTTGGGTGGGTGGCGCTTGCGCTATATCAAGAGGGCGATCTTTCCCTCATGCCCAGGAAGCCGCGCCGCGACGGGCGGCGCTCCTTGGGGGCGGGGCCTTCAGCGGCTCCCGGATCGGCCGGCGTGCCTGGCGGGGGCGCCAGCAGCGCCAGCAGCGACGCGCGTGCGGTGTCGACCGCCTGGGCCTGCGTCGCAAACTTGTCCATCGGCGAAAACAGCGCGCAGGTCTGGTACTCGCCCAGTCCCGGCTCGGTGCTGCCAAGGAAGGCGAGGCTCCCATAGGGGAACGTCACCTGCCGGCGCTTTTGCACGGGCACCGTCTCCCATGGCGCCTGCGCCCCTGGCAGCAGCATCACGCTCATGCACCACGGTGTCACGATGACTCCGAGCCAGTGCCCCTGCCATGGCTGGAAGTCCACGGCTTCCACCTGCAGTGCCGGATTGACGATAGGCACATCTGCCATCCGGTCGCGGTGGATGAGAAAGAACGCCCGTTCGACCGCCTCGCTCGGATCCTGCGCATGCCGCAACAGGTTCATGGCGCTTCGCCCCAGCTGCGTGCGGGTTCATTGTGTGACAGCAACGTTTCCATGAGGGCCAGCGCCTCTTCTGCGCGGGCGCGCTCCAATCGCTCGTAAGCGAAGCCGCCGGCCTGGATCAGCAGGTAGTCGCCGGGCGCTACGGGTTCGTCGAGAAGAATGAGGCTGACTTCACGCCGCACGCCGAAGCATTCGGTGACGGCGGTGCCTGCTGCGACGGACACGACACGCGATGGCGCGGAGAGGCACATTTCAGGCCAGGGCGGGCTCAGGCCGCAACGCGGGCCGGACCGGATAGCCACGCGCAAGCAATTCGTCGGCAGCCTGCGCCGCCAGCACCGGAACCTGGCGCGCGACGATGTCGGTCATCTCCAGGCCCAGTTCGAGCGTGAAGGGTTCAACGCCCAGCACAATGATTTCGGCGGGCATCGCCCCCAGCAGTTCCAGGCTGGCCAGCACGTCGGGCAGGCCGATCTGATGCGGCGACAGCTTCCGACGGAAGAACACAGGGATGTCGGCGCCCGCGATGCGCACCAGTGTGCCCGGCGTGGCGCCGCGCATGACGACATCCAGCACGATCAGCAGGGTGGCGTCGGAGATTTCCTCGATCATCTCCATGCCGGAGGTGCCGCCGTCTATCACCAGGACGTTCGGGGGCACGGTGAAGGCTTGTTCGAATGCCTCCGCCGCGCGCACTCCGGCGGCCTCATCCGAAAGGATAGTGTTGCCGATGCCCAGGACGACGGCGCGCACCTCAGACCGCCTTCACCGAGATCGCGTTGCCTTCGTCATCCGTCAGGTGAATGGCGCAAGCGATGCACGGGTCGAACGAATGAATCGTGCGCAGCACTTCCAGGGGCTTTTGTGCGTCGGCGATCGGCGTATCGAGCAGGGAGGCCTCGTACGGCCCGGGCTCGTCCTTGTCGTTTCTCGGACACGCGTTCCAGGTCGACGGAACGACGCACTGGTAATTCTTGATCTTGCCCTTGTCGATCACGACCCAATGCGACAGCGCGCCGCGCGGCGCTTCGTGGAAGCCAACGCCCATGACCTCGTCTTTCGGGAACACCGGCTTGTTGAAGATCGAGATATCGCCCTTGCCGATGTTGCTCAGCAAGGCTGTCCATTGATCGGTCAGCAGGTCGACGTTCACGGCGGCGGTGATCGCCCGGGCGGCGTGGCGGCCGATGGTCGAATGCATCGCGTCCAGCCCCACCTTGGTCTTGGCCAGCGCCGACACCGTGTCCAGCGTTGCTGTGGCGTACTTCTTGGTGGGCTCGTGGCCCGCGGCCAGGCCGTTCAGCACGCGTGCGAGCGGGCCGACCTGGGCAACCTTGCCGTAGAACGTGGGCGACTTCAGCCACGAGTACTTGGCATCGTCCTTGAAATCCGTGTAGTTGGGCTTGGTTTCGCCCTTGTACGGGTGCAGTGCGCCGGCTTTCTCGTAGCTGTACCAGGAGTGCTTCACCGACTCCTCGACACCCTTGACGAAGTAGGCGTCTTCGAAACTGGAGATGGGCTTGCGCCCGGCCAGATTGCCGCCATCGATGTACCCGCCCGGGAACGCGAACTGGGTGCCCTTGGTATCCAGCGGGATGTCCGGGACCGACAGGTAGTTGGTTACCCCTTTGCCGATGGCTGTCCACTCCGGGTAGAAGGCGCCTATCGCGGCGACGTCGACCAGGTAGACGTTCTTGACGAAGTCGGCCAGTTCGTCGATCCAGGCCTTGATGGCCATCAGCCTTTCCACCGTCAGCACGGCCTGCGAGTCGGTGGCCAGCGCGTTGGCGACGCCGCCCACGGCGACGTTCTGGATGTGCGGAGTCTTGGAACCCAGGATCGCGACGATCTTGTTGGCCTTGCGCTGCACTTCCAGTGCCTGCAGGTAATGCGCGACGGCCAGCAGGTTGACCTCGGGCGAGAGCTTCATCGCCGGGTGGCCCCAGTAGCCGTTGGTGAAGATGCCGAGCTGCCCGCCATTGACGAAGCCCTTCAGGCGCTCGTGCACGCGGCGCATCTCGTGCTTGCTGTTCAGGTGCCACGACGACAGGCTTTCGCCGAGCAGGGCGGTCTTGTCGGGATCGGCCTTGAGCGCCGAAGTCACGTCGACCCAGTCGAGCGCCGACAGGTGATAGAAGTGCACGATGCTGTCGTGCACCGAGTGCGCCAGGATGATCAGGTTGCGGATGTACTGCGCGTTCAGCGGGATCTCCATCTTCAGCGCGTTTTCCACGGCGCGCACCGAGGTGATGGCATGCACGGTGGTGCAGACACCGCAGATGCGCTGGGTGATGGCCCAGGCGTCGCGCGGGTCGCGGCCGAGCAGGATCAACTCCACGCCCCGCCACATCTGGCCCGACGACCACGCCTTCTTGACCTTGCCGCCGTCGATGTCGACGTCGATTCGAAGATGACCCTCGATCCGCGTGATCGGATCAATCGTGATGCGCGTTGACATTTACGTCTCCATCTGTATTTTTTAAGCGGCGGCCGCGGCGCCAGGTCCCGGCATCGGCGCCGCGTACTCTTCCCGCGGCAGCACCGGGAAGCGGCGGGTGATGATGATGTAACCCAGCACTTCGACAGCGAACATGCCGGCGGTGACCAGGATCTCGGCGACCGAGGGGAAATAGTTCCAGCCGGGGCCGGTGTCGTAGCCGATCAGGAAGCCGTTGATCCGCAGCAGCGAGCCGCCCACCATGATCGCCAGGCCGGCCAGGAACAGGCGAGCCGGGTTGCGCCGTGCCTGTGCGCTGCCGATCAGGAAAAACGGCGCAATGAAGGACAGATTTTCAAACCAGAAGAACAGGGCCGGCCAGCCAGGCGCGAAAGCCGCGCCTAGGGCGCCACGTACCAGCAAGTCGACGAGCCGCACGACCAGGTACACGGCCAGCACGCCCAACATGATTTTGCTCATCGGGTCCAGCAGGTGAACCTCGATCTTGCGCCGGTAGCTCGCCGCCGCGACGCAGGCCTCGAACAGCACCACGCCGTAGCCCATGACAATGGCAGTCAGCAGGTAGATCACCGGAACGGCCGGCGTTTGCCACAGCGGATTCACCTGGCCGCCCATCACCACGAGCATCGTGCCCAGGGAAGACTGATGCATCATGGGCAGCAGCACGCCCAGGGCGATGAAGAAGAACAGCACCTTGTTCAGCTTGCGGCGGATGTCCTTGAAACCGAGTTTCTCCAAGAACACCGGGGAGAACTCGATCCACATCACCAGGATGTACGCCGTAACGCATGCCGCCACTTCGAACATCACGGAATTGAGGTTGATGTAGCCGGGCCAGAAGATGTGCCAGAAGTTCCACCAGCGCCCGAGGTCGAAGAAGATGCCCACGCCGGCGAGGGTGTAGCCGAACAGGCTTGCCAGCAGGGCCGGACGCACCAGCGGATGGTATTCGCCCTTGTTGAAGATGTAGACCAGCAGCGCAACGGCGAAGCCGCCGGTGGCCAGGGCCGAGCCGACCATCACGTCCACCACCACCCAGATACCCCACGAGTAGCCGTCGTTGACATTGGTGACTGCGCCGAGCCCCAGGAAGAATCGCACCAGCAGGATCGTCGTCATGATCGCGATCAGCACCCCGCAGACCAGGGTGGTTGCGTTCCACAGGCTTCCCCCTACGGGGGTGGGCGCGGCATGGTTGTGGCTGGCCATGGTCATTGCTCCTTCTCCTCGGGTGCGGCTTCGTCCTCAGGACGCACAAACTTCTTGGCCACCACGGTGAGCGCGCCCAGCACCACCAGCGGCATCGCCAGCCCGCCGTACAGCGTGTGCTGGATGGTCTCCGAAGTGGCGGCCGAGGCGTTGGGCGGCAGGTCGGGCATGCCCACCTTGGGGAAGCTGACGGCGGAGAGCTTGAGCACCTGCGTGCCGCCGTATTCCTTCTCGCCATACACGTGCTTGATGTACTTGCCCACCGGGCCTTCGTAGCTCTGGTCCGGGCCCCCGAGGCGCCCGCGCGGGTAGGTGGTGACACTGCCGGGCGCCAAGGCGAGCCGGCGCTTGGCTTCGGCCAGCAGATCGCTGGTCTTGCCATAGAGCGTTGCGCCCGTGGGACAGACTTCGGCGCAGGCGGCATAGTGGCCGTCCTTCATGCGGTGGCGGCACAACTCGCACTTGCCGATCTTGCCGGTGGGCGAGTCGTACTGGTACTTGGGAATGCCGAAGGGGCAGGCCACCACGCAATAGCGGCAGCCCACGCAGGCGTCGGCGTCGTACGCGACGATGCCAGTGACGGGGTCCTTGGTCATGGCCGAAACCGGGCAGGCGGACACGCAGGACGGATCCGCGCATTGCATGCACGAAGTCTTCATGAACGCAAAGCCGTCGACCTCTGAATCCTTGGTTTCCATCGTACCGTTGCGGTACATCTTGATCAGGTTGAAGGTGTAGCCCGAGGTGTCCAGCGGCGTGTCCCACAGCCGGTCGGCCGTGGAGAATTCCGCCGGGTTCTTGTTGACCTCCTTGCAGGCGGCCACGCAGGCCTTGCAGCCGACGCACAGGGTGGCGTCGTACAGCAGGCCCAGGGCCCCGGGGGAGCGTTCGTAGCTGTCCCGCGCAAGGGCTGGTGGCGCCACCGAGGCGGTTGCCACGGCGGCACCGCTGGCAACCAGGCTCTTGAGAAATGTGCGACGGCTGTCCACGGCTACACCTCCGTCTTGTCGGGGGTTTCGAGTTTCTCGCGCTTGGCCTCGGCCGCTTCGTGCGAAAGCCCGAGGTTGCGAGTGAGCATCGCCGCCGCGCCGGCAGCGGCGCCGGCCAGGGCCGTGAGTGCCGCCGCTGCAGCGAACGAGGCGCCCTTGCCTTGCTCTTCGACGATGCGCGGGTACTGGGTGGGCGGGGTCACGTTGCGCATCAGCGCCACCTGGTGGATGGGCTTGGTGAAGCCCACGCCTTTTTCCGTGCAGCCGATGCAGGGGTGGCCGCAGCCCACGGGCCAGTTGTTTTCGCCCGCATCGCCAAAGCCGATGGTGGAGCAGTTGGCGTAGGTTTCCGGGCCCTTGCACCCCAGCTTGTACAGGCAGTAGCCCTGACGGTGGCCCTCGTCGCCGAATTCGATGGCGAAGCGACCGGCGTCGAAGTGCGCGCGCCGCTCGCAGTGCTCATGCACGAGCCGCGAGTACGCGAACTTGGGGCGGCCGAGCGCGTCCACATCGGGCAGCTTGCCGAAGGTGAGGAGGTGCACGACGGTGGCAAGGAAGTTGTACGGATTGGGCGGGCAGCCGGGGATGGTCACCACCGGCTTGCCAAGCACCTCGCCCGCGCTGGACGAGCCCGAAGGGTTGGGCCCTGTGGAAGGCATGCCGCCCCAGGAGGAACAGGACCCGATCGCGATCACGGCGGCGGCGTCGGCCGCGCATTCCTTGAGCAGGTCGATGGCGGTGTGGCCGCCAATCTTGCAGTAGACACCGTTGTCCTTGACGGGAATCGCGCCTTCCACCACCAGCACGTACTTGCCTTTGTGGGCCTTCATGGCCGATTTACGCGCGGCCTCGGCCTGGTGCCCCGCGGCCGCCATCAGCGTCTCGTGGTAGTCCAGCGAGATCACGTCGAGGATCAGTTTTTCGAGCGTGGGGTGTTCCGCGCGCAGCAGCGATTCGGTGCAGCCCGTGCATTCCTGAAAGTGCAGCCAGATCACCGAGGGCCGGGGAGCCGTCTCGATCGCCTTGGCCACGGCGGCATCCGCGCCGACCGGAAGCCCCATCGTGGCGGCCAGCGTGGCGCAAAACTGCAGGTACTCGCGCCGTGAGAGTTCGAGCCGCTTTTCGACAGCGGGCATGACCTCGCGGGAGAGATCGAACAATTCGTTGGTTGCGCGCATGTCTTGTTTCCTCAAGAGTCAGACCCGGCGGGGCACAGATGAAGCTCATCAACGCAAATTGCGGGCCACCGTGTTCGCTCGCTCGCATTCACACCGTTCCCAAGGGGAAAAGGCGCTTTTTCAGTGACCGCGAATGCGCCAGAATGGTTAGGTGCTAATCGGTGCGGTAACCAGTTTCCGGATGCGTCTGATCCAGAGCGCGTCGATCGCCTGATGGCTTCAGGGGGAGGCGACACATTTCGCGCAGCGGGCACGCCTCTTGCGCTACAAAGCGGTCAGGCCCCGTTCGTTTTTGTGAGGAGAAACCCATGAGACTCTTGTCCCACGCTGCCACACGCAGTTCCCTTGCGGCTGTTTTGCTGCTGGGAGCCGGCGCGGCCCAGGCCCACACCGGCCACGCCGCATCGAGCATCCTTGAAGGCTTGGCCCATCCCCTGGCCCTGGACCACCTGCTCGCCGCAGCGGCTGTCGGCGTGTGGTCGATTACGGCGCTGCCCCGGCATCGGGTCGGCTGGGGCCCGGCGGCTTTCCTGCTCGCGCTCGCGCTGGGCTCATTGCTGGCGTGGTCGGGCCTGTCGCTGCCGTTCGTGGAGCAGGGCTTGACGGCCAGTCTCGTGTTGCTGGGGTCGATGATGGTTATGGCCTGTACTGGCCACGCGATCCGGCCCGGCCTCGGACTGGGCGGGGTCGTCGCCGCGGCATTGCTGCATGGTTTCGCTCACGGCTCCGAGGCGCCGGCCGCGGATTTTGCGGGGTACGCAGTGGGCTTTCTGCTGACCACGGCGGCTTTGCACGCCGGTGGAATGGCCATCGCGCTGCCGATGCGCCGTTACCGGCAACGGGCCGCCGGCGGCCGGCTTGCCGCCTGAGAAGACCTCAGTCGTCGACGCCGAGGACGAGCCGGTCGGGTCCTTCGAAGCGATAGGCCGGGATTGCGAGATTGATCGTGGCCGGGCCGGCCCGGTGGACGCGCCCAGCCAGGTCGAACTTCGACGCATGGCACGGGCACAGAAAACCCTCGCCCGCTCGCAGCGCCGGCGTGCAAGCCTGATGTGTGCACAAACCGATCGCCACGAAAATGTCCGGGCGCAGCGAGCGCAAGGGATTGCGGCACCCATCCGGTTGCACGGAGTCGCGGGAAGTCGGGTCCATCAAAGGCGATTGGTTCTCGTGCAGCATGGCGATCTCGCGCGCGGATCGGCGCAGGATCCACACCGGACGCCCCTCCCACTCCACGGTGCGCAAGCGGCCGGGCACCAGGTCGCGCAGATTGACCGCCAGGAGCTCGCCTCGGGCGGGCGAAGGCAGGGCATGGCGCAGGCCGAAGTAACCGGCGGTGCCGGTCGCGGCAACGCCCGCCCCAGCGGCCAACATGAAGCGGCGGCGTCGATCGTCGGTTTCGGTGGTCATTGGTGTTCGGGCTGGTTCAATTGAAGCGAATGCGGCGACGTTCACCAGTGTCCGCTCCTCGACATGCCGAGGATCTCCGGGAATCGTAGCATTTCTGTTACGCGATTCGCGATCCGCCACTCTCTCAGGGTCGAAGAATCACCTTCGCAGCGGCGCTGCGTCCGGCATCCAGGTCTTCGAACGCGCGTTGGCCATCTGCCATTGGTCGCTCCTCGACCCAGGCGAGTGAGCCGAACACGCCCCGGTGCAGCGCCAGGACGGTGGCGCGCAGGTCTGCCGTGGTATAGGTGTAGGTTCCGAGGAGCGTCACTTCGGACAGCGTGAGTTTCCTCATGTCGATCTCGCTGGCCCAGTCTTGAAGACCGACGTGCATGATCACCGCACCGGGTTTGACAGCCGCAAAAGCTTGCTGACGGGTCGCCTTTGCACCCACCGCATCGAGTACATAGTCGTATTCGTTCTCGCCAGGCTTTTGGGTGTGCGGATTGAATGTGACGCATCCGATATGCGTTTCCAACGCCTCGCGCCTGAGCTGATTGGGCTCGCTGATAGCGATGTCTTTCACGCCAAGGTGCTGCAGCAAGAGACCGGCCAGCATCCCTATGGCGCCTCCGCCGATGACCAGCGCGCGGCACTCATGCAGGGGCCGGGCGAGGGCGCGCATGGACAGGTTGATGGCGTGCCAGGCCGTCGCCGCCGGCTCGGTCAGGGCTGCTGCGATGTCAGACATGTCCTG
>JBKJHN010000053.1:0-11832 GCA_046599015.1 Ramlibacter sp.
ATGGCTCCTCGACCTGGGCTCGAACCAGGGACCTACGGATTAACAGTCCGGCGCTCTACCGACTGAGCTATCGAGGAATGAGCCTTAAATTATAGCGCGGTTCCAAAAGCTTCCGTCACAGCGCTGCGGTGAAGGACACGCGGAAAGTCCTCGCTGCGCCGGGGTACAGGTACACATGGCCGAACTGGTAGGGCGATTCCCTCCAGTAGCGCTTGTTCGCGAGATTGTCGACGCCCAGCGACCAGCTTGTGGCCGTACCGCCCAGCTTGGTTTCGTAACGCAAGGCCGCGTCGAAGCGCGTCCAGGCAGGCAGCATCACCGATTCGTCCGCCAGTACCGCGCGGCGTCCTTCGTGCGACAGCTGACCCTGCAGTTCGAGCCCGGGTACGGAAGCGAGCTTCCAACCCGCCTGCGCTCGGAGCACCACATTCGGCACGTTCGGCGGGCGCTTGCCATTGGCCGCCGGCTCGAGCTCGGTGCCCTGGCGCTTTGCGTCGAGCACTGTGGCGCCAGCGCCTAATCGCCACGACCCTTGCGTCCATTGGGTGCTCGCTTCGAGGCCGCGGTGCACGGCGCGGCCGTCGAACTGGCCGGTGCACAGGCTGAAGGTGCGGTTGCAGAAGTCGATGTTGGTCGCAGGCCGCTTGATGTCGAACCAGGCCAACTGCCAGGCAAGCGGCGCGGTCCCGCCCTTGATGCCGATCTCGAATTGCCTGGATTTAAGCGCTGGCAGGGCCACGCCCGGATTGGTGTACAGCGCGCTGTTGTTCGGCACGACCTGTGACTCGATGCCCTGGCCCCAGCTCGCGTAGGCAGTGGTCTCAGGGTCGATCTTGTAGCTGGCGGCCAACCAAGGCGTCGTCAGGTTTTGCTGATAGGACGTGCCCGTGGACCCATCGGTCAGCACGCTTTCGCGGCGCAATCGCGTGTGCCGCACGCCAAGCCACGTGGTGAACTGCTCGCCCCAGCGGATCGCGTCCTGCGCCGAGAGTTCGACCGAGCGTTCGTCGCGGTTCGTGCTCGGGATTGTGAGTGCTGGATCCGCCGGCACGAGCGCCGTGCCCTGGATGTTGCCGAGGCCGACGAGGTTGAACGCCTGATCCTGGAACCGGTTGCGGACCTTGCTGGTGAGCAGTCCGAATGACAGGTCATGCGTGATGGCGCCGCTGACGAGCTTGCCCTTCAGGTTCAGCGAGGCCGCGTTCAGCCGCCGCTTCTCATTGGCGCTGCGGAAGTCGTAATAGTCGAAGGTGCCATCGGAACAGTAGCGGTCGAAATTGCCCTCGGTGCTGCAGCCGAAGGGGAATGCGGTGAAGTCGTCGCTCGCGAGGTGCTGCGTGCCTGCCTGTGCCGACCAGCGCCAGTCGCGCCCAAGCGCCTGGCTGAATCGCAGCGTGCCGGTGATCGCATCGAAGATCGACGGCTGCACCCAGGGCTGGTTGTTCAGATTCAGGCGCGGGTCCATTGGCGGTGGCAACTTGCTGCCGAGCATGCTCAACCCCACCTGGCTCGCTTGCGACTTGTGGCTCCATTCGAGCTCGCCTTCCAGCACCGAGTCGCGGCTGATGCGCCAGTCCGTGGCGAGTGCGACTACGCTGCGTTGGCCATCGAGGTTGTGCACGAGGGGCCGGAGCCGTTCCTGTGCGACGTTCAGACGATAGCCCAGGGCGCGGTCTGTGCCGAATCTCCCGCCCAGGTCCACCGCTGCGAGCAGGCTGGAGCGACTCGCAGCCTCCAGCCTCACCTCGCGCAGGTCTTTCTCCGTCGGGCGTTTGACGGCGTAGTTCACCAGGCCACCGGGCGCGCTGGTGCCTGACTGAATCCCGCTCGTTCCCTTGAGTATCTCGATCCGCTCCTTGTTGTCCAGGGGGATCGTGGTCTCTGCGCTGATCGGCAGTCCCTCGCGGCGGAAGTTGAAGCGGTTGTCCAGTGTGAAGCCGCGGATCGAAACAAAATCCCAGTAGCCAGGCGCGTTGTAGGCGTCGCTGACCGAGGCGTCGAACTGGGTGAGGTCGGCCAGCCGGCGTGCGCCGCTGGCTTCGACTTGCCGCCGGTCGATCACCGTGGCTGAGATCGGCACTTCCTTCAATGGAACGTCGCCAAAACCCGTGACGTCGGCCTGCTGAGCGGCCGGTCGTGGCGCGACAGTGATCGCTTTGAGGGTTGCGTCCTGCGCTTGCGCGCCCGCGTTACCAACCAGCAAAGCGGCAGCGATGGCCGCGGCGAGCGGAGAGAGTTGCCCTCGTGCGGGCGAGTGCATGTGTTGTGCCACGACGTTTCCTTAACGTATGTGGCAGGTCGGCTTGCTTTGGCGGCATGTCGTCCGGGAGAGAACCGGAGCACCGCTGGAGAGCTGGCTTCCCTGCGCGAGGATTACCTCAGTCAGGTTCAAAGGGACTTTCTCAGTCGCCGCTCGCGCGGCAACACCCCTAGCAAAGGCGCAATTGTAGACGACTATTCGCCCGCCGCAGGCGCCAAAGGACAAGGCCGCAACGCGGCCTTGTTATCGTCCGTCCACCCCGAGTACCTTGTGCAGCTTTGGCGACGTGGTCGTGTACTGCAGTTGAATCCTCTTGTCCGGGAAGATCAGCGATGCGGCGGCGAACGCGGCCAACGCGCACTCATGAAAACCTGAAAGGATCAGCTTCTTCTTGCCCGGATAGGTGTTGATGTCGCCGACGGCAAAGATGCCCGGCGTGCTGGTGGAAAACTTTTCGGTATCCACCCTGACTTGCTTGCGCTCGATGTCCAGTCCCCATTCGGCGATCGGTCCCAGCTTGGGCGAAAGCCCGAAGAAGACCAGCAGCATGTCCAGCGGTACAAGGCGCGTGACGTCGTCGGAGCCGGTCACCTTCACGGCCATGAGCCTGCCATCCTGCTCCTCGTGTCCAGTCACCTGCCCGACCATGAATTGCATCTCATGCGCAGCGCAAAGCTCTTTCATTTTCGTAACGGAAGCCGGCGCGGCATTGAAGCCGTCACGCCGGTGGATCAGGATCACACTGGCGGCGCGGTGGGGGCCCTTCTGCGCGAAATTAAACGCCCAATCGATGGCAGAGTCGCCGCCGCCGATGATGACCAGGTTCTTCCCGGCAAAGTCTGCAGGATTGCGCACGCGGTAATGCAACTGCGAGCCGTCGAACTTGTCCAGCCCTTCCACGTTCAGCCCGCGAGGCTGAAATGCGCCGACCCCCGCAGCGATGAACAGGGTCTTGGTCAAAAATCGTGCGCTTTTGGAAGTCTCGACCATGAAGCGGCCGTCGTCCTGCTTGTGAACCGTGCTGACTTCCTGGTCGAAGTGGAAAGCGGCGCCGAAGGGCTGGATCTGCATGAGCAGCCTGTCCGTGAGCTCCCGTCCTGTGCATACCTGCACCGCCGGGATGTCATAGATCGGCTTGTCAGGGTAGAGCTCGACGCATTGACCGCCCGGATACGGCAGCGAGTCGATCACGTGCGCCTTGATCTCCAGCAGGCCGAGTTCGAACACCTGGAACAGGCCGACCGGGCCAGCCCCGACGATCACTGCATCGGTCTCGATGGGCCCGTCGTGCGCGCTGGCGGTCTTGAGCACTTCCTGGTTCAGTTGCGGTTCCATCGTTCCTAGCGGATCAGCTGGGTGATCTTGCCCGCCTTGTCCTTCCATTCGTCGGCATCGTCCGGAGCGGCCTTGCGTTTGGTGATGCTCTTCCAGCCGGGCTGCTGGGTCAGTTCAACGTTGAGTTTGATAAACGCGATCTGGTCCGCCGGCACATCTTCCTCGGCGTAAATGGCATTCACCGGGCACTCGGGGATGCACACGGCGCAGTCGATGCACTCGTCGGGGTCGATCACGAGCATGTTCGGCCCTTCGCGGAAGCAGTCCACGGGGCAAACGTCCACACAGTCGGTGTACTTGCAGCGGATACAGGATTCGGTGACTACGTGGGTCATGTTGTTCTTCGAAGCAGGGGATCAGCCCCTATTTTATTGCCTCCGCGCCAGACGCCCGTCATCTAACCAGCACAGCCCCAGAGGTCTTGTGGCTGGCCGTGTCTACCAGCACCAAAGAGCCGAGGACACGGGAGCGTTCGTACGGCAGAGTCGCCAACGGCTCTTGCAGCGTCAGATCAACGTGGCCGATCGAGTTGGGCTCGAGGTGGTCGGCATCGGCTTCGGCCAGCGTATTCACGTCCAATTTGTGCACGATGCGCTTGACCTTGGCTTTGACCCAGCGGTGCCCGTGCAATGCCCAGTACACCCTGCCGGCGACCAGTGGTTCGTCGTCCATCCAGGCGACAGTCGCCGAGATGTCTCGCGACGGCTCGGGTGTACCGGGGGCCAGTAGCCAGTCGCCCCGGGAAACATCCAACTCCCGGTCCAGCACGATCCCGGCGCTGTGGCCCGCCGGCACGGTCCTGGTCTCGCGGGCATGGTTCAGCACCTGGGCGACTGTGGCGGTCTGGCCGCTGGGCAGCACCTTGATCTGCTGGCCGGGCTCGATCCCGCCAGTGGCGACCCGGCCCCAGAACACGCGGCGACCCTGGCGGGTGTCGGACGACGATGAAAACTTCTCGACCCACTGCACCGGGAAGGCGAAGGCCTCGGTGGTTTCGGCGGCAGTGACGTCCAGCAATTCAAGCAGTTGCAGCAGCGACAGGCCGTCGTAGCCGCACCATCCCGGCGCCGCTTCCACTACGTTGTGGCCCTTGAGGGCAGAAATCGGAATGATGCCCCGCACGGCAATGCCGGCAGCGGAGGTGAAAGCGGCCAAGGCAGCGCTGATGTTCTTAAAAGCAGCCGTCGGATCGTCGACCGCGTCGAGCTTGTTGACGGCGAACACGATCGCGGGCACCCGCAGCAGGTTCACCAACAGCGAATGACGTCGCGTCTGGGGCAGCAATTCGAGCTGGGGGTTCTGCCACTGCAGCTTGGTTGCATCCACCAGCACCACCGCGGCATCGGCGCTGGATGCCGCCGTCACCATGTTGCGCGTGTACTGCTCATGGCCGGGCGCGTCGCCGATGATGAATTTGCGGTTGGGTGTGGCGAAATAGCGGTACGCCACGTCGATCGTGATGCCTTGCTCTCGCTCCGCGGACAAACCATCGGTCAGCAGCGCCAGGTCTGTCTGGCCTGATCTCTGCACACCGGCCAGTTGATCCTGCAGCACCGATTTGCTGTCCACCAGCAGTCGGCCAATCAAGGTGCTCTTGCCGTCATCCACGCTCCCGCACGTGATGAAGCGAAGCGCGGTGGCGTGATCGCCACTGCGGCGAGCTTTGTCATCCCGGCGAGCATTGTCATCCCGGCGCAGGCCGGGATCCAGGATGTCCACTTTCAGCTCAGTCATCAGAAATACCCGTCCTTCTTGCGCTTCTCCATTGACGCATCCGAGGTCTTGTCGTCCATGCGTGTGGCACCGCGCTCGCTGACTTCGACCGTCAAAGTCTCGACGACCACTTCGGCGGCGTTGACGGCGGGGCTTTCGACCGGGCAGGTGCAGGTGATGTCGCCCACCGTACGGAAGCGGACCGTGCGCGTGACAACCTCTTCGCCGCTGCGGGGCGGAGTGAGTTCGGTCACTGGCACCAGCAAACCCTTGCGTTCGACGACCTGGCGGGGGTGGGCGTAGTAGATCGAGGGCAGGGCGATGTGCTCGCGCTCGATGTACTGCCACACGTCCAGCTCGGTCCAGTTGGAAATCGGGAAGACGCGAAAATGCTCGCCTGAATGCAGGCGCGTATTGAAAAGCGTCCAAAGTTCGGGCCGCTGGGCCTTGGGCTGCCATTGGCCAAAACTGTCGCGGTGCGAGAAGATGCGCTCCTTGGCCCGCGCCTTTTCTTCGTCGCGACGCGCGCCGCCAATCAGGGCGTCGAAGCGGAATTCCTCGATGGCTTCGAGCAGCGTCACCGACTGGTGCACGTTGCGCGATTCACCGGGATGCGCCAGTCGCACGGTGCCGCGCTGCATGGAGTCCTCGACGCTGCGCACGATCAACTCGGCGCCCAGTTCGCGGGCGCGGAAATCGCGGAAGTCAGTCACTTCAGCGAAGTTGTGGCCGGTGTCGATCATCAGCAGGGAATAGGGAATCCGCCCGGTGCCAAAGGCCTTTTCCGCGCACTTCAGCAGCACCAGCGAGTCCTTGCCGCCCGAGAACAGCAGCGTGGGGCGTTCAAAAGCCGCCGCCACTTCGCGCAGGACGAAGATGGCCTCTTCCTCCAGTGAATCGAGGTGCCGATTGCTCAGTTGGGCCAGCAGTTGGGGTTCGGTCCTTGCGTTCATGCTTCCACTTTCTCGTTCTTCACATGCAGCCCGCATTCCTTGGCCGCTTCGTCTTCCCACCACCAGCGGCCCGCGCGGAAGTCCTCGCCGAGACTGATCGCCCGGGTGCAGGGCGCGCAGCCGATGCTGGGGAAAAACTCGTCGTGCAGCCGGTTGTAGTCAACGCCGTGCAGCTCGATGTAGTGCCACACATCGCCCCAGGTCCAGTTGGCCAGCGGGTTCAACTTGATGCGGCCGGTCTTGCCTTCGTCACTTGTGTCGATTAGCGGCACTTCCGCGCGGGCGCTCGACTGTTCGCGGCGCAGACCCGTGATCCAGCTACGCCTGCCGGCCAACGCCCGTTCGAGCGGTTCCAACTTGCGGATATGGCAGCAGGCCTTGCGCAGTTCCACGCTCTTGTACATTGCCTCGTTGCCCTCGCGACCCACAAAGCGGATGACGGACTCATTGACAGGCTCATACACAATGACGGGCGACCGCGAGGTAGCTCTCGTGCGTTCCAGCAGATCGAGCGTCTGCGGATGCAGCATGCCCGTCGCGAGGACGAAGATCGGGATGTCCAGTTGCAGGCTGTTGATCAGATCAGTGATGACCACGTCTTCCGCGCCCAAGCTCGACGCCTGCGTCATCGGCGAGAATTCGGCTGCCGCGCGTTGCAGCAGCTCCTTAGCCTCCGTCAGCTTGGCTTCGAAACCGACCGAAGCGCGCGCGCGCCGATCCATCGCCCGCATCACGCGGCTTCCGTGAACCGCGGATTCAACTTGACCGCGTCGCCCTGGTAGAAAGCCGCATAGCGTTCGAACTGACGCTGTGCGTGGGCCATATCCTGACCCTCGCACAACACCGCGCTCGAAAAACCGCTGCGCTGCATCTGCACCAGTTGGTCGACCAGCACGTCACCCGTCGCGCGAATATCGCCCTGGAAGCCCAGCCGGCGCCGCAGCAGGAAAGCCTGGCTGAAGGCGCGGCCGTCGGAGAATTTGGGGAAATGCAGCTCAACGCGCTCAATGCCATCGAGGGATATGGCTTGCGGGTCGGCGTCGTTGGCGAGTCGGAGCACTTTGGAATCAGTAGCCGCCGCCTGTTCGGCCGGGGTGATCGGTTTCAGGTTCATGCTCATCTCAGGCAGTCTGATTTTCAGAAAAGCGTGCGGCATTTGCCGCGACCTTGAACGGCTCGATGCCGACGCGGCGCAAGGTCGCAATGAAAGTCTCGGCCTTGCCTTCGACGGTCTCACGGTGACCGCGATAAGCATCCAGAACGGCTTCGATGACTTCAGGCACTTCGGCGGCCGAGAACGACGGCCCCACCACCTTGCCCGGCGTAGCCGCACCCGACAGCGACGACCCATCCGCGCCGCCCAGCGTCACCTGGTACCACTCCTTGCCGTCCTTGTCGACGCCCAGAATGCCGATGTGACCGCTGTGGTGATGGCCGCACGAATTGATGCAGCCGCTGATGTGCAGGTCGATCTCACCGATGTCGTCCAGTTCGTCCAGGTCCTGGTAGCGCTGGGTGATGGCCTCGGCGATAGGCAGTGATCGCGCATTGGCAAGAGAGCAGAAATCACCGCCGGGGCAGGCGATCATGTCGGTGAGCAGCCCGATGTTGGGCTTGGCCAGCCCGACTTTGCGGGCCGCGTGCCACAGCTCCGGCAGATCGTCCTGATGTACCCAGGGCAGCAACAGATTCTGCTCGTGAGTGACGCGCGCTTCACCGGCCGAGAAGCGGTCCGCAAGCTCTGCGGCCAGCGCCAGCTGGTCGCCGGTCGCGTCGCCAGGCGCGTGACCCAGGCGCTTGAACGACAGGGTGACGGCGCGCAGTGCGGGATTGCGGTGCTCCTGCACATTGCGATGCAGCCAACGGGTGTATTCCGGGTCGGCTTCGGCGGCGGCACGAAGGATGTCGTGCATGTTGGCGTCCGTACCCTTGCGCTGTCGTGGTGTCCCAACGGAGGGCGGCACGAACGATGCCGCGACGCGGTCGTATTCGGCTTGAGTGATGGTGTGCGCCGCGCCATCGACTTCGACGATCTGCCGGTATTCTTCTTCCACCTGGTCGATGTACCGTTGCCCTTCGGCCTTGACCAGAATCTTGATCCGGGCCTTCCAGGCATTGTCCCGGCGACCGTAGCGGTTGTAGACCCGAATCGCCGCTTCCACGTAGTTCAATAGCTGATCCCAGGGCAGAAACTCGCGTACCACGGTGCCGATGATGGGCGTGCGCCCCATGCCGCCACCGACTTGCACCTTGAACCCCAATTCACCGGCTTCATTTCGCAGCAGCTGCAACCCGATGTCGTACCAACCGATCGCCGCCCGGTCTTCGCGCGCGCCATTGACGGAGATCTTGAACTTGCGCGGGAGAAAGGCAAATTCGGGATGCAACGTGCTCCACTGCCGCAGGATTTCGCAGAACGGACGCGGATCGGCGATTTCGTCCGCCGCGATGCCGGCGAGCTCGTCGCTGGTGATATTGCGGATCGTGTTGCCACTGGTCTGGATGCCGTGCATGTCGACGTTGGCCAAAAGGTCCATCACCTCGGCGCTTTTCGCCAGCGGGATCCAGTTGAACTGGACGTTCTGGCGCGTCGTGAAGTGGCCGTAGCCGACTTTCAGGTTCGATCGCACCGAGCCGCCACCGGGCAGCGGCACCGGGCCGAGCGCATCCTGCTTCGCCTGCGCGTCCTGAAAGATTTCGGCGGTGGGTTGATCGTAATCGCGCGCGATTTCCGCCAGCACGCGCAGTTGCGCGCTCGAGATCTCTCCGTAGGGCACGGCGATCCGCAGCATCGGCGCATAGCGCTGGATGTACCAGCCGTTCTGCAGCCGCAGCGGCCGGAAAGCGTCGTCGCTCAGCTGGCCGGCCAGGTTGCGCTCCAGCTGGTCGCGGTACTGCGCTGCGCGAAGCTTGACGAACTGCTTGTCGAAATCGGTGTACTGGTACATGTTGTTGTTTGGCGGAAGAAAGGTCCGGCGCGCCCCCGACGACGAAGCCGTGCATGGAGGGCGACTCTAAGTGCACCGCTTATGAATCCAAACTACTCTTTTGTTCGCGCGTTATGCGGATAAGCTAATGCGCGAGCGCTGGCGCGGCTTGCGGGCTGGTCAGAAGCGAAACACGTATAAAGCCGTTCGAGGTTTGGCGCTGCCGCGATAATCCGCGTGCATATACCGATCACGATCTTCCACCAATGGCGCAGCGGGTCTTTATCAAGGTCATGGGGTTCTCCGATGCGGAGCGTCATGCCCTCAACACCGTGTTCCGACTCTCGGAGCAGCGCCGCATCATCTATTCCCTTTGGCAGGACGATGCCCCCGAGGCGCCCAGGATGGCGCTGATCGACGGGCAAAGCTATGAGGCACGGCTGGAACTGGAAGCTCCGGGCAACAGCGCCCTGAAGCTGATCTGGGTGGGGGCCGTGGCACCCGCGGCGGCTTGGCGTGTGTTTCAGCGGCCGTTGTCCTGGACCGACGTGGTCAAGGCCATGGATGATCTGTTCATGCCTTTGCAATCGCTGGACTTCGATCTGGGATTCGACACCGGCACTCCCGACCCTACCCGGCCTGCGCCAAAACGCGCGCTGATCGCGAGTGCCAGCCGCGAGGAGCGGCTTTATTTGCGCGCCCGGCTGGCATTGGCAGATCTCACGCAAGCCGATGAAGCGGAAACTGGGGCGCAAGCGTTGGAACTGACACGGCTGAATCAGTACGAGATCGCGTTGGTCGACTTCAGCTTGCCGGATGTGAACGGCTGGGCTCTGCTGAAGCAACTGAAGCAAGCCCGGCCACCGATCAATCACCTGATTTTCATCAAACCCCACCCCTCCCGTCGCGATCGTTGGCGCGGCTGGCTCGGGGGTGCAAGGGGCTTCCTGGACCAGCCGCCTCACCCCGGCAAGCTTCAGAAGCTCCTAGATCGGGTGTAGCGGCACGGTATGGCGCACCCGGCTGACATCCAGTGCGTCGGCCAGCTTGCGCTCGACGGGCAGTGGTTCGCCATGAATGCGGGCGGCCAGGAGCTCGGCGCACAGGAACGCGAAGGTCAGGCCACGCGAACCCATGGCAGTGCTGACCCACAGGCCCGGCTCGATCTCGCCCAACAGCGGCCTGCGGTCATTGGACACGCAGCGGATACCGGTCCAGGCCTGCACCGAGCCCGACGCGAACCCGGGCGCCAGCTGCTGCGCCACCACCGGCAGCAGCTGTTCGAGCCGGCCCAGATTGGCCGTGTGGTCAGCTGCCCGCTCCGCGAGATCGGCGTCGCCGCGGTCGAAAGTCGAGCCGCAGAACCACGCCGGGGCGCCCAGCGGCACATCGGTTATGAAGTGGCCGTTGCCCTTGACGCAAAAAGGTGGCAATGCGTCGCCGGGTGATCGTCGTGCCCAGGACACCTGGCCTCGGACCGGTTGCAGCGGCAGTCCGGCGCGCAGCAGGCGTTCGCTGGCAGCTGCTGCGGCGACCACGACCATACGGGCCCGCCCAAGCACGTGGTCCCGCTCATCGAATACCTGCCAGCCTGCTTCAAAGCGCTCCAGCCGGTGGACCGTCAAGCCGCCGTGCCATGTGATCCCCGGCTGTGCGAGCCAGGCCCGGACCAACGCGGCCGGTTTGATCCAGCCAGCCTGCACGTGCCACGCGGCCGGTGCGTCCGGGTCGAGGCCGGCAAGCCCCATCTGTGCTGGAGTGGCGCGCCGATACCAATCCGAAGTGGCATCGTCCCGGGTTGCGGGATGGCGGATGCCGCCTTCGGCGTGCTGCAGCACGCCCGTCAACCGCCAGTCTTCGCCCTCGCGCAGCAAGGCACGGGCTTGCTGCATGGTGAGGCGCACACCAGCGCGGCTGAGGCGTGACAGCAGGTTGTCGTCAATCGAGAGATGTGGCGCCAGCAAGCCAACCGGCAAGCCGGAAGCTGCAGCGGCGGGCTCGGCCGCGGCGTCGAGCAGTGTCACGCGCCAGCCCCGCCGTGACAGACTTGCTGCTGCAGCAGCACCGGCGAGCCCGCCACCCACCACGATGCAACTCTCGGGGGTGATCGCGGCGGCTGACCGTTGCCCCCTGGGCTCCCAGGCCGGCGCATAAACGCCTTTGAGGCAGTGGCGTTTCGGCGCGAGGCCCTCCGCCTTTTCGATGCTGAAGCCGCATTGCATCAGGTCGCGGCGCACCTCTCCCGCAACCGTCCACGAAGCAATGCCGCTGCCTCCATGGCAATGGCGCGCCATGGATTTGAGCGTGTACAGGTCCCACATCTCCGGATTGCGGGCCGGGTCGTATCCATCCAGGAACACCGAGTCGGCGCTGAAAGTGCGATCACGCAGCGCCTTCTTGACGTCGCGCACGTGCAGCGTCAGCAGTACACGGCCGTCCTCGAACGCCATGCGATGCACGCCCGGCAACAAGCCGAACCATTGCTTGGTCAGGGCCTGCGCCAACGGCCCGAGTTCAGGAGAGGACGCAGCGCTTCGCAGCAGGTCCGACGCGCTCACCGGCCACGCTTCGATCGACATGAAATGCAGCAGGCGACAGCGTTGCGGATCGTCTTTCCAGGCGCGCCAGGTGGAAAGAAAATTCA
>JBKJHN010000217.1:0-12122 GCA_046599015.1 Ramlibacter sp.
GCCCGGCCTGCGCGGTGTGGTGCCACGCTGGTCACGCATCCGCTACACGGGCTTCGATCAATACGGCGACCCCATCGACCGAACCGTTGACGGATTCCATGCGCGCGTGGTTCAGCATGAATGCGACCACCTGATCGGCAAGCTCTATCCCATGCGAGTGCGGGATTTCACCAAATTCGGGTTTACCGAGGTGCTGTTCCCCGACTTGGAGCCAAACCAGGACGATTAACGGTTGCGGCAGGAATCCCTCCCTCCCCCTCTGGGGGAGGGCTGGGGTGGGGGCAGCGCGTCGTCACGCAGCCAGCGCCTCCAGCAACTCCGTCTCGATCTCGATCTGCCGGCGGTTCTGCTGCAACTCCGGCCCGTCGATGAGGAAGGTGTCTTCCACCCGCTCGCCCAGCGTCGAGACTTTCGCCAGCTGCAAATTGATGTGGTGGCGGGCCAGCACCCGAGCCACCGAATAGAGCAGGCCGACCCTGTCGCTGGCCGAGATCGACAACAGCCAGCGCTGGGCTTTTTCGTCCGGGGCCAGCTCCACGCGAGGCGCGATCGGGAAGCTCTTGACGCGGCGTGACACTCGCCCACGACTCGGCGCCGGCAGCGGGCCGGCTTTTTCGATGGTGTGCTGCAGCTCCGACTCCACCATGCTGATCAACTCACGATTGTGTTCGGGCAGCATCGAGCTCACCACCTGGAAGGTGTCCAACGCATAGCCGTTGGTGGTGGTGTGCACCTTGGCGTCCAGAATGCTGAAACCGGCCTGGTCGAAGTAGCCGCAGATCCGGGCGAACAGATCGGGCTGGTCGGGGGTGTAGACCAGCACCTGCAGGCCCTCGCCCACGGGCGACATGCGCGCCCGCACGACAGCCTTCTCCTTGCCGGCGTGACGCGCCAGGTGCCGGGTGTGCCAGACGATGTCGCCGGCCTCATGGCGCATGAAATAGCCGACGTCCAGGCTCTCCCAGAGCTTCTTGTGGCCTTCGAAAGGCAACGCGTACAGGCCCAGTTGCACCAGAGCCTCGCGTTTTCGCGCCTCGATTTCCGCGTGCGGGTCGGGCGCGCCGCCGCCCAGTGTGCGCAGCGTGTAGCGGTACAGGTCTTCCAGCAGCTTGCCCTTCCAGGCGTTCCACACCTTGGGGCTGGTACCCCGGATATCGGCCACGGTCAGCAGGTACAAAGCCGTGAGGTAGCGTTCGTGGCCAACGCGCTTCGCGAACCCGTTGATGACCTCGGGATTGCTGAGATCTTCCTTCTGCGCAACCCGGCTCATGGTCAGGTGCTCCCTGACCAGGAACTCGATCAGCTTGCCGTCATCGGCTGCGATGCCGTGGTCTTGGCAGAACAGGCGCACGTCGCGCGCGCCGAGCTCCGAGTGGTCCCCGCCGCGGCCCTTGGCGATGTCGTGAAACAGGGCCGCCACGTAAAGCACGTGGGGCTTGTCCCACCCGCCTGCGAGCTGCGAGCAGAAGGGATACTCATGCGCGTGTTCGGCGATGAAGAAGCGCCGCACATTGCGCAGCACCATCAGGATGTGCTGGTCCACGGTGTACGCATGGAACAGGTCATGCTGCATCTGGCCCACGATGCGCCGAAACACCCAGAGGTAGCGGCCCAGCACCGAGGTCTGGTTCATCAGACGCATGGCGTGCGTGATCCCTTGGGGCTCCATCAACATCGCGCGGAACGTCGCTCGATTGCGGGGATCGTTGCGGAACTTGCCGTCCATGACCTCCCGCGCGTTGTACAAGGCCCGAAGCGTGCGCGCCGACAAGCCCCTGGCCCCGACTGTCGTCTGGTACACCCGAAAGGTTTCCAGGATCGCCTGCGGGTTCTTCAGATAAAGATCATCGCTGGCGACCTCGATCATTCCGGCCTTGTTGAAGAAGCGCTCGTTGATCGGTTCCGGTTGGTAGTCACTCGGGTTGAGGCGCTCTTCGATGTTGAGCAACAGGATCTGGTTAAGCTGCGTCACGGCCTTGGCCGCCCAGTAGAAGCGCTTCATCAGCGTCTCGCTCGCGCGCACGAGATGGCGGCTGGCCGCGGCAGGTCCAGCGGCAACAGAAGCAGTTCGATTCGCCGACGGGCCGCCCCTAGGCGAATCCGCCCCCTCGGGGGGCAGCGCAGCGGCTCCAGCCGCCAGCGTGGGGGCTCCATAGCCAAAGGACTCGGCCACGGCGGTCTGCAGGTCGAACACCAGCCGGTCTTCGCGGCGCCTGGCGATCACATGCAGGCGCGCGCGGATCAGGCTCAGCAGGGCTTCGTTGTGTTTGATCTGGCGTGCCTCGAACGCGGTGGCCAGCCCTTTGCGGGCGAGCTCATCCCAGCTCTTGCCAAAACCCGCGGCCCTGGCCACCCAGAGCACCACCTGCAGATCCCGCAAACCGCCGGGAGACTCCTTGCAGTTGGGCTCCAGAGAGTACGGGGTGTTCTCGAACTTGGTGTGACGCTGGCGCATTTCCAGGATCTTTGCCACGTAAAAGGCCCTTGGATCCACCGTGGCGTCGAAGCGCTCTTTGAAGTCGGCGTAGAGCCCGGCGTCCCCGGAGATCAGCCGCGACTCGAGCAGCGACGTCTGCACGGTGACATCGGCCTGCGCCTGCGCCACGCATTCGGCAACGGTGCGCACACTGGAGCCGATCTCCAATCCGAGATCCCAGCAGTTGCCAATGAAGGTTTCCACCTTGCGCTTGAGCTCGGGATCGTCGTCGGCCGAGATGCTGTCGGTCAGCAAGACCACCACGTCGACGTCGGAGTGCGGGAACAACTCCCCCCGGCCATACCCGCCCACGGCAAGCAGGGCGAAGCCGGTAGGAAAGCCGGTGACGTCCCATAAGCCCCGCAGCGTGGTGTCGGTCTCGCGGGCCAGGCCTTGCAACAGCTTGCGGATCCCACGAGTGGAGCTGCCCTGCGCTTCGAGCGAGGCCAGCAAGGCGTCTTTCCGGGCTCGATGCTCCTCGCGCAGGCCCTGCAGATCGGGCACGGACCGGGTGAGTTCGGCCCCCGCTACGGTCATTGGAGACCTCCGCGTTGGTACGCTCCGGTATTCGCCTCGGGAGCGGCCCAGCGGCTCATGCGTTGACGAAGGGCGGCGGCGGCGGGCTGCCGGCGGACAGCGTGAGCACTTCGTAACCGCTCTCGGTGACAAGCACCGTGTGCTCCCACTGCGCCGACAGCGAGTGATCCTTGGTGACGATGGTCCAGCCGTCGTTGCCGAACTCCTTCACCTCCTTGCGGCCGGCGTTGATCATCGGCTCGATGGTGAAGGTCATGCCCGGCTTCAATTCATCGAAGGTGCCAGGCTTCCCGTAATGCAGCACCTGCGGTTCTTCATGAAAGCTGCGGCCGATGCCGTGGCCGCAGAACTCGCGCACCACCGAAAAGCCGCTGCTCTCGGCGAACTGCTGGATGGCGAATCCGATGTCGCCGAGGTGCACGCCTGGCTTGACCTGAACGATGCCCCGCCACATGGCCTCATAGGTCACTCCGCAGAGCCGCTTGGCTGCGATGGACGTCTCGCCCACCATGAACATGCGGCTGGTGTCGCCAAACCAGCCGTCCTTGATCACCGTCACGTCCACATTGACGATGTCGCCCTTCTTGAGCGGCTTGTCGTTGGGAATGCCGTGGCACACCACATGGTTGACGGAGGTGCACAGCGAAGCAGGGTAGGGCGGGTAACCGGCGGGCTGGTAGCCGACGGTGGCCGAGGTCGTGCCCTGCTTCTTCATGCACTCCGCGGCCAACTGATCGATCTCCTTCGTGGTGCCCCCCGGCTTGATAAAAGGCGTGATGTAGTCCAGAACCTCGGATGCCAGCCTTCCGGCCACCCGCATGCCCTGAATTCCTTCGACGTCCTTGTACGTAATGCTCATGACTTCAATTATCCCAGAGGGCGAAATCCCTTGCCTTTAAGATACCGGGTTCACACGAGAGCGCTTTCACTGTGACCCTGCACATCACCGAGTTCGAGGGCGGCAATGCTCTCAGTGGATTTAGAGTACAGCAACTGCTTCCGCGCCTGCAGGCCGTCCACGGCAAAGTCAGCGGCATCTCGGCGCGGTTCGTGCACCTGGTGGCAGCAGACCACGCGCCGCCGCCAGCCGAACACCTGCGGCTTGCCGGCTTGCTGACCTACGGCGAACCTCACCGGGCCGTGGCCGAAGACGGCGCGCTCATTGTCGTCACGCCCCGCTTCGGCACCGTCTCCCCCTGGGCCTCCAAGGCCACGGATATCGCCCACAACTGCGGGATCGCGCTCAAGCGGATCGAGCGAGTCACCGAGTTCCGTCTCACGCTGAAAGGTGGACTGCTCGGCCGAACGAACCCTGACCAGGCGCAGTTGACCGCGCTGGCGTCCGTGCTGCACGATCGAATGACCGAAAGTGCGATGTTCAAGCGCTCCGCGGCCCACGGCCTGTTCAAGGAAGTGAAGGCTGCACCTATGGAGCATGTGGACGTGCTGGGCGGCGGCCAGGGCGCCCTGGCGCTGGCCAACATCCGCTTCGGACTGGCCTTGGCTGAAGACGAGATCGGCTACCTGGTGGACGCCTTCAGGGCCTTGGGCCGCAATCCGAGCGACGTCGAACTGATGATGTTCGCCCAGGCCAACAGTGAGCACTGCCGCCACAAGATCTTCAACGCGTCATTCACCATCGACGGCGTGCCGCAGGAGCGCAGCATGTTCGGAATGATCCGGCACACCCATCAGGTCAGCCCGCAACACACGGTGGTTGCCTATTCGGACAATGCATCGGTAATGGAAGGCTCGACCGTGGAACGCTTCACGGCCAGGCACGCCGACGCTTCGCGCTATCAGAAGCAGGAGGCGCTGCACCATGTGCTGATGAAGGTGGAAACGCACAATCACCCGACGGCCATCTCGCCGTTTCCCGGCGCAGCCACGGGTGCGGGCGGAGAGATCCGCGACGAAGGCGCGACAGGACGGGGTTCCAGGCCCAAGGCGGGACTGACGGGGTTTACTGTTTCCAGACTGTGGGGCGGCTGGTCGGATCAGCCGGGCGGCAAGCCCGGGCATATCGCGAGCCCACTCGACATCATGATCGAGGGGCCGCTGGGTGGCGCCGCCTTCAACAACGAATTCGGCCGGCCCAATCTGCTCGGCTACTTCCGCGAATACGAGCAGCAGGTGGATACAAACGTCGACAGCGTCATGCGGGGTTATCACAAGCCCATCATGATCGCGGGCGGCCTCGGCACCATCTCTGCCGAGCAGACAAAGAAGATCCCATTCCCCGCCGGCACTTTGCTGGTCCAGCTGGGTGGGCCGGGCATGCGCATCGGCATGGGCGGTGGCGCCGCCAGCTCCATGGCCACGGGCGCCAATGCGGCGGAGCTCGACTTCGACTCGGTGCAGCGTGGCAACCCCGAGATCGAGCGCCGGGCTCAGGAAGTGATCAACCATTGCTGGGCCGAGGGCGAAGCGAATCCGATCCTGGCGATCCACGACGTGGGCGCGGGCGGCCTGTCCAACGCCTTCCCGGAGCTGAGCAATGACGCCGGGCGAGGCGCACGCTTCGACCTGCGCCGGATCCCGCTGGAGGAATCCGGGCTGGCGCCGAAGGAAATCTGGTGCAACGAAAGCCAGGAGCGTTATGTGCTGGCGATTGCTCCGGAATCGCTGGAGCAGTTCAAGGATTTTTGTGAGAGGGAGCGGTGTCCGTTTGCGGTGGTTGGTGTGGCGACCGAGGAGCGGCAGCTCGTCGTAGGCAACTTGGATTTACCCCTTCCCCCTTTGGGGGAAGGCAGGGATGGGGGCTCGTCGCGCGCTGATGCACCCCCACCCCAACCCTCCCCCAAAGGGGGAGGGAGTAGTGCATCGCTCCTTCCCCCTCTGGGGGAAGGCAGGGATGGGGGCACGGCAGTCGACATGCCCATGGATGTCTTACTGGGCAAGCCGCCCAAGATGCACCGCGACGTGACGACGATACGCCGCGAGTTCAAAGCACTCGACCTGACCGGCGTCAACCTGCAGGAGGCTGCCATCCGGGTGCTGAGTCACCCCACAGTCGCATCCAAGCGCTTCCTCATCACCATCGGCGACCGCACCGTCGGTGGCCTGTCGCATCGCGACCAGATGGTCGGCCCGTGGCAAGTACCCGTGGCTGACTGCGCCGTGACCTTGGCGGACTACCATGGCTTTGCCGGCGAAGCCATGAGCATGGGCGAACGCACCCCATTGGCCGCGATCGATGCTCCGGCGTCGGGACGAATGGCGGTGGCCGAGGCGATCACCAACCTGCTGGCTGCGCCCATCGAACTGGCGCGGGTCAAGCTGTCCGCCAACTGGATGGCGGCATGTGGCGATCCGGGCGAAGACGCGGCGCTGTATGAGACCGTGCGCGCCGTGGGCATGGAGTTGTGCCCCGCGCTGGGCATATCGATCCCGGTCGGCAAGGACAGCCTGTCCATGCGCACGCAATGGACCGATGGCGACCAGCGCAAGAAGGTCACTTCACCGGTCAGCCTGATCGTCACGGCTTTTGCCACCTTGAGCGATGTGCGGGGCACGCTCACGCCGCAGCTCGAGTCCACGCAGGACACCACCCTGGTGCTGGTCGATCTGGGAAAAGGGAAGCATCGGATGGGCGGCAGCATCCTGGCCCAAGTGCTCGATCAAGTCGGCAATGAAGTGCCGGACCTGGACGACGCGAGCGACCTGGTCAATCTCGTCCACGCGGTGAACACCTTGCGGGCGCAAGGCAGGATCCTGGCGTATCACGACCGCAGTGACGGCGGCCTGTTCGCGGCCGCTTGCGAAATGGCGTTCGCCGGCCGAGTCGGGGTCTCACTCAATGTCGACCTTCTCATCACCGAAGGCGACGGGATCAGCGACAGCCGAGCCGATTTTGGGGATGCGAAGAACTGGGCGACGCAAGTCGCTCCGCGCCGCGACGAGCTGACTCTGAAAGCATTGTTCAGCGAGGAGTTGGGCGTGCTGCTGCAAGTCCCCACGCAGGTGCGCGACGAGGTCATGCAGACCTTGCGAGCGCATGGCCTGTCCAGGTTCAGCCACTTCGTCGGCAAGACCCGGCCCGCCTCGTCGGAGATCGCCGTGGGCAAGGGCGAGATCCAGGTCTGGCGCGACACCAAGGCGGTGTTCTCCACCAAGTTGCAGGACTTGCAGCAGGCGTGGGACAGCGTCAGCTGGAAGATCTGCCGACAGCGCGACAACCCGGCAGGCGCGGACAGCGAGCATGCCGCTGCGGGCGATCCCACCGACCCCGGCCTGCATGTGATCTTGCCCCCACCCCAACCCTCCCCCAGAGGGGGAGGGGGCAAGGATTTTCTCCCTGCCCCTTCACCGGAGGCAAAGGGTGTCTCCCTCCCGTTCCCTTCGGCGGACGCCAGTGGGGTCTTCCTCCCTCCCCCTTCGGGGGAGGGCAGGGGTGGGGGCATCACACCTCCCAACCTCCATCTGTCCCGCCCCAAAATAGCCATCCTGCGCGAGCAAGGCGTCAACTCGCACGTCGAGATGGCCTATGCTTTCACCGAGGCCGGTTTCGACGCATACGACGTTCATATGACGGATCTGCAGGCCGGGCGCACGGGACTGAAGGACTTCAAAGGCTTTGTCGCCTGCGGTGGCTTCAGCTACGGCGACACACTCGGCGCGGGCATCGGGTGGGCGCGCAGCATCATGTTCAACGAGCAGCTCGCGGCGCAGTTCCGGGCTTTTTTCGACCGGCAGGACACCTTCGCCCTCGGCGTGTGCAATGGCTGCCAGATGCTGGCGGAACTGGCCGACATCATTCCCGGCGCGCAGGACTGGCCGCGCTTCACCACCAATCGCAGCGAGCGGTATGAGGCACGCCTGTCGCAAGTGGAAGTGCTGGAATCGCCGAGCCTGTTCTTTGCGGGCATGGCCGGCAGCCGGCTTCCGATTGCGGTGGCGCATGGCGAGGGGTATGCCAATTTCGCCCAGCGCGGCGACCCGGGCAAGGCGATTGCCGCGATGCACTTCACGGACCACCACGGACATCCGACTGAAACCTATCCGTTCAATCCGAACGGCAGTCCCGGCGGACTGACCGCGGTCACCACGGCCGATGGCCGGTTCACCGCGCTCATGCCGCACCCGGAGCGGGTCTTTCGCAACATTCAGATGAGCTGGACCTCCGGGGACTGCAACGAGTTGAGCCCCTGGATGCGGATTTGGCGAAATGCGCGCAGATGGGCGGCGTAGCATGTCCGGCGACGGCGAGCCGCGACGCAGTCGCCGGGGCCTTGAAACGCCTCAGGCGAGCCGGCGCATGACCAGGTAAACGGCGAGGCAGACCAGCACCACGGTGATCACCCGCCACACGGTGGAGCCCGTTTCGCTTACCTGACCGGGCGAGAGCCCACCCATGGCGGGCGTACGCGAGCGCTCATACTTGTCCACCGCCTCCTTGGCTTCCTTCAGCCCCAATCCGGTTTGCTCGCGCATGAGCCGGACGGCTTCGATCTTCTGGTTTCTTTGCAGGGCAGAGATGACCTCCAGAGGGAGTGACCGGCTCATGCCGCCGGGGGAAAAGGAAGGCGGCGCGGCCGCGGGCGCCGCAGTCTTGGATTTGACGATGGTATCGATCAGGTCCTTCGCGTCCTTCAGGCCGATACCGCTGGCCCGCAGCAACTTGATCGCTTCGATCAACTGGCCCCGGCCGAGGGCCTCCAATACGGCCGGCGGCAGCGTGCGCGCAGGCGTGTTCAGAAACCCACCTTCTGGCCCGGCTCTCGCGTCACCATATGTCTTTTCTCCTTGAGTACTGGCGTGCCAACGCATTGAAGCGCCCGCTGCGGGGTTCGTCAATCGGGTGATTGCGGGGGTTCTACACTTGCAGCCCATGCACGGCCAACGGTTCGACTCCATCGACACGCTCCGGGGCGCCGCCATCGTATGGATGACGTTGTTCCACTTCTGCTTCGACCTCAATCATTTCGGCTGGTTGAAGCAGGACTTTTATGGCGATCCGTTCTGGACCTGGCAGCGCACGGCCATTGTCAGCCTGTTCCTGTTTTGCGCTGGCCTCGGCCAGGCCGTCGCGGTAGAGCAGGGCCAGAACTGGCCCAGATTCTGGAAGCGCTGGGTCCAGGTGGCGGGTTGTGCGCTGCTGGTCACGGCGGGTTCGTACTGGATGTATCCGAAGAGCTTCATCTACTTCGGTGTCCTGCACGGCATCGCGGTGATGCTGATCGTGGTGCGATTGACCTCGGGATGGGGTTCCTGGCTGTGGCTGGCGGGGGCCTTGGCGATCGCGGTCAAGCCGCTGGCTCTGCTGGCGCACGGCGAGTGGCCTGGGCTGGAGTTCCTGAACCATCCGGGCTGGAACTGGCTGGGTCTGGTCAGCCGCAAGCCGGTGACCGAAGACTATGTGCCCGTGTTTCCCTGGCTGGGCGCCATCTGGTGGGGCATGGCGGCCGGGCAATGGCTGTTGGGGCGGCGCCGAACCTGGGTGCAGCACCGCATGCCACGGGCCGCGGGGCCCCTGGCGTGGCTCGGCCGTTGGAGCCTGAGCTGGTACATGCTGCACCAGCCGGTGATGCTGGGGATACTCCAATTGCTGCGCTAGAAAAAAGTTGCTCGGCATTGGCGTATTCCGGATGCCGTCCTACAGGTTGGGGTTGCAGGCCCGATTTACCGTGGCTGACGGCAAATTCGCCGAGCTTTTCACTCCATCCCCATGCCATCGTCCAAACGCCCCGTCGCCCGCGCGGCCAGCCCCGCAAAAAAGGCCGCCGCCAAATCCGCTTCCCGTAATACCGACAGCGGCCCGAGCCGCGTGTCCGGCGCGGCCGGCGACCTGCCGGCCGAGAAGATGGCCCAGGTGCAGGCCCTTGCCGCATCGATGCCTTTCAACCCCAACAAAGCCGGCGAACACGGATTCCAAAATGGCTTGGCCCCGCAGCCTGGTGCGACCGTCGAGCCCGAGTCGCGCCTGCCCAGCGCCAGCACCTTGTCCGAGGAAAACGGTTCCGCCAAGACCGGCAGTGTGGTGCCGGAGGGGGTCAATGCCACCATCGAGCCACTGGATCGGGTGCGCGTGGACTCCGGCGGGCAGATGCTCACGACCAATCAGGGAGTGCGCATCGCCGATAACCAGAACTCGCTTAAGTCCGGCACCCGCGGGCCGGTCCTGCTGGAAGATTTCATCCTGCGCGAGAAGATCACCCACTTCGACCACGAGCGCATTCCCGAGCGGATCGTGCATGCACGCGGATCGGGGGCTCACGGCTTTTTCGAATGCTACGAGCCGCTCACCGACATCACCAAGGCGGCGCCATTCAAGGAAGCCGGCAAGGTCACGCCGGTGTTCGTGCGCTTTTCCACGGTGCAGGGCGAGCGCGGCTCCAAGGACACCGCGCGCGACGTGCGCGGCTTCGCCGTGAAGTTCTATACCGACGAAGGCAACTGGGACCTGGTGGGCAACAACATCCCTGTGTTCTTCATCCAGGACGCGATCAAGTTCCCGGACCTGGTGCACGCCGTGAAGCCCGAGCCGCACCACCAGATGCCGCAAGCGGCCAGTGCACACGACACGTTCTGGGACTTCGTTTCGCTGATGCCCGAATCGACGCACATGTTGATGTGGGTGATGTCCGATCGCGCCATTCCGCGCAGCTTCGCCACCATGCAGGGCTTTGGGGTGCACAGCTTCCGCATGGTGAACGATGCCGGCGAGTCCGTGTTCGTGAAGTTCCACTGGAGTCCGGTGGCAGGCACCCACTCGCTGGTGTGGGACGAAGCCGTGAAGATCTCCGGCGCCGACCCGGACTACCACCGGCGCGACCTGTGGGAGCGGATCGAGGCCGGCGCCTATCCTGAGTACGAACTCGGCCTGCAGGTGTTCAGCGAGGAGATGGCGGATAAATTCAGCTTCGACATCCTGGATGCGACCAAGATCATCCCCGAGGAACTGGTTCCCGTGCGTCCCGTGGGCCGGATGGTGCTCAATCGCAATCCCGACAATTTCTTCGCCGAAACCGAACAGGTGGCGTTCTGCACCGCGCATGTGGTGCCGGGCATCGATTTCTCCAACGACCCGTTGCTGGCCGGCCGCATCCATTCTTACGTGGACACGCAGATCACACGACTGGGCGGGCCCAACTTCCACGAGATCCCGATCAACGCGCCGATCGCGCCGGTCCACAACAACCAGCGCGACGGCTTCCATCGCCAGGCGATCCCGCGCGGCCGGGTCTCGTATGAGCCGAATTCACTGGCGGGCGGCTGCCCCTTCCAGGCCGGCGCGGCGCAGGGGTTCGTTTCGGTGCCGGCGCGGCTGCAGGCTAAGGAAGAACAAGGCAAGGTAAGGGCCAAACCCGAAAAGTTCGCGGACCATTACACGCAAGCCACGCTGTTCTACGAAAGCCAGACACCGGTGGAACAGTGCCACATCGCCGACGCATTCCGCTTCGAACTGAGCAAGCTGACGGTGCCCGCGATTCGCGAGCGGATGATTTCCTCGCTGCGCAACGCCTCGGAGGAGTTGGCCAAGAAGGTGGCCACCGGCCTGGGCATGACGGAACTGCCGCCGCCCATGCCGCGTGCCATCGAGCAGCCGGCCCAGCCGGAGGTGACGAAGTCGCCGGCGCTGTCGCTGCTGGCACGCCCCGGCGACGGCTCCATCAAGGGTCGCAAGGTGGCCTTGCTGGTCGCGCCTGGCGTCGACGCGGAGCCGATCCTGCGGCTACAGGCCGCGCTGGCTGAGCGCGGGGCCGTGGGCCGCCTGGTAGGACCTCGCATCGGTCTGATGCGCAGCGCCAACGGCGAGATGATCGACGCCGACGCTTCGCTGGAAAACGAGCCCGGCTTCCTGTTCGACGGCCTGGTTCTGCCTGATGGCGACGAAGCCGTGGCAGCGCTAGCGCAGGACGGCCACACCGCGGAATTCATCAGGGACCAGTTCCGGCACTGCAAGCCGATCCTGGTGCTGGGCGCGTCGCGCATGCTGTTCTCGCAGGCCGGGGTGCCGCTGTCGATGGACAAGAGCCTGGCCCAGGGTGGCACCGGCCTCATCCTGGCGGAGAACGGCGCCGACCAGGCGGCGGACGAATCCTTCATGCAAGCCCTGGCCATGCATCGTCATTTCGGCCGCGAGATGGACCCGCCGCTGGTCTAGTTT